>NZ_JBFRFS010000011.1:0-176871 GCF_052114945.1 Glaciibacter sp. 2TAF33
TCATCGTCGGATTTCCGTCCGCTCAGATCCTCGACATCACCGGGCCGCTCGAGGTCTTCTCGAGCGCCTCGCGCTTCCTGCCGATACCGCGATACGCGACCGAGGTCGTCAGCACCGACGGCGGTCCAGTGCTCTCGACCAGCGGACTCGAGTTCGCCTCCACGCCGATCGATGAGGTTGTCGGTCACGTCGACACGCTCGTGGTCTCCGGCGGCCGGGACATGGAATTGGCAGCCATGGACACGAAGCTCGTCGACAATATCCGTCGGCTGGCGGGCCAGTCACGACGTGTCACGTCGGTCTGCTCTGGGGCCTTCCTGCTGGCGGCCGCGGGACTCCTGGACGGCAGGCGGGCGACCACCCACTGGGCCGAGTGCGCCCTCTTGGAGCAGAGCTACCCGAATGTGACGGTCGAGCCCGACGCCATCTACGTCAACGACGGAAACGTCTGGACATCCGCCGGCGTCACAGCCGGAATCGACCTCGCCCTGGCGCTCGTCGCCGACGATCACGGCAGGACCGCGGCAGCGACAGTCGCGCGGCGCCTCGTGGTGTACCTGCGCCGCTCAGGGGGCCAGAACCAGTTCTCCGCGCTCCTGGCCGCGCAGTCGGCCAACCACGAACCGATCCGTGATCTTCTCGAGTGGCTGCCGGAGCACCTGACAGACGACCTTTCCATTCCTGTCATGGCGGCGCACACCCACCTGTCCGAGCGTCAATTCAGCCGTCTGTTCAAGACCGAAGTGGGTACAACCCCCGCCGAATATGTGGAGGCGGTGCGGATGGAGAATGCCTGCCGCCTGCTGGAGACGACGTCGAGTTCGATGGAGCAGATCTCTCGCGGCAGTGGGTTCGGCACCCCCGAAACAATGGACCGGGCCTTCCGACGTCGCCTCAACACCACTCCGACCGACCACCGCTACCATTTCGGCCCTGGCTAAACGGTTCCCTGCTGCACGAAGCGGATGGGGTTGCCGAACGGGTCTCGGATGCCCATGTCAGTACCGTAGAAGTGCTCCGTGGGTTCCTGCGTGAAATCGGTGACGCCGCGCTCGCGGAGCGTGTCGTACAACGCGCGCGCATCGTCGGTGATGAAGACCAGGCCGTTCAGGGCACCCTTGGTGATCAGCTCGCGGATTCGCTCTGCAGTCGCTTCATCGTGCAGCGGCGGACCGGGCTGTTCCAGTGAGATCTCGGTGGCTCCGCCAGGGACCCGGACGGTGAGCCAGCGATACTCGCCCTGCCGCACATCATTGCCCTTTTCAAGACCGAGCTTGTTGACGTAGAAGTCGAGAGCTTCATCCTTGTCCAGGACGTAGATGGAAGCGACATTCAGTCTGGTTATCATCGTGTTCTCCGGTTCCGTTCTCGCGATATTCCCGATCATCATATGCAGCCGTCCGTCATGCTCACAGTGTCCCAGCGTCACCGCCAGGCGGAATGGGTAAAATCGGAGTGTGAGCCCATCGCTTCCCCTGCTGTTGCCGCTCTTGGTCGGGCTGGTTCTCGTTGCGGTGGTCGTGTGGGTGTTGCAGGATGCGCGTTCACGTGAAAGGGAACACCGACCGGTCTCGGTGACGGTCGCCGGAGTCATGATTGAGCAGCCACAGGTCTGGGCCGCGTTATGCGTGCTGCTCTTCGCCGTGGTTTTCCCGCTCTACCTCGCTGCTCGCCGTGCTACCGGCTGAGTAATGAGACACGACGTACTGCATCGCGACGGCGAGCCTGCTTTCCGCGTACGCACGCCTCAACGGGACACGCATTCGCCGCCGCCGTCAACTGGTGGATAGTGGCTACTCGCCGTGCTGGTCGCGCATTGCCTGCCGTAGTCGGTCTGCGCCCGCATTGTCATACCGGCGCCGCGGGGAATAACCCGTGGCGTCGCCGCGCGGGTGGGGCCAGCCCTACCGTCGCAGCCACTCGCGCGACGCGGTGACCAGCGCCGCGACCCCGCGATCGAGCGTCGGCTGGATCTCCGGCGCGAAACGTGGCGAATGGTTTGACGGAATGTCGCGGTCGACGGTCCCCGCGTTCGCGGCCCTGAGGTACGTTTCCGGGTGGGCGCCGCCGAGTATCCAGTAGACCAGGGGAGCGTCAACGGCCGTCGCGAGAAGGCCGACGTCTTCGCTGCCGGAGACGGGTCCCGGGTCGATAACCGCCTCCGCGCCGAACGCCGAGCGGAATGCGCCCATCGTGCGCTCGGTGGCGACCCGATCGTTGACGGTCACTGGGAAGGACTCGGCGAATTCGATCATCGGCTCTGGCGCTCCCGACGCCGCGGACTCGGCGCGGGTGATCCGCTCGATCGCCGCGAGCATGCGCAACCGCACCTCGTCGCTGTAGGCGCGCATGCTGAGTCCGATCTCCGCATTCTCCGGGATGATGTTGTTTTTCGTGCCGGCAGCGAGTCGCCCGACGGTGACAACGGAGGTCTCCTGAGGTGCGATCTCGCGGGCGACGATCGTCTGCAACCGCCCCACGATGGCCGCCGCGATTACGATCGGATCGATCGTGGTCTCGGGGCGCGATCCGTGGCCACCGCGTCCATGCACCGTGATGTCGATGCTGTCGGCCGACGCGAAGGCCGCGCCGGAGTGGGCGCCGATCAGTCCGGCAGGGGCGGGCCCGACGTGCTGGCCGAGCACCACATCCGGCACCGGCACCTTCTCGAACAACCCGTCGTCAAGCATTGCCTGCGCTCCCCGGCCGACCTCCTCGGCCGGCTGGAACACGGCGACGACCGTGCCGCTCCAGTCTGCTCGAGTGGCGGCCAACTCCCGCGCCGCGCCGACCAGGCACGCGACGTGTACGTCGTGCCCGCACGCGTGCATGACACCGGGTGCGCTGCTCGCATACTCGAGGCCGGTGTCCTCCGTCACGGGCAGCGCGTCCATGTCAGCTCGCAGCAGCACCGTCGGCCCGTCGCCGTTGCGCAGCACCCCCGCAACCCCGGTGACCCCAATGCCCTCGATGACGTCAAAGCCCGCCGTGCGGAGTCCGACGGCGGCGATCCCGGCCGTGCGGGTCTCCTCGAAGGAGAGCTCCGGATTGGTGTGCAGGTCGCGATACAGGTCGTCGACGGTCATGGTCCCATCCTCCCGCGTTCACACCCCAACGCGATAGATCATCGGAAGACAGATCCATCACCCGGAGCGAGCCAAGATCTGGTCGGCCGCCTGGACGGCAGCAGCGCTCGTCGCTCTGAAAGCCCGAATGGCATTGGTATTCGCTCGCGAGTAGGTTGGCGACATGGTGAGCGGTTTCGTCACGTTGTCGCCGCTTCAGGCGCTTGGCATCCCCGTTGCGCTCCTGGGCTCTGTGTTCCTGGCGTTCGGCGCAGAGTTCCAGCATCGCGGCGTGAACAAAGTCGACGCCGCCAGCCGCAATAGCGCGAAAACCGGACTCGGTTTCGGGCAGTTGCTGGCCCTGGTCCGCCGTCCATCCTGGTTGGTCGGCACCCTGATGCTGGGTGTTGCAATTGTTCTGCAGCTCATCAGTTTGTTTCTTGCTCCATTGACTGTGGTGCAGCCGCTGGGCGCGCTGGCCCTCGTCATCACCGCCTTCCTCAACGCCCGGTCGACCGGCACGCGGCTCGAGAAGACGGCGATCCGCGCGATCCTGATGTGCGTCGGCGGGATTGGCGTGTTCGTCGGGGTGGCCGCCGTCACGACAACCTCAGTGCCGATCGGAACACAGCAATTGGTCATCGTTTTGATCATCCTGGGATGTGTGCTGGCACTGCTTGCGGTCGGTTTCTTCTCCCTTCGTAAGCGGTCGCCGACGGTCTTTTACATCATCGCCGGCGGTGTGATCTTCGGGTTCGTCGCGTCCCTCGCGAAGGTCGTCATCGACCGCGTGCAAACCATCATTCTTCACGGGTTCAAACTCGTGCCGGGGGACGGGCTCACGATCGTGGCAGTCGTCGCGATCATCGTCGCGGCGCTCTCCGGCTCGTACCTCGTGCAGACCGCGTACTCAAGCGGCCCGCCGGACCTCGTCGTCGCGGGCTTGACCGTCATCGACCCTATGGTCGGAGTCACCATCGGAATAGTCGTGCTCGGCGAAGCCACTGCCGCCCCCTGGTGGGCCGGCGTCGTGTTCGTTCTCGCGGGCGCGCTCGCTGTATTCGGGGTGTTCCAACTCTCCCGTCGAAAGCAGCCACAGCTGGCAGACCGGCGGAAATAGAGACGCCGGCGGGTGCCTTGGTGACGACTGCCGTCGCCTGCTGCCTTTGGTGCCGCTGACCATTCTTCATCCCGCGTAGTCATGGTTTCATGATCGGCATGGACTCGTTGCCCTTGTGGCTACTCATCGTCTTCTTCGGCGTCGGTGCTGCGGTGATCTGGTTCGCGGGCATCCAACTGTCGAAGACGACGGATACTCTGGACGACCGGCTGCACCTGGGGAGCGCGCTCGGGGGCCTCATCGTCTTGGCTGTGGCGACGAACCTGCCGGAGATCGCGATCACGATCAGCGCGGCTGCATCGGGTTCGATCGAGATCGCGGTGGGGAACATCCTCGGCGGTATCGCACTTCAGACCGTCGTCATCGTTATCCTCGACAGGTTCGGGAAACGTGGGAGGGGTGTCAAACCCATTACCTACCGGGCGGCGTCACTGACCTTGGTGCTCGAGGCGGTGGTGGTGGTCGCCGTCCTCGCTGTCGTCCTGGCTGGCAGCCAGCTTCCGTCGGGACTGTTATTTGCCCGCCTCACCCCGGATGTGGTCCTGATCGCTGTGATCTGGGTCGTGGGGCTCTTCCTGGTCCACCGGGCGGGAAGAGGGCTGCCCTGGCATGAGGACGGTAAAGCACCGGACACAATGACTGCGGGCGCCTCCGGGCACCGGACCCGCAAGCACGACGATGGAAAGAAGATGAGCACCGCGAAGGCGTCGATCATTTTCGCGGTATCTGCGCTGGCGACCCTTGCGGCCGGTGTCGTCCTCGAGCAGGCCGGCGATGCCGCTGCGAAACAGATCGGGCTCTCGGGCGTACTGTTCGGTGCGACACTCCTCGCCCTGGCAACGAGTCTGCCGGAGATATCTACGGGCCTCCAAGCCGTCAAGCAGGGTGACGACAACCTGGCGATCAGCGACATTTTCGGCGGGAACGCGTTCCTGCCCGTACTGTTCCTCCTCGCCACGGTTATCAGCGGCAAGGCTGTGCTGCCGCAGGCGAACGCGAGCGACATCCTCCTGACCGCCCTCGCGGCGTTGCTCACCATCGTGTATGCGGCGGGGCTGGTGTTCCGGCCTCCAAAGTCCATCGCTGGGATCGGGGTCGACTCCCTGGTCGTCGCGGTGCTGTACCTGCTCGGGGTGGGAGGCCTCGTCGCAATCACGCTGAACTAACTGGGGGTTTGACGCTGACAGTGATCATCCGTCATGTCGCCGGGCGGCGCCGGTGCGTCACCGGAATTGCTTCGGGAATTGCTGGATCAGGCCGGCGCTGAGCATGTCGCTCATCTCCTGCATGTGCTGCTCGGCGATGCCGTAATCGGCGATGGCCGTGCTGTAGTCGCCGGCCAGCGCATCGCTTGCGTACGCGATGGTCTGGGTGATGTGCGTACGCATCATGCTCTCCATGTCGGCCTTCTTCCAGTGCGGGTTCGCCGACGCCAGGAAATCACCTATCGTGCTGGCGTTCGCGTACCAGGCAGAGACCGCGGTGTCCAGGGCAGCGCTGTCGCCTGCCTTGGCGGCTGTCAGCACCGGGACTGAGTCGTTGATGTGCTCCTTCAGGAGGGCGGTGAGCTGTTGCGCGGCCTGGGTGCCGTAGAACGGCTTGAACGCGTTGCCGATGTCGACCTGGTTCTGCAGGATGCGATCGAGGGTGGGGGTCAGCGCCGGTGATTCCTGGGCGAATGCGATGACCGTTGCATACGTCCACTCCATGTGTTGCGCCCACAGGTTGGCCATTGTGGTGTACAGCGCGATCTGCTTCAAGGTGACCTTCGCGCCGTGCTGTGACATGTCCATGGTGCTGACTTCGGCAGACCCCGTTCCCGTGGCCACTGCCTCACCGACGGTCGTGCTGCATCCGACGAGGCCGGCAGCGCCCAACAGGCCGATGACGGAGAGCGCCACAGCCGTTGTGGCCGCCTGCGGATGGGCGTTCATTCGGTTCATGATCGTGTACCTTTCTTGGGTGAAGTCTGGATTTCCTGTCTCGAGGAATGAGTGACTCGGCGGCAGCGAGTCTTACCGGACCCGACGAGATTCGAGGTTCCGGGTAAGAATCGCCTCGGCGCTGACACAAACTCTTCATGGCGAACGGTGCAGGGGCCCTGCTCGAAGAGGAGGATCCAATCGACGACCGCGACATCGAGGTCGCCTCCCCATTCGAGGAGCCGCTCACGGTCTCGAGCCCATCAGAGGACTACGACTGGCTCGGCGGGCTGACGGCCAGGGGGGGCGGCACGTGACGATGCGATCCGGCAGCTTCACCTGCTCATGGTGCGCGCTGCCCGGTTCCAGTTCAGCCGGATGGGCGAGGCGTCGCGCCTGGGGCAGGCGCGCGCCGACGAGATCGTGCAGTCCAGCGCTGACGAGGCTGTGGTCGCGGTCCTCGCCCGACTCTCGAGCTTCGAGGGACGAAGCAGGTTCACAACCTGGGCGTTCAAATTCGCGATCCTGATTACCGCGACGGCCGTGCGCCGCGAGGTGTGGTTACAAACCACCGTCGACCTGTCGTCGATTCCGGAACCGGTCTCACGGCTGGGGGACCCTCCCTCCCACGTTGAGGCTGCGGCCCTGTCGGAGGCCCTGCGACGCTGCATCGCCGAGTGCCTGACTGCTCACCAGCAGCGTGTACTCATCGCGGTCGCTGTCGAGGGCGTCCCGATCGATGTGGTCGCCGACCGGCTGCACACCACTCCCAATACCGTGTACAAGGCGCTGCATGACGCCCGCAGGCGATTGCGAGAGGCCCTGATCGTACAGGGCTACATCCAGACTGACAAGGAGGTGGACCGATGAACTCCCGCGACGCGTGGACCGGCGCGGTCCTCGCCCAGGCGTTCGGCCCGTTCGAGCCGTGGCTCTCCTGCGACGAGTGCTTCGCCCGGTCGGATTCGGTCGTGGATGACCTCCTCGACCACAACGTGCCCCTGCCCGCGGGTTTCCGAGCTCACCTGGCCGGGTGCGCGGCCTGCCGCGACGAGATGGCATCGCTGACCGAGTTGGCAGCGGTCGACCGCGGCATGGACCCCACCGATGCGAGGGAGCGGCTGAGCGCCCACATCCATCGCACCTAGGACGCGATTGCCGCCGGCCGCCCTTCCGCCCGGTCGGTTCAGTCCAGCTCTTCTGGAAGCAGGGGCACGTCGTCGGCCATGATCATGAGGCCGCCGCCCTTGTTGGCTGCGTCGGCGAGTTTCTCCGCCCACGCCATGTTCATCTTCGGGAGACGGCCTCCCGAATACTCCATGTGGATCGGCACCCCGTTGTCGATCCAGACCGCGCGCCGGCCCTCACCCGCCGAAGCCGGTGCTTTCCAGGCCATGAAGAAGTTCTCACCGCGCCGCAGCTTGATTCCGATGATCAGCTGGAGATGGGCGAGCAGGCGGTCATCCATGTCGAATGACTGGTTTCCGTAATGAAGTTTCCCCATCTCATTCCTCCTGTAAAAGCCATGCCGCGGGCGCACCATCCCGTGGGGCCGCGGGTCGCCGCTACAGAGCGCCAAACGTCGACCAACAATTGCGCCGACGACATTGCCTCCGGCTCGGCCCTGCCGGTGCATGACGGGAGATGGATTGACCATCAGCGCCACGGGGGCGGAGACTGTGTTCACAGAGAGAGGGAAGCCGATGAACGACAAGCGAAACGGCTCGTTCGAGTACCCTGACGAAGCCGGGTATCCCGACGGAACCGGAACGTTGGACGAAGGCACGGCCGGGGCCGGCGAAGAAGAAGACGCGGGTCAAGCGCGACCCGAGGAGGCCGACGGGGCCGCTGGTGGCGGCGAGGGCGATTCCCAGGGTTGGTGACTCACAGCATCCGTTCAGGTTCGACGGAACAGTTTGCACCCGTGCCCGGTTCTACATCGCGAAGCACGAAACTTTGGAGGATCACAGTGTCAATTGAAAAGGCAATTCTTGCGGGCGGTTGTTTCTGGGGTGCGCAGCAGCTGCTTCGCCGGCGTCCCGGTGTGATCGAGACCAGGGTGGGCTACTCCGGTGGCGAAACGCCCAATGCGACCTACCGGCACCACGGCAACCACGCCGAAGCCGTCGAGATCACGTTCGACCCCGAGCAGATCTCCTACCGCGACCTGCTCGAGTTCTTCTTCCAAATCCACGACCCGTCCACCAGGGACCGTCAGGGCAATGACGTCGGAGCCAGCTACCGGTCGGCAATCTTCTATCTGAGCGACGAACAGAAGCGGGTGGCCGAGGACACGATCGCCGACGTTGACGCGTCGGGGCTGTGGCCGGGGAAGGTCGTCACAGAGGTCACCCCCGCCGGCCCGTTCTGGGAGGCTGAGGAGGAACACCAGGACTACCTGGAGAAGTACCCCAACGGCTACACCTGCCACTACGTGCGGCCGGGCTGGAAGCTGCCGAGCCGGCACCAGGAAGTCGCAAGCTGAGCCAGCCGTTTCAACGACGTAGGGTGGGCGGGAACCCTTCCGGCCCACCCTTCGTGGTTCTAGGCTGACCCCATGGAGTTTCATTCGGCATCGTTCGGCGACAACCAGGAGATTCCGCAGAAGTACGGGAAGAAGTCCCAGAACGTGTCGCCCCAACTGTCGTGGACGGATGCCCCGGCCGGCACCCGGTCATTTGCCGTCAGCGTCACAGACAACCATCCGGTGGCGCGGGGTTACCTGCACTGGCTGTTGGCAGGGATCGACGGCAACAGCTCTGAGCTTGCGGAGGGCGCGTCGGCGAGCGGATTGCCGGCGCCAGCGCGGGAGTTGGAGCCTTACGCCGGGCCTTTCCCGCCGGCCGGAACCCACGAGTACGAGTTCGCTCTGTACGCGCTCGATCTCGACGCCTCCGACGCCCTCGACCTGCCGGCCGGCACCTCACTCGAACACTTCCTCCGGGGGGCGGCGGGGCACGTCCTGGACACGGCGGTCCTCCGCGGCACGTTCACCAAGGCGCGGTGAGGGCCGGTGTCGTCGTGCATTGCCCTGCACTGAACGATTCCGGCAGCCATCTCGTGTTCATGAGGGGCGTTTAGTCCGACCCACACCGGAGAAGGAGAGACCTCATGAACAGGAAAATCACCATCGCGCTGGCCACCGCCGCGCTCGGCGTGCTGGCCTTGGCCGGCTGCTCGCAGAGCGGCGGGTCCGGCTTGCCGGGATATGGCGGCGGATCGTCCAGCACCCCGGCGCCGAGCACCTCGGAGCCGAGCCCGTCGGCATCCGGTTCGCCATCCGCGTCGGGCGAGACCGAGCTGCAGACCGAAGACAGCGCACTGGGCACGATTATCGTCGACGGCGCCGGGATGACGGTGTACGTGTTCGACAAGGACACGGCCGGCAACGGCAAGAGTGTGTGCGAGGGTGACTGCCTCGTCGCGTGGCCGGCCGTCGTCGCCGGAACGGAGCAGACCAAGGTTGACGGGATCACCGGCAGTGTGGGAACCATCACCCGCACCGACGGAACCAAGCAGGTGACCCTGAACGGCTGGCCGCTCTACTACTACAAGGGTGATGCGGCCAAAGGCGACGTCACCGGCCAGGGTGTCGGAAGCGTCTGGTGGGTAGTCGGCGCTGACGGGAACAAGATCACCGGTTAGGCCGCAGCTACCGGCCGTCGAGCAGGGCGCGGAATTCGTCGGGAAGAACCGCGTTGGCCGGGCGGCCGGCGAACAGGGGCGCCACCTCCGCCGGGGTGTAGCCGGCGATCCCGCAGCCCACCTTGGTCACCAGGAACGTGAGGTCCCGGTGCTCGCGGGCGAACTCGAGGAAATTCCGCACCTCGTCCCGCATCACCTCAATGCCGCTCATGGTGTCGATCGCATAGGTCTGGCCGTGCAGGCCATGCCCTTCGCCCCACACCGCGCCGAATTTCTCGTACGCGGTGCGGGCCGCACCGGCGCCATGCACACCACTCGCATTCGAACCGAACACGAAAATCTCGCCGGGCCTCAAATCGCTGATCGTGGGCACGTCAACGACTACTCGTCCGGTGCCCCGCCCGAGGCGGTGTCTTCCTCGGTCTCGGGGTTGTGATGCTCCTGACCGGACGATGCCTGGCCAGTGTTCGGATCCTCAGGCGCCTGTGCGGCCCGGTCCGGCTTCCCGTCTGCATGCTCACTCATCGTGTACTCCCTCGCCTCTGGCGTGTACTGGTTCGATCACGGCTTCATTTCGACGCTAGCCCGATTCGGGTGAGCGGCAAGGGGAGACGCGCGAGTGCCCCGCCGGCGCGCAGGTATTGAATAGTCCTCATGTCTAGTTGTGAAGCGGATTCTGTCGGGACTACTCTGCTCCTGCAAAGGAGCAACTCATGCGCCCAGGAAAATCGTTCGCAGCGGGCATGGCCGGTGCCCTGCTCGTGCTGTCGGGATTTGTGGCATCAGGCCAGGCCGTGCCAGGCCGGACGGGGCTGACCGGCCCCGCGGCATCCGTTGTCAAGCTCGCGGCAACGCCGGATTCGGTGCACTTCACCGCATCCGGCGACTTCGCCGCGACCAGCAGCACCACCGCGGTCCTGAGCCAGATCGCCGGTTCCGGCTCAGACCTCCACCTCGCCGTCGGAGACTTCTCCTACGGCGCGCCCGGTGGCGAACAGGCCTGGTGCGACTTCGTCACGCAGAAGGTGGGAGTCGGCTTCCCCTTCGAACTGGTGTCGGGGAATCACGAGAGCAACGGGACCAACGGCGCGATCAACGACTTTTCCGCCTGCATGCCCAACCAGCTGCCCGGTGTTGCTGGAACCTATGGCCGCCAGTATTACGTCGACGTGCCCCAGCAGCAGCCTCTGGTTCGGTTCATCATGATCTCGCCCGGCCTCACCTTCCCGGACGGGGTGTGGTCGTACGCGGCGGGAACGCCGCGGTACCAGTGGACGTCAGCAGCCATCGACGATGCTCGGGCGGCCGGGGTTCCCTGGGTCGTCGTCGGCATGCACAAGCCGTGCCTGTCAGTGGGCATCTACAGTTGTGATTCGGGCGCAGACCTCGCGAACCTGCTGGTGAACAAGCGCGTCGACCTCGTCGTCAGCGGCCACGAGCACCTCTACGCACGGTCCAAGCAGCTGGCGCTCGGGGGATCGTGTGCCGCGCTGGTTCCCGGCAGCTACAACGCGGGCTGTGTACGCGACGGCGACAGCGACCTGGGCAAAGGCGCGGGGACGGTGTTCGCGATCGCGGGGACCGGGGGCCAGGTGCTCAGGGACGTCAACACTTCAGATCCGGAGGCGCCGTACTTCGCCTCGTACTCCGGCTCGAACCTGAACCCGGCGAACGGCAACCTGGACGTGCGAGCCACGCCGACCGCGTTGAACGCCCGGTTCACTCCGGTCGCCGGCGGAAGCTTCACCGACGCGTTCACCATCACGACCGGAGCTGCGTCCAACCAGCCGCCGTCCGCCGAGTTCACGCCGACCTGCACAGGACTGTCATGCACCTTCGACGCCTCGGCGTCAGCGGATGCCGACGGCTCCATCACGGGCTATGCCTGGACCTTCGGTGACGGGGCCAGCGGGACGGGCATGACCGCGACCCACCCCTACGCCGGGGCCGGCACCTACCCGGTTGTGCTCACGGTGACTGACAACGCCGGCGCAACCGGCACCGCGACGCATTCCGCCGTCGCCACTGATCCCACCACCCCGACGACGCTGGCGACCGACACGTTCACGCGCACCGTCACCAACGGGTTGGGCGCCGCAGAGGTCGGAGGTGCGTGGACGACCACTGGATCGGCGTCGCAATACTCGGTCAACGGGGCCGCGCGCATCCGCTTCGCGACGGCCGGCGTCACCAACAACGCCTACCTCACCGGTGTGTCGTCAACGGCCACCGATCTCACGCTGGCCTTCGCCGTCGACAAGATGCCCACCGGCAGCGGGACCTATGTGACCGTGTCCAGTCGGAGGATCGTCGGCGTCGGAGGTTACCAGGCGAAGGTCGTGCTGCGTTCGAGCGGAACCGCGACCCTGGCACTGACCCAGACCGTCGGGTCAGAGGTGGTCATCTCCCCGGCGATCGTCGTGCCGGGTGTCAGCGTGGCAGCCGGCAACCAGCTGCGCCTGCGACTGCAAACGGTCGGCGTCAACCCGACCCTGGTGCAGGCGAAGGTGTGGACGGCTGGCACCGCAGAACCCTCCGGCTGGCAGCGCACCGTCTCCGACTCCACGGCGGGCATGCAGGCGGCCGGGAGCATCGGGGCGAGCGTCTACGTGTCGAGCACGTCGACAAACCTGCCGGTGGTGGCCAGCATCGACGATCTCGCAGCCGTCGCTCGTTGAGGGCGGCCCGTGTTCACAGATCGAACGGATGCCGGCCGCCGGCTGGCTGCCCGGCTCGGGGATATGGGCCTGGAATCGCCGATCATCTACGCCCTGCCCCGCGGCGGCGTGCCGGTCGCCGTTGAAGTGGCGCGGGAGCTGCGTGCGCCACTCGATCTGTTGATCGTGCGGAAGATCGGTGCGCCGGGATACCCGGAGGTGGCGATGGGAGCCGTCGTCGACGGCGACGACCCGCAGCTGATCCTGAACGACGACGTCTTTGCCGCGTCCGGGAGCGACGCCGAGGGCCTCGAGCGGGCGCGCCAGGCGGAACTCACGGAGATCGAGCGCCGCCGAAGCCGCTATCTCGGCGACCGGCGTCCGCTGGACCCGGCCGGCCGTACGGTCGTCGTGATCGACGACGGTGTCGCCACCGGCGCAACGGCGAAGGCCGCCCTCGCCAGCCTGGAGCGGATGCGGGCCGGGCACACCGTGCTTGCGGTGCCCGTCGCTCCCGCCGAGACGCTCAGCGAGATGCGCACGGTGGCCGACGACGTCGTGGTCCTCGAAACGCCGCTCGACTTCTGGGCCATCGGCCAGTTCTACCGCGACTTCCACCAACTCACCGACGCAGAGACCGTGCGCCTGCTGGAGAGGGCCTGGGCTGCGGACTAGCATCGGCGCGGCAGGCCCTGTCAGCGGCGCACGAGAGAATGGACGCGTGCATATCCTGGTGAGCCGAACGGGCGGCGGGGCGGTTCTGGTGACCCCGCTCCAGGACGCCGCCAACGCCGGCCGACGGGTGACAGCGGCCCCGGAGCCAGGACCTGCGCGCACCCTCTCGCATCCGCAGTTCCACGCGTTTGTGGCCGAGGCCGAACAGGGGGCGCCTCGATGGGTCTGGGATGACACCTCCCGCTGGTATCCAGCGTTGCTTGCCTCCGGCATCCGGGTGAAACGCTGCCACGACCTGCGCCTGTGCCACAATATTCTGCGGAACTCGTCGCTCACCACCTCAAGCGAGCTCGCCCAGGCGGCGCCGAACCACTGGGATGCCGCGGCGGCGATCGATGCGAGCGCAGCCGACGCGGGTGCGACGCTGTTCGACCTGGGGTTCGAGCTCGGCGCCGAACCGGGCGGCAGCCCCGTCGGGGACTCCGTCGGGGACGACGATCCGAGCGAATCGGCGACGTCCGTGGACAGCGACGCCGGCATCGGCGCCGAATTCCGTCGCCAGCAGGACGCGGTGGCGGCATCCGCTGAACCCGGGCGACTGCGGCTGTTGCTCGCGGCGGAGTCTGCCGGGGCGCTCATCGCGGCCGAGATGCAGTACGCCGGACTGCCCTGGCGCACCGAGATCCACGACCGGCTGCTGACCCGGGAGCTCGGGCCGAGGGTGGCGTACGGCACCCGGCCGCGACGGCTCGAGGAGCTGGCTGGGCAGATCCGCGCTGCCCTTGCCGACCCGAACCTGAACCCGGACTCGCTGCAGGACCTGCTCAGGTCGCTGCAGCGCGCCGGGCTGGGCGCGGCGTCGACCCGCGCCGGGGAACTGAAGAAGCTCGAGCATCCGGTGATCGCGCCGCTGCTTGAGTACAAGAAGCTGTACCGGCTGCTCAGCGCCAACGGGTGGTACTGGATGGACACCTGGATCGTCGACGGCCGGTTCCACCCCGACTACGTGCCGGGCGGCGTCGTCACCGGTCGCTGGGCGACGCGCGGCGGGGGAGCGTTGCAGCTGCCCAAGCAGGTGCGCGGCGCCGTCGTGGCCGATGACGGGTGGAAGCTTGTGGTGGCCGACGCGTCCCAGCTGGAGCCCCGGATCCTCGCGGCGTTGTCCGCGGACACGGCCATGGCGGCCGCAGGGCGCGGCAGCGACCTGTATGCCGGGATCGTGGCCAGCGGGGTCGTCGAGACGCGCGACCACGCCAAGGTCGCCATGCTCGGCGCGATGTACGGGGCCACGACGGGGGAGAGCGGCAGGCTGTTGCCGCGGTTGGCCAGGGCTTACCCGCGCGCACTCGGGCTCACCGAGACCGCCGCGCGCGCCGGCGAGCGCGGCGAGAGCGTCACCACCCGGCTCGGCCGGTCGTCGCCGCGCCCCGGTGCGGCATGGCAGGCGACCCAGGCGCAGGCCTACGACCCCTCAGCCACGGCCGCCGACGAACGGCGCGCCCGCAGCCAGGCCCGCGACTGGGGCCGGTTCACCCGCAACTTCGTTGTGCAGGGCAGCGCCGCCGAGTGGGCACTGTGCTGGATGGCGGAGATCCGCAAAGCGCTCTGGGCCTTACCTGCAGCGGATGCGCCGGGCGCCGCCGGTGCAGCCGGCTCGGCCGGCTCGGCTGGCTCGGCCGGCTCCAACGATCCAGACCGGTGCAGCCCGTTCGCCGCCGCTGCCCACCTCGTCTTCTTCCTCCACGATGAAGTGATCGTCCACGCCCCCGCCGCGCAGGCGGACCAGGTTGCCCGCATCATCACCGACTCCGCCGCCGCCGCCGGTCGCCTGCTGTTCGGCGACTTCCCGGTGGACTTCCTGCTCACCGTGGCTGTCGTCGACAGCTACGCCGACGCCACGTAGGCGCGTCGCCCCGGCGGCATCCGCTCACGCTGCGGTTCTCCGCTCACGCTGCGGAAACCTGCACGCGCGGAGGGCAGGCCCGCAGCGCGAGGTCGAATCCGCAGCGCGAGGTCGAATCCGCAGGCGCGAAGGGGTGGTGCGGCGCCGTCGTGCCGCGGCCCCGGCGTGCTCGGGGCGCGGCCCCGGCGTGGCGCAGCCGTGGTGTGGACAGCCGCGAACGGCTAAGCGGCGGCGGCGGCCGGACGGCGCCCGCGGCGGGGCCGCTCGGCGCTGAAGTCACGCGCAAAGGAGTCGGGGTCGGCGGCGAGAGCGGCCTCCGCCTCGACGAGCCAGGCCAGGGCGGCTGAAGCGAGCGAATGATCGGCCAGTGCCGCAAGACGCTCCTGCCCGGAGCGGGGCTCGTCGCCCACGGCGGCCCGCCAGCGCTCACGGTAGGCCGCGACAACGGCCAGGGCGTCCACGGCAGGAAGCGACGACGCGATCAGCACCCGGTTGACCAGGTCGCTCCATTCCTCGCCCGGTGCGCTCTCGGTGGAATGCAACCAGGCTTGGGCCTCGTCGCGTCCGTCGCCGGTGAGGCGGTACAGGGGGAGGGCGTCCTCGGTGGTCCCGGCCGACTCGACCGCGCCCTGGCGCACCAGCCGGTCCAGGGTGCCGTAGATCTGGCCGACGTTCACGTTCCGCCGGCTGGCCGTGCGGGACTGGAGTTCACCGTGCAGCTGGAATCCGTAGGCGGGTCCCATGGTGAGAATGGCCAGCAGGCTGCTGCGAACCGACACCGTACCTCCAACACTCAAGCGGTAAATCTATACCGCATATACACAATATGCGGCGCTGCGGTCCGACCCGCCGAATGACACGGTTGTGATTTCCCATCCCGGTGGGGCATAATGGCGCTAACGACCGGGAGGTCCCACAATTTCATAGTCTCGCTGCTCGTCGCGGTTCGGTTCATCGCCGTTCAGTTCGTTCAGAGGTCGTTGGGGAAGACGCACCTCAGAGAAACGGAGAACAACGATGGCGGCAACAACGGTGCCCAGCGCATCGACCCGTCAGGCGCCTACTGCACGGGGAGTGCTTTACGTGCACTCTTCGCCACGGGCGCTGTGTCCCCACGTCGAGTGGGCGGCAGGTCGCGCCTTGGGCCAGGCTGTGAACTTCGACTGGACCGAGCAACCCGTGCTCAAAGGGTCGCAGCGCGCCGAGTTCTACTGGGAAGGTGACCGCGGGACCGGGGCGGCGATCGCGTCAGCCCTCCGCGGCTGGGAACACCTGCGCTTTGAGGTGACCGAAGACGCCGGGCTGGGAACGGATGGCGGCCGGTGGCTGCACACTCCCGACCTGGGCATCTTCTACGCCCAGACCGACACGGCTGGCAATATCGTGGTCCCGGAGGATCGCATCCGCTACGCGATCGAGGTGGCCGGGGCGAACGCGGTTGAACTGCACCGCGAGTTGAGGCTCGCGCTGGGCCAGGCCTGGGACGATGAGCTCGAACCGTTCCGGCACGCCAGTGACCTCAACTCCGTCGTCTGGCTCCACAAAGTGGGCTGATCGCCACCCAAAACGTGCGGTCCACAACGTGGCGCCAGATGCGCTGGTCGGTGACATTCCCGAACGACGCGTACGCGAAACAGTGTGGAACGCATCAACAGGGCAGACCCCGACCGGTTCACGCCGGTCGGGGTCTTCGTGCACCCGCGCCCTCCGCTCCCGGTCGCGCTCCCGGCCGCGCTCCCCGGTCGCGCGTGCGGCCAAATGGCCGCCTGGCGCTGAGGCGAGGCGGCACTTTGCCCGCACGCGCGTGACGCGGGGAGGGGGCGCGGCGGTGAATGCGGGAGGGTCAGACGCTCCGGAACGCCACCACGGCGTTGTGGCCGCCGAAGCCGAACGAGTTGCTGATTGCCAACAGGTCACCGGTCGGCAGCGCACGGGGCGATGTGACGACGTCCAGCGGAATCTCCGGGTCCTGTTCGGTCAGGTTGATCGTCGGCGGGGCGATCCGCTCTGACAGCGCCTTGACCGTGAAGAACGCCTCGATCGCCCCGGCCCCGCCGAGCAGGTGTCCGGTGGACGCCTTGGTGGCCGACACCGGGATGCCGTCGAGCAGGTCGCCGAACACGCGGCGCAATGCGTTGTACTCGGCGATGTCGCCCACCGGCGTGCTGGTGGCGTGCGCGTTGATGTGGGAGACGTCGGAGATGGAGCCGCCCGCGTTCCGGATCGCTTCCAGCATCGCCCGGGCAGCGGCAGAACCCTCGGGGTCGGGGGCGGTGATGTGGTACGCGTCGCTGGTCACCGATCCGCCGAGCAGCTCGGCGTAGATGTGGGCGCCACGTGCCTTGGCGTGCTCTTCGGTCTCGATCACGAGCGCGGCCGCGCCTTCCCCGAGCACGAAGCCATCGCGGGTGATGTCGTACGGGCGCGACGCCGTTGCCGGGTCGTCGTTGCGCTTGGAGAGCGCCTGCATCGCGGCGAAGGACGCGATCGGCAGTGGGTGGATGGCCGCTTCCGAGCCGCCGGCGATGACGACGTCGGCGAGTCCCTGTTGGAGCCGGTCGTACGCATTGGCGATCGATTCGGTGCTCGAGGCGCACGCGGAGACAACGGTGCGGATGCCCGCGCGGGCGTGGAGGTCCATCCCGATGGCCGCAGCGGGCCCGTTCGGCATCAACATCGGCACGGTCATCGGCAGCACGCGTCGGGGACCGCGCTCGCGCAGGGTGTCCCAGGCGTCGAGCAGCGTCCAGACGCCGCCGATGCCGGTGGCCCAGTCGACGGCGAGGCGACCGGGGTCGACGCCGGGAGAACCGGCATCCGCCCAGGCCTCGCGTCCCGCGATCAACGCGAACTGGCTGGAGGGGTCGAGGCGCTTGGTCTCGTGGCGCTCCAGCACCGTGGTCGGCGAGACTCGTGCCTGGGCGGCGAACGTGACGGGCAGGTGGGTCTCTTGGACCCAGGGCTGCTCGAGGGTTGTGGCCCCTGACTCGCCCGCGAGCAGCGCAGACCAGGTGTCGGCGGCCGTGCCGCCGAGGGGGGAGGTGGCACCGATCCCGGTGATAACGATCTTCTTGGTCATAACGTCAACTCTCCGTGGAAGCGAGGTTCATGCAGGGACGGGCAGGCCGGTCGACGAGTGTCGGCGGCCTGCCCGTCCGTGGGGCTAGTTCGCGACTAGTCCTGGGCCTTGACGATGAACGCGACGGCGTCGCCGACGGTCTTGAGGTTCTTGACCTCTTCGTCGGGGATCTTCACGTCGAACTTCTCTTCTGCGTTGACGACGATGGTCATCATCGAGATGGAGTCGATGTCCAGGTCGTCGGTGAACGACTTGTCCAGCTCAACCGTGTCGGTTGCGATGCCGGTCTCGTCGTTGATGAGCTCGGCCAGGCCGGCAAGAACTTCTTCGGTGGACAATGCCATTGTTTTCTCCTTGGGGGGTGTCTCGTTTGACCGAGACTCAGTTTAGGGGGACGGCGGGTGAACTAGGGGAGTACGACGACCTGCGCGCCGAATACCAGTCCGGCTCCGAAGCCGATCTGGAGCGCGAGTCCGCCGCTGAGTTCCGGGTTCTCTTCGAGCAACCGGTGGGTGGCGAGCGGGATCGAGGCGGCCGAGGTGTTGCCGGTGGTCGCGATATCCCGCGCGATGGCAACGGATGCCGGCAGCTTGAGCTGTTTCGCGAATTCGTCGATGATGCGCATGTTGGCCTGGTGCGGGATGAAGGCGGCGAGCTGGTCGCTTGTGATTCCGGCGGCGTCGAGGGCCTGCTTGGCGACCTTGGCCATTTCCCAGACGGCCCAGCGGAAGACGGTCTGCCCCTGCTGGCGGAGGGTGGGCCACGGTGCGTCGCCGCGACGGTACTCCTGCAGGGTGTGGTCCATTGCCACGGCGTCGGCCCTGGACCCGTCGGAGCCCCAGACCGTGCTGGAGATCCCGGGGAATTCGCTCGGGCCGATCACCACGGCGCCCGCTCCGTCGCCGAGGAGGAAGGAGATGGAGCGGTCGGCGGGATCCACGACGTCGGAGAGCTTCTCGGCACCGATGACCAGTGCGAAATGGGCGACGCCCGTGCGGATCAGGGCGTCGGCCTGCGCGATCGCGTAGGTGTAGCCGGCACACGCGGCGTTCATGTCGTAGGCCGCGGCCGGGTTGGCGCCGACCCGGTCGGCGACCACGGCTGCCATCGACGGCGTCTGCTGGGTGTTGCTGATGGTGGCGATGATCACGGCGTCGATGAGCTCGGGGGCGATGCCGCTGCGCTCGATCGCTTCACGGGCGGCATCCGTTGCCAGGTCGACGGCCTGGATCTCCTGGCTGGCACGGGTGCGGGTGATGATGCCGGTTCGCTGCTGGATCCACTCGTCCGACGAGTTGATCGGCCCGACCAGATCGGAGTTGGGCACGCTGAGGTCACCGCGGGCGGCGCCGACCGACAGGATGCGGGTGTACTGCGGGCCGTGCGACTGCTGCAGGGTTGGCTTGGTCATTCGTCTCTTTCGATTACGCCGACGGGGCGGCGGCGAAATCGGACTCGATGAGTTCGATCGCGGCGTGAAGGTCATCAGGGGTCTTGATCGCGACGCTCGGCACGCCGCGGAGCGCGCGCTTGGCCAGGCCGACGAGTGCGCCAGCGGGGGCGACCTCGATGATCCCGGTGACTCCGGCGTCGGCGAAGGCTGCCATGCACAGGTCCCAGCGAACAGGCGAGGAGACCTGGCCGACCAAGAGGTCGAGGAAGCGTGCACCGGCCGTGACGGTGCCGCCGTCGCGGTTGCTCCAGATCGGCAGGTCGGGGTCTGCTGGCGTGAGCGAGGCAGCGGCCTGCGTCAGGCGCTCGACGGCGGGCGTCATATACCGGGTGTGGAATGCACCGGCGACCTGCAACGGGATGACGCGGGCTTTGGCCGGCGGGTTCGCGGCGAGGGCGGCGAGGCCATCCAGGGCCCCGGCAACCACGATCTGGCCACCGCCGTTGAAGTTGGCGGGGGAGAGGCCGAGCTGGTCGAGTTGCGCCAGGAGCTCCGACTCGTCTGCGCCGATGACGGCGCTCATCCCGGTGGCTTCCAGGCCGGCCGCTGCGGCCATGGCGCTGCCACGCTCCGTCACGAAGCGGATGGCGTCGGTGCTGCTCAGGATTCCGGCGCCGGCCGCGGCGGTGATTTCTCCGACCGAATGCCCAGCGATGCCGGCGATCTTCTCCCGCCGCCCGTCGGCGAGGAGGGCCTTCAGCGTCAGGATGCCGGCGGCGACGATCAGCGGCTGGGCGACGGCGGTGTCACGGATGGTGTCTGCGTCGCTGACGGTGCCGTGCGCGACCAGGTCGATGCCGGAGGCGTCGGAGAGTGCCTGCAGCTCACGCGCGTACTCAGGGTTCTCCAGCCAGGGGGAGAGGAACCCGGGGGTTTGCGAGCCCTGACCGGGGCAGACGACGACGATCATTGTTCTAGTTTCCCAAGGTCAGCGCGCGGGCGAGTGTGGAGGACGTACCAAGAATCAGCGGATGCCTTGTGTGGTTTCCACAGGCCGGCGTCAGGGGATCTGGGGCGGTTCGGATCGCAGCCGGCGATCACGCCCGTCATGATCGGACCCCGAAAGTCATCGGGAAACGGTAGTGGGTGGCGTATTGCGGTGTGCGGGTCGGACGCCGCTGCGCGTGGCGAACTCAGCCCGCGGAGCGGCGTTCGATGCGCGTGGCCCGGCAGCCGATCCCGCGTCAGCCAACACGGCTGCCAAACCCCGGAAGCCGCCGGCGTCACCGGCGCCGGGTGGAGCCGTCGTGATCGCTGATCGACCCGATGATCAGCGCGGATTGAAGGATGAGCGCTTCCCGCGCGCCGGTGGCGTCGTAGCCGATGACCTCGGAGACCCGTTTCAACCGGTACCGCACCGTGTTCGGGTGCACGAACAACTCCCGCGCGGTGGCCTCCAGTGACCGTCCGTTATCGAGGTAGCACCACAGGGTTGCCAGCAACTCGGTCGAGTGGGCCTGGAGGGGCCGGTACACCCGGTGGATCAGGGTGGCGCGGGCGAGTGGGTCGCCGGCGAGTGCGCGTTCCGGCAGCAAGTCGTCGGCCTGCACGGGACGCGGCGCGTTCCGCCAGGAGCGGGCGACCGCGAAACCGGCCAGCGCGGCCTTGGCGCTCTTCGACGCGTCAACCAGGTTCGGCACCTCGTGGCCGAGGACCAGGTGGCCGGGCCCGAAGCTCGGCTCCAGTTGGTTGGCGATCTCCATGAAGCTGAGCATCGACGACGCGCCGACGGTGTCTTCGGCGTCTGGGCTGATCGGATGCGCGCGGCCGATGACCAGCACCAGCCGGTTTCCCTGCACCCCGATCAGCACGTCGGCGGCCATATGCCGGGCTGAGCGGCGCAGCTGGTCGACGTCGAGCATCTTCGGTGTGGTTCCGACCAGGACGCAGACCTCACCGTGGCCGTGCCAACCCAGCGCCGCGATCCGGCTCGGCAGCTCGTCGTCATATTCCCCGGAGAGAATGGAGTCGACCACGAGTGCTTCGAGACGGGCGTCCCACAGCCCGCGGGCCTCGGCGGCCCGGGCGTAGACATCCGCTGCCCCGAACGCGATTTCGCGTGAGTAGAGCAGGATCGCCTCGCGGAGGGCCTCGCCGCCGTCCTTGACGCGCTCTTCGACGACCTCCACCACGACCCGGATCAGCTGCAGCGTTTGCTGGAGGCTTACCGAGCGGAGCAACTCCCGGGGTGCGGCGCCGAAGACGTCAGCGGCGATCCACGGCGTCGACTTCGGGTCGTCGAACCAGGAGATGAACGAGGTGATGCCGGCCTGCGCCACCATGCCGACGGCCGACCGCCGCCCCGGTGGCATTTCGCCGTACCAGGGCAGCGTGTCCTCGAGACGCTTCATAGTCGCCGTGGACAGCTCACCCGAGATCGTTCGAAGCCAGGTGAGCGTCTGCTCTTTCGTTCTCTCCGCTTTCGGAGACCGGGGCGCCGGTGCCACCTGGTGTTAGCTCTCGCCCCCGGCAGAGCCGGTGGTTCCAGCCGTCACGTCGAACAGGCGGTACTTCTCGATCGCCTGGCCGACCAGGCCCCGGTCGACCTCGCCGCGGCGGGCGAGCTGCTCAAGGGCACGCACGACCATCGACGGTCCGTCGATCTTGAAGTAGCGGCGGGCGGCGGGCCGGGTGTCTGAGAATCCGAAGTCGTCGGCGCCGAGCGTCGCGTAGTCGCCGGGCACGAACTGGCGGATCTGGTCCGGCACGGCGTGCATGTAGTCCGTGGTGGCCACGAACGGTCCCTCGGCTCCGGCGAGTTTCTGCGTCACGTACGGGGTGATGGGCTCCTCGTCTGGGTGGAGGAAGTTGTGCTCGTCCGCGGCTATGCCGTCGCGTCGGAGTTCCGCCCACGAGGTGACGGACCAGACATCCGCTGACACGCCCCAGTCGTTGGCGAGCAGCGTCTGCGCTTCCAGTGCCCAGGGGACGGCAACGCCGGAGGCCAGCAGCTGCGCCTTCGGCCCGCTCGTCTCGGACTTCTTGAGCAGGTAGATGCCGCGGATGATCCCGTCGACATCGACACCGTCCGGCTCGGCCGGCTGCACCATCGGCTCGTTGTACACCGTGACGTAGTACATGACATTGGGCTGCTTGTGCTCTCCGCCGTACATGCGCTCGAGCCCTGAGCGCACGATGTGCCCGATCTCATAGCCGTAAGCCGGGTCGTAGGAGACGACCGCAGGGTTGGTCGACGCGAGCAACGGCGAGTGGCCGTCGGCGTGCTGGAGGCCTTCACCGGTCAGCGTGGTGCGGCCGGCGGTCGCGCCGATCATGAAACCGCGGGCCATCTGGTCACCGGCAGCCCACATGGCGTCGCCGGTGCGCTGGAAGCCGAACATCGAGTAGAAGACGTAGATCGGGATCAGCGCTTCGCCCTGGGTGGAGTATGAGGTTCCCACATTGGTGAACGCGGCCATGGCGCCGGCCTCGTTGATGCCGACGTGCAGGATCTGGCCTTGCGGGCTCTCCTTGTAGGACAGCAGCAGTTCCCGGTCCACCGAGGTGTAGTGCTGACCGTTCGGGTTGTAGATCTTCGCGGTCGGGAAGAACGCATCGATGCCGAAGGTGCGGGCTTCGTCGGGGATGATCGGGACGACGCGGTTGCCGAAGTCCTTGGCGCGCAGCAGGTCCTTCAGCAGCCGAACGAATGCCATGGTGGTGGCGATCTCCTGGGTGCCTGAGCCCTTCTTCGAGACCGCATAGGTCGCGTCGTCGGGCAGGTTGACCTGGGTGTACTTGCTGCGGCGCTCGGGGATGTAGCCGCCGAGCGCGCGGCGGCGCTCATGCAGGTACTGGATCGCCGGGTCGGAGTCACCGGGGGTGTAGTACGGCGGCAGGTACGGGTTCTCTTCAAGCTGCGCGTCGGTGATCGGCACATGCATGCTGTCCCGGAACGTCTTCAGGTTGTCGAGGGTCATCTTCTTCATCTGGTGGGTCGCATTGCGCCCCTCGAAGCTCGGCCCCAGGCCGTAGCCCTTGACGGTCTTCGCGATGATGACGGTGGGCTGGCCCTTGTGCTCGGTGGCCGCCTTGAATGCGGCGTACACCTTGCGGTAGTCGTGCCCACCGCGCTTGAGGTTCCAGACCTGCTCGTCGGTGTAGTTCTCGACCAGCTTGAGTGCGCGCGGGTCGCGGCCGAAGAAGTTCTCGCGCACGTAGGCGCCGCTCTCCGCCTTGTAGGTCTGGTAGTCGCCATCGGGGGTGACGTTCATCAGGTTGAGCAGGGCCCCATCGGTGTCGCGGGCGAGCAGGTCGTCCCACTCCCGGCCCCACACCACCTTGATGACGTTCCAGCCGGCGCCTCGGAAGAAGCTCTCCAGTTCCTGGATGATCTTGCCGTTTCCGCGCACCGGTCCGTCGAGGCGCTGCAGGTTGGCGTTGATCACGAAGGTCAGGTTGTCCAGGCCCTCGTTGGCGGCGACCTGGAGCTGGCCGCGGCTTTCCACCTCGTCCATCTCGCCGTCGCCGAGGAACGCCCACACGTGCTGGTCGCCGGCGTCCTTGATCCCGCGGTTGGTGACGTACTTGTTCAGCTGGGCCTGGTAGATCGCGTTGATCGGACCGAGGCCCATCGACACGGTCGGGAACTGCCAGAAGTCCGGCATCAGCCGCGGGTGCGGGTACGACGACAGGCCGTTCGGGGCGTGCGACTTCTCCTGGCGGAACCCGTCGAGCTGGTCCGTGCTGAGACGGCCCTCGAGGAAGGCCCTGGCGTAGGTGCCGGGGGAGGCGTGGCCCTGGATGAAGACCTGGTCGCCGCCGCTCGGGTGGTCCTGGCCGCGGAAGAAGTGGTTGAAGCCGACCTCGTAGAGGGCAGCGGATGACGCGTAGGTCGCGATGTGCCCACCGACGGCGATGCCGGGGCGCTGCGCGCGGTGCACCAGGATCGCTGCGTTCCATCGAATCCAGGCGCGGTAGCGGCGTTCGACGTCCTCGTCACCGGGGAACTCGGGTTCGTTCTCCGCAGCGATGGTGTTGATGTAGTCGGTGGTCGGAACCATCGGCACGCCGACGTGCAGCTCCTTCGAGCGCTTCAGCAGGCTGAGCATGATCTCGCGGGCACGCTGGTGGCCGTGTTCGGCGACGAGGGCGTCGAGCGATTCCGCCCATTCGGCGGTCTCCTGCGGGTCGGCGTCCGTGTATTCCATCGAGTACGGGTCCTGGTCGTTGACAGTCACACTCGACCTCTTTCTGTTTTCAGGCCATGCAGCAAGGCAGATCCTGCCTGGGTAGTCGTGCCGGGTTGGGGAGCGGGTCGGGTTGCGACCGAGCGCACCACGCCAGCCTACTGATTCTAGGTCGCCCGCGGGCACGCCCGGAAATACGCCGCGTGACCAGCGGATGCCGTCGCATCCGCTTCGCGTGACCTGGGCATTGTTGGTTGACCCAGTCGACAGGGCTAGGCTGTGTCACCGTGTTCAGCCGCGCAGCCGCGCGGTGCGGAAAGGAAGCTCCCATGGCTCTGGAAAACGACACCCAGGCACCTGATTTCGAACTCGTCAACCAGTTCGGCCAACCGATCCAACTGAGCCGGTACCGGGGCGAGAAATCGGTGGCACTGGTGTTCTTCCCACTCGCCTTCTCCGGGATCTGCAGCAACGAGCTCTGCGAACTGCGCGACAACCTGGCGTTGTTCGAGGGCAGCCAGGTCGAACTGATCGGCATCTCGGTCGATTCCAAGCACACCCTCCGGGCCTGGGGTGACCAGGAGGGCTATGGTTTCAACCTCCTCGCTGACTTCTGGCCGCATGGCGGAGTGGCCAAGGAGTACGGCGTGTTCCTGGAGGACAAGGGTTTCGCCAATCGCGCGACGTTCCTGATCGACCCGAGCGGCATCATCCGGGCCAGCTTCATCACCGCCCCCGGTGAGGCCCGCCAGATTGCCGCGTACCGGGCGGCGCTGGAGGAACTGCAGCCGGCCTAGCCGGTGGCCGAGCCTGTCGAGACTTCGCTATGATGGGTGACACCGATTCCGCCCGCGATTCAGCACGGGTCGTCGGGGCCTTTAGCTCAGTTGGTAGAGCGCCACGTTTACACCGTGGATGTCATCGGTTCGAGCCCGGTAGGGCCCACCATCGGATGTTGTCCGCCCCGTTCGCACCGTCCTAGCCGGAGTCGCGCCCGGCACGGAGGAGACGGATGGATCAGACCGAGGTCACCCTGAGCACCGCCTTCAGCATCATCGACCTGGCGGGGGTGCTGACCAACGCCATCCTCGGGGGTCTCGCCGCCCGCGCCGCCCGCCTCGACATCGTGGGCTTCATCATTCTCGCCATCCTCTCCGGGCTGGGCGGCGGCATGATCCGCGACACGTTGCTGCAGCGCGGAACGCCGGTGGCGTTGGAGGAGCCCCTCTACCTGATCGTCGCGATCGCGGGGGCTGTCATCGCATTCTTCATTCCGTTCCGGCGGCGCATGTCCCACGGCGTCCTGATCCTGCTCGACTCGTTCTCGTTGGGGTGTTGGGCCGCCGTCGGCGCCCAGAAGGCACTGGCGGCCGGTCTCGGGTGGCTGCCCGCGATTGTCCTCGGAATGATCACGGCCATCGGCGGAGGAATGGTGCGGGACGTGATGTTGATGAAGATCCCGACCGTCTTCGGCGGCAACACGCTGTACGCGACGAGTGCCTTCGTCGCGAGCGTGGCGACGGTCATCCTGAGCCTGATGGGTTTCCCGCTGATCGGATCGCTGGTCGCGATCCTCACCGGGGCGGCGGTGTCCCTGCTCGCCCGCCGCTTCGGATGGCGGCTCCCCACCGGCGACCAGTCACCGCGGATGACTCGCTGGTGGAGTGGGCTGGGGCGCAGGTTCAAACACGCACGGGGAGCGGATCACGACACGCCCTGAAAGCGGAAGCCCGCCGGGCGTCCACCGCTCAATCGCACTCGACCTGGTGCGGATCGTGGCCATGCTCGCCATCATCGCCGGCCACGTCTGGGTGACGGCACACCCGTTGCGGGAGCTGCTGTACAGCTGGCACGTGCCGGTGTTCTTCGTGCTGACCGGCTACCTGTGGAAGCAGCGGTCGTTCCGCACCGAGGTGCATCGTCGAACCAGGAGCCTCCTGGTTCCGTACCTGGCCTGGCTCGTGCTGCTCTGCTCTGGCGCGGTCGTCGCCGAGGTGATGTCCGACGACGTTCGCCCTGAACGGATTCTGAAGTCGCTGTGGGGCGGCCAGGAGGCCGCCGGCGCCCCGTTCTGGCCGATCTGGTTCGTCACGGCTCTCTTCGCCGCAGCACTGGTCTATGTGTGGCTCTCCCGCCTTCCCCTCGCGTTGCAGTGGCTGGGCGCTGGAATTCTCCTGGTCGCCGCCGTCTACGTCGAGGGACAACCCGCGCAATACCTGCCGCTGAGCCTGGGGCTCGCCTTGCCCGGCGTGGTCTTCATCGTGGTCGGGGTCACCCTGCGGCGGTTCCGGCATCGCATCACCCACCCGGTGGCGGTCGCGGTGGGGTTCCTGGGCGTCGGGTTCACGGCCGCGGGGCTCGGCCTGACCGAGCCGGTCGACTTGAAGCAGCTCGACCTCGGCACGGTGGGGTTCAGCCCGATGGTCGCGAGTCTCATCTCCGCAGGGCTGATCCTCCTCGCCCAGGGGCTCCTCGATCGCCGGGAGTGGACGGGAACGTTCGTGACGCGGGCGGCCCAAGCGTCCCTCGTCGTCCTGTTCCTGCACACCGCGATCATCGTCACGCTCGACGCCTGGGGAGTGCCGAAACCGGTGAACTTCGTGCTCACGGTGCTCCTCGCGTGGGGCGTCGGGCTGCTCCTGCTCCGGGTGCCGAGCGCCTGGGTGCTCACCGGCGTGACGCCGGAACGCATCCGCTCGGCCGGCTGAGTGCACCGGGGAGGCCGCCCGGCAGCGGCCTCCCGCCCGGCTACGGTGGTGCAGGATGATACCGATACTGATCGCCTCCCTGCTCTGGGGGACCACGGGAACCGCTGCGCACTTCCTTCCCGCGAACGTCAGCCCGCTGGCTACCGGCGCCGCCACGATGGCGATCGGCGGCGCGCTGTTGTTCGCCGTGTCCGCCCGCGGCGCCACCCGGGTGATCAACGACCCCTCCGTGCGGTGGTGGCTGACGGCGAGTGTGGCCGGTGTCGTCGTCTACCCGCTCGCGTTCTACAGCTCGATGCACCTCGCCGGCGTGGCGATCGGCACGGTCGTGTCGCTGGGGTCTGCGCCGGTGTTCGCGGCGGTCATCGAGTACCTGGCCGAGCGTCGCGCGGTCAGCCGGCGCTGGGCCCTGTGCACCCTGGTGGCCCTCGTGGGAATGGCCCTGCTGGTCGCCGGACGTCCCGGGGCAGCGGATGCGGCATCCGCTGCCCCGACCGGTGAGCTGCTCGGCCTCGTGGCCGGTTTCAGCTACGCGTTGTACACGGACGCGTCGCGGCGCGTCTTGGCCGCCGGCCACAGCTCAGGGTCGGCGATGGGGGGCTTGTTCGGGCTCGGTGCCGTGTTCCTGCTGCCGGTGCTGCTCTGGAGCGGCGCACCGCTGCTGCAGTCCGCCGGCAGTGCTGCCATCACGCTGTACCTCGCGATCGGCCCGATGTTCGTCGCCTACCTGTTGTTCGGGGCCGGGCTCCGCCGCGTGCGCACCAGCGCCGCCACCACAGCGACCCTGCTGGAGCCGCTGGTGGCCACGGTGCTGGCCATCATTGTCGTCGGCGAGCGGCTCGACCCCATCGGCTGGGCCGGCCTCGCGCTGGTGCTGCTCGGCGTCGCACTGCTGGTTTCCCCTCGCCGGGTTTCCCCTCGCGCCGGTCGGCGGGGCCGATAGGCTGGAGCGGTGTCCTACTCACTCGCTGACGTCACCGCAGTCGTCCACGAACTCTGGCCGCTCTCCGGGGCTGAGGCGTGGGATGCCCCCGGCCTGATCAGCGGTGACCCGGCAAGCCCGGTCGATTCGATCCTCCTGGCGGTGGACGCCGTGTTCGACACCGTCGAGGAGGCCGTCGAGGGAAACGCAGACCTGCTGCTGGTGCACCATCCGTTGCTGCTGCGCGGCGTGACCAGCGTCGCCGAAGACGGCTACAAGGGCGCGTTGCTGGCCCGGCTGATCCGCGCCGACTGTGCGTTGCTGGCGGCCCACACCAACGCCGACGTGGTCGCCGACGGTGTCTCCGACATCCTGGCCGCACTCCTCGGGCTGGTGGACGTGCGACCGATCACCGCGGGGGTCGCTCCCGGCACCGGGATCGGGCGTGTCGGCCGGCTCGAGGAGCCCGTTCCACTCGGTCATCTCGCTCGCAGCGTCGCCGACCTCCTGCCGCCGACCGCCTCCGGGGTGCGCGTGGCCGGCGACTACGCCGGCATGGTCGAGACCGTCGCACTGTGCGGCGGAGCGGGCGATTCGCTGCTCCGCGACCCGGCCGTGGTTGCCTCCGACGTGTACATCACCGCAGACCTCCGGCATCATCCGGTCTCCGAGGCGCGCGAGCAGGCGCGGCTGGGCGGGGGACCAGCCCTGATGGACGTGTCACACTGGGCGAGTGAATGGTTGTGGCTCGAAACGGCAGCCGTGGAGCTGCGCCGGGCGTTGCCCGGCATCCGCGTCAGTGTGAGCGACATCCGCACCGACCCGTGGGACTTCGTCGTCATGCAGTGACCGCTGCGGCGGCTCCACTTCGTTCAAACTCAATACTCGTGAAGGTCAGGAAAACGTGAAGGCATCCCCCGTAGAGCAGAAGGAGCTTCTCCGGCTCCAGGCCATCGACACCAAGGTGCAGCAGCTGGACCACCAGGCGAAGTCCCTGGCCCAGCACGCGGAGATCGCCGCCTTGAATGCCCAGGTGCACGCCGCCAGGCAGGCCATCGCCGCGCAGAGCGGTGAACGCGACGATGTGCGCACCGAACTTCGCCGCATCGAATCGGATGTCGACGTCGTCGAAAAGCGCATCGCCCGCGACACGGATCGGCTGCAGCACACGTCGTCGGTGAAAGACGTGCAGGCGTTGGAGACCGAGCTGGTTGCGCTGCGCAAACGCCTGGGCGATCTCGAGGAGATCGAACTCGCCGTGATGGAGCGTCTCGAAGAACGTGAAGCCGCGGTGGCAGAAGCGCAGGCCACGCGGGACGCGCTGCTCGTACAGGTCGGCGAAGGCGAGGTCGCCCGCGACGCACAGCTGGTCGAACTGGACCGGCTGCTCGGCGACCTGCGCCGCGACCGGGAGGCGATCGGGTCATCCGTCACGCCCGAGCTCATCGCCCTGTACGAGAAGAGGCGCGTGGCCGGTCACGGTAACGCGGCGGCGCTGCTGCGGGCCCGCACCTGCAGCGGCTGCACCATGACGCTGACCGGGAGCGACCTGGCCGTCGTGCGGGAGGCTCCCGCCGATGACGTGGTGTTCTGCCCGGATTGCGGCGCCATCCTGGTTCGCACGGAAGAGTCGGGAATCTAGCCTGTAGGCTGAACCCTCGGAATGGGTCGGCAAGACGGTCGCGTCATCCGTTGGTCCCCGTGGCCGACGGATGCCGAGGAACGTCCGGGCTCCACAGAGCAGGACGGTGGGTAACACCCACCCGGGGCAACCCGCGAGACAGTGCCACAGAAAGTAGACCGCCCCCGGCTCACGTCGGGGGTAAGGGTGAAACGGTGGTGTAAGAGACCACCAGAGGCCAGGGTGACCTGGTCGGCTCGGTAAACCTCGTCCGGAGCAAGGTCAGACAGGAAACGCCAAGGCTGCTCGCCGAGTTTCCGGGTAGACCGCTAGAGGGCTGCGGCAACGTAGTCCCGAGATAGATGGCCGTCGACGGTGCGCAGGTTTCGGCCGGCGCGCCTGGACAGAACCCGGCGTAACAGCCGGCCCATTCCCTTTCCACTCCGGTCTGCGTGCCGCAATCAGCCTCTCCTCATGTGCGCTTCATGTGCGCGACCGGGTCGGCGTCGTTCACCGTCTGGTGTTTCGTCCGCTTCTCCGCGCGCTTCTCCTTGATGGACTTGCCGGCCTTCTTATTGTGCTGCCGGTGCGGTGACTTGTCAGGCATGTCGTGCTCCCTACCTCCAGAACCGTTCTGGCCCACTGACACCAGAACCCACCTCAGAAATTACGCTCTTCCTGGCCTGAATGAAACCGTCGCCCGACGCGTTCTGGCGGCAGGATGGGTTCATGAACGCTGTCGACGCACTCAACGAGATCGCCTTCTGGCTGGAACGCGACCTCGCCCCCGTTTTCAAGGTGCAGGCTTTCAGGCGAGCGGCGGAAGTGATCGGCGACCTGGAACAGTCCGAGGTGCAGGCCAGGGCCGCTGACGGCCGGCTGAAAAGCATGAAGGGCATCGGCAATCGGACCTTCGAGGTGATCAGCGAGGCCGTCGCGGGGACGGTGCCGGCCTACCTCGAGGGGCTTCGGGAACGGGGTGCCCAGCCGCTCGCCAGCGGCGGGGAGCGGTTGCGCACCGCCCTGCGCGGCGACCTGCACAGCCACAGCGACTGGTCGGACGGCGGCTCGTCGATTGCGGCGATGGCCGACGCCGCCCACTGGCTGGGCCGTGAGTACCTTGCACTGACCGACCACTCGCCGAACCTGACCATCGCCAGCGGCCTCAGCGCCGAACGGCTCACTGAACAGCTGGAGGTGGTGGCCGGGCTGGGCGGCCGGTGGGACGGCTTCACCCTGCTTCGCGGCATCGAGGTGGATATCCTCGAGACCGGTGAACTCGACCAGACCCCGCATATGCTCGCCCAATTGGACATCGTCGTGGCCAGCGTGCATTCGAAGCTTCGCTCCGACCGCGACGTCATGACCAGACGGATGCTTGGTGGTATCGGCAACCCGTACACCAACGTGCTCGGGCACTGCACCGGCCGTTTGGTCCAGGGCTCGCGCGGAACCCGGCCGCAGTCGGAGTTCGACGCCGAGCGAGTGTTCGCGGCGTGCGCAGAGCAGGACGTCGCCGTGGAGATCAACTCCCGGCCGGAACGGCAGGACCCGCCAGACGAGCTGATCGAGTTGGCGCTGGCCGCCGGATGCCTGTTCAGCATCGACAGCGACGCGCACGCCCCAGGCCAGCTCGATTTCCTCTCCTACGGTGCGGAGCGGGCGGACAGCTGCGGCGTCCCCGCCGACAGGATCGTCACCACATGGCCGTTGGAGCGCCTCTTGGAATGGTCGAATGCCGGACGCTGAGCCCGGCGCCGGGTCGGACGGCCCAGATTTCGACGCGCTCATCGAGGGAATCCACGCCGTGATGGCCAGGGCCGTGCAGCAGCTCAGGGCGGCCGGCGCCCGCGATGAAGCGCTGGCGCGATTCGTGCCGTCGCGCCGGATCCTCTTCGTCGAGAAGCGGCCTGCGATGCATCCGCTCGGTCGGGTCTGGCGGCTCGGCGTGTTCCTGCTCGGGCCAGACGGAACCCTGTATCAGACCGGTTCGATCACCCGGGCTTCCGACCCGAAGTACCGTGGTTTCCAGTCGGTTTCGGCCGAGGTCCGCCGCGAGCATCGGGCGGCGGCGTTCCGCGGACCGTTCGCCAGGGACGAGACCGTCAACTTCGACGCGACAGTGATACGCCTGGAGGCGGGCAGCCTGGGCGCGGCCGGACCGCTGCACCTGGACGGCGGCCGGGCCCTGGTGCGCTGGAGCGCGGGAAGCGACGCGACGGTGGAATTCGAACCGTATCTGACGGAGCGGGTGAACCTGCTGGTGCGGCCGCCGGAGGGCACCTGAAGGCGCGGGGCGGCGTCAGTCGGCGTCAGTCGGCGTCACGGCGACGTCACAGCGGCGTCACGGCCGGTCGGCCGTCACCCGGTCGGCGGACACGATGAGGGACTGCACCTGCGGGGGAGCGTGCGGCGTGAGCTGGATCTCGACCCGCAGCCGGCCCGCCCGTCCCGGTACAAACCACACCAGGTGTGCGGGGCCGGTCGATTCTTCGTCCGCTGCCAGGACCGCGCCGGCCGGGGAGGGCAACGGCGGGACCGCCGGTACCGGGAGCAGGCCGCCGATTTCCGCCGCGGCACGTTCGATCGCGGCTCGGCGTCGTTCCCAGGAATCGTCCAGGGCCACGTTCATCGCGAACAGGTCGAGTGACGCTCGGTCGGCATCCGCTTCGGCGTCCGGGGCGGTGAGCCGGTCCCCGCCGGCGCGGTGCGCCTCCGCCGCTGCCCGGTGGATAAGCCCTGTCACCCGCTGCTGCGCCTCCCTGGTGGCCGCCCACAGGGTCGCCGCCGCCGGCGGGCGGGCGCCGGCCAGCAGCTGGAAGGCTTCCGCTGCCGGCACGGACACCCGGGAGTAGGTCGCATTCTCGAACGCGATGATGCCGTAGCCCGCCGACGCCGACCAGCGCATATGCGCCGAATAGCCGGGGTACCCGCCAGAGTGAGAGATCACGCTCTCGTCGGAGGACGTCGGCTCGACGAACAGCCCGAGGCCGTAGCCGAGCGGATGCGTCGCCCCTGCCGCGTAGCGCTGGAGCTGCTGCATCTCACGACGGGACGCAGAGGAGAGGGGGTCCGGCGCGGCCCTGTCGCTTTCGTCGTTCCTGTCGTCACCGGGCGCGAACGCCTCGGCCAGCCAGCCCGCCCACCGGCTGAGATCGGTGACGGTGCTGAACAGTCCGCCGATCGGCGAGAACGCGCCGGGACCAGACAGGGGCAACGGCTGCCACGACCCATCGATCCAGCGCTGGCCGACGGCCAACTCGGCCCCGTCGGCAACGGAGGAGTCGAACCCTGTGCCGGTGAGACCGAGCGGTTCCAGGAAGAGGTCACGGATGACGTCGCGGTACGGGGCGCCCGCGGCCACGTCGATGATGCGGCCGAGAAGGGCATAGCCGAGGTTGGAATAGGCGAACCGGGTGCCGGGGACCGACTCGAAGCCCAGTCCGGACTCGACCAACTCGTCGAGTTGTCCGGCGGTGATGCTCTCCTGCCGATCCGCCCATGGGTCGTCCGTCGGGAACCCGGCCGACATGGTCAGGAGCATCCTGACGGTCGGGACCGGGGCATCCGCTGTCGGCAACCGCACCGACCCGAAGCCCGGCATGAACCGGGTGAGCGGGTCGTCGAGGCTGAGCCGCCCCGCGTCGCGCAGGGAGAGCACCGCGGCGGCCGTGAAACTCTTGGTGCAGGAGGCGATGCGGTAAGCGGTGTCGCGGTGCGGGCTCGCGCCGGAGGGCAGCGCGCCGGTCGAACCGAAATGCGCCAGTCCGTCACGGTCGAAGATGCCCCAGGCGGCGGATGGCGCGGCCCCGCGGCCGTGGTGCGCCCCGAAGACGCGACCCACCGCGTCGACGACCGCCGGGTCGAACGGTGACGGCGCCATGTCAGCCGGGGAACTTCACCGCGAGGGCGGCGGCGCCGAGGATGCCGGCGTTGTTGCGGTGGACCGCCGGAACGATCCGGGTACGGAGGTCGAGGAGCGGGAGGAAGTCGGCGTGGTTCTTCGACACACCGCCGCCGACGACGAAGAGGTCGGGGGAGAAGAGTGCCTCGAGCGTGGTGTAGTACTTCTGCAGGCGCCGCGCCCACTTCTCCCAGGAGAGGTCTTCCCGTTCCTTCGCCGAGTACGCCGCCTTCGTTTCGTAGTCGTGCCCGTCGATCTCGAGGTGTCCGAGTTCGGTGTTGGGCACCAGGACGCCGTCGTTGAGCAGGGCGGAGCCGATTCCGGTGCCCAGGGTGGTGAGGAGCACGACTCCGGGTTCACCCTTGGCGGCGCCGAACTGCGATTCGGCGTACCCGGCGGCATCCGCGTCGTTGACGAAATGGATGCGACGGGACAGTCCCTTCTCGAACAGATCCTCGGCGGCCAGGCCGATCCAGTCTTCCGAGACGTTCGCTGCGGACATGGTGTGCCCGTTCTTGACCACCGCCGGGAAACACACGCCGATGGGCAGGTCTGTGGCGCCGGCCGACACCGTCTCCAGCAGTTTTCGGGTCGTCTCGACGATGTCTTTGGGCCGGCCGCCCTTCGGCGTGGCGAGCTTGACCCGGTCGGAGAGGAGCTCTCCGGTGGCCAGATCGACCACGGCCCCCTTGATTCCGGTTCCGCCGATGTCGATGCCGATTGCCGTGGTCTCGCTCATGCCTTCAACTTACCGCGTGGCCGGGGGCGTCGCCCCTCAGCGGACTACGGCAGCGTGAGCACGTCGGCCCCGCGCTCCGTGACGACCAAGGTGTGCTCGAACTGGGCGGTGATGCTCTTGTCCTTTGTGGTCACGGTCCAGTCATCCGCCCACATATCCCATTCGTGACTGCCGAGCGTGAGCATCGGTTCGATGGTGAACACCATGCCGACCTCCATCACGGTGTCGTACGCGGGGGCCGAGTCGTAGTGGGGGATGATGAGCCCGGAATGGAACGCTTCGCCCACACCGTGCCCGGTGAAGTCGCGCACCACGCCATAGCCGAACCGCTTCGCATAGGACTCGATGGCCCGTCCGATCACGTTGACCTGCCTGCCGGGGGCGACCGCCTTGATCCCGCGGGCCAGTGACTCCCGCGTGCGATCGACCAGCAGGGTGACCTCCTCGCTCGCCTCGCCCACGATGAAGGTGACATTGCTGTCGCCGTGCACGCCGTTCTTGAACGCGGTGATGTCGATGTTGACGATGTCGCCGTCCTCGAGCACCGTGTCGTCGGGGATGCCGTGGCAGATCACTTCGTTCACCGAACTGCACAACGACTTCGGGTAGCCCCGGTAGCCCAGCGTGGAGGGGTAGGCGTCGTGTTCGACCAGGAAGCGATGACCGACCGAGTCGAGTTCCTCCGTGGTCACCCCCGGGCGGACAGCCTGCCCGACGGCCTCGATCGCCTGGGCGGCGATCCGGCCCGCCTCGCGGATCAGCCGGATTTTCTCCGCCGGGTACACATCCGAGCCCGAGAAACGGGTCGGGCCCTTCTTGCCGACGTACTCCGGGCGCGGGATGCCCGACGGGACGGAACGGAGCGGCGTGACCGTTCCAGGGACGAGGTGACCGGCGGGATCCTTAGGCATAGGATCAAGCTTATGGCCGAGGATAAAGAGCACCAGTTCTGGTACAACATGCACACCGGCGGCGTTGAGCAGGGTTTCCAGTCACCCTCTGTCGACCGGGTCGGACCGTTCGCCACCTACGAGGAGGCGACCCACGCCCTGGAAAAGCTGCGGGAGAACAGCGCCAAGTGGGCTGAAGAAGACGCGGCAGAGAACCGCTAGGACCACCCAGCGGCGCGATGCCGGGCCGGCGCGGTCCGGTTACTCGTAACTGTGCTCCGGTGCCGGGTAGACGCCGGCGTCGACGTCGTCCTTGAACTGGCGCACAGCATCCGTCAGCACTTTGCGCACATTCGCGTACTGGCGCACGAACTTGGGCACCCGGCCTTCGGTCATTCCAGCGAAGTCGGTCCACACCAGCAGCTGGCCGCTCACGTCAGGCCCGGCGCCCACGCCGATGGTCGGGATGTCGAGCGCGGCCGTAACCTCTGCGGCCACCGTCGCCGGAACCATCTCGAGCACCACAGCGAACGCACCGGCCTCCTGCACGGCGAGGGCGTCCTTGATCAACCGCTCGGCCGCCTCGCCCCGGCCCTGGATGATGTGGCCGCCGAGGCCGTGCTCGCTTTGCGGGGTGAAGCCGATGTGCGCCATCACCGGGATGCCGCTGGTCACGATGCGCCGGATCTGCTTGAAGCTGCGTTCACCGCCCTCGAGTTTGACGGCGTGCGCCCGTGACTCCTTCATGAAGCGCACCGCGGTGTGGAGCGCCTCCTCGGTTCCGCCCTCGTACGACCCGAACGGCATGTCCGCGATGACCAGTGCCCGCTTGACCGCGCCGGCGACAGCGCGCGTGAGCGGGATCAACTCGTCGACGGTGACGGGGAGCGTCGTCTCGTAGCCGAACACGTTGTTGCCGGCCGAGTCGCCGACCAGGAGGAAGTCGATCCCGGCCTGGTCGAAGATCTGCGCCGTGAGCATGTCGTAACTGGTCAGCCCGGTGATCGCGATGCCCTGTTCCTTCGCGGTCTGGAAGTGCCTGGTCCGCACGCGCTTCGGGCCGTCCGGCGCCGGCCGGTACGGGTGCGCCTCTGTGCCCGCTTCGGATGGGATCTGGCTGCTCTGTTCTGGCATGCCCCCAGTGTAGCCAGAGCGTCATTCCCGCCACGGACGGTGGTGTTCACGCCAGGGGTGGCCGTAGCCAGTAGCCTAGGAGGGATCAGGAAAGGGCTTGAATGGATAAGCAGCGCGACTTCGTTCTTCGTACGATCGAGGAGCGGGGGATCAAGTTCATTCGGCTATGGTTCACGGACGTCGTCGGCACGCTGAAATCCGTCGCCATCGCCCCGGCAGAGGTCGAGGGTGCGTTCGCCGAAGGGCTGGGTTTCGACGGCTCCGCCATCGAAGGGCTGACCCGCTCATTTGAAGCGGATGTCCTCGCGCACCCGGACCCCACCACCTTCCAGATCCTGCCGTGGCGCGGTGAGGTCGACCCGACCGCTCGCATGTTCTGCGACATCACCACACCAGACGGGCAGCCGGCCGTCGCTGATCCCCGCAACGTGCTCAAGCGCACCCTGGAGAAGGCTGCCGACCGCGGATTCACGTTCTACACGCATCCGGAGATCGAGTTCTACCTGCTCAAGTCGTCCAAACTCGGCAAGAAGGGTCCGATTCCGGTCGACTCCGCCGGGTACTTCGACAACGTCCCCGGCGGTACCGCCCATGACTTCCGTCGTCGATCCGTGCGGATGCTCGAGGACCTCGGGATCTCCGTGGAGTTCAGCCACCACGAGGGCGGACCCGGCCAGAACGAGATCGACCTGCGCTATGCGGACGCGCTCACCACGGCCGACAACATCATGACCTTCCGCACCGTGATCAAGGAAGTCGCCATCGAGCAGGGCGTCTATGCGACGTTCATGCCGAAGCCGATGTCCGAACACCCCGGCTCCGGCATGCACACCCACATGTCGCTGTTCGAGGGCGACACCAACGCGTTCTACGAAGCCGGCGCGCAGTACCAGCTGTCGAAGACCGGTCGGCAGTTCATCGCGGGGCTGCTCAAGCATGCGCCGGAGATCACCGCGGTCACCAACCAGTTCGTCAACTCCTACAMACGACTCTGGGGCGGTGACGAGGCGCCGAGCTTCGTCTGCTGGGGTCACAACAACCGCTCCGCACTGGTCAGGGTGCCGCTGTACAAGCCGAACAAGGGCCAGAGTTCGCGCGTCGAATACCGTGCCATCGACTCGGCCGCGAACCCGTACCTCGCGTACTCGCTGATGCTCGCCGCCGGCCTGAAGGGCATCGAAGAGGGCTACGAGCTGCCGCCGGAGGCCGAGGACAACGTGTGGAGCCTCAGCGACACCGAGCGCCGCGCCCTCGGCTACAACTCGTTGCCGGCCAGCCTCGACCACGCCATCGAATACATGGAACGGTCGGAGTTGGTGGCGGAGACACTCGGCGAACAGGTGTTCAACTTCGTCCTGCTCAATAAGCGCCAGGAGTGGAAGGACTACCGCTCCCAGGTCACCCCGTTCGAACTGAACAAGAACCTGGAGATGCTCTAACCGCTCACACCCGCACACGGCCGGCCGAATCGGCCGGCCGCCCCCACCATGGCCAGGACAGATGGCACGAGAATCCACCGAAGCACTGACGCTCACCGAGCTCGCACGAATCGGGTTCGCCGCCTTGGGCGTGGTTCGTGAGCGCCTCGCCGAGGTGACGGAGCTCGGCGGCCCGGCGCCGGGGGAGTTGCTCCCGCTGCTGGCCAGGACCGCGGATCCGGATGCCGCGTTGGCGGCGCTCGTGGAGATGCTGCGCTCCGCACCGGCCGAGATCGGTGCATTGCTGGCGCGGGACGAGTCGGCGCTGCGGTTCCTCCGGGTTGCCGGCGCCTCCACCGGGCTCACCGAGTTCTTCCTCCGGCACCCCGGCGAACTGGGAGTGCTGGAGCAGACCCGGGATGCGCTGCCGACCGCCGCTGACGTCCGGGCCGACCTGCTTGACTCCGTCGGTGCGGTCGACGGCTTCTCGACCCTCGTCGCCGACCCGGCGTGGGTGGCGCTCCGGGTGCGCTACCGCCGGAGGCTCGCCGAGATAGCCGCCTTCGACCTGGAGCAGCTCGACCCGGTCTCCGGGGTGGACGCCGTCGCCGGGAGCCTGGCCGACCTCGCTGCGGCGGCCCTGGACGCGTCCCTCGCCGTGGCCAGGACCATGACGTCCGGCACGGTCGCCGCCCATGGCGTCTTCCCCATCGAGCAGGTGCGGTCGACCCGCCTGGCCATCATCGGGATGGGCAAGGCCGGCGCCAGTGAACTCAACTACCTGAGCGACGTCGACGTGATCTTCGTCGCCGAGGCGAGCCAGGGCGGCGGGCACGGCGAGGCGGAACCCACTATGGACACCGCCCGCGCGGTCGACATCGCCACCCGGTTGGCGATCCTGCTCAAACGCGGTCTCAACGAACCGGCGATCGAACCGGAGCTGTGGGAGGTCGACGCCAACCTCCGCCCGGAAGGCAAGGACGGCGCCCTGGTGCGCACCCTCGAGTCCCACCTGGCCTATTACGAGCGCTGGGCGAAGAGCTGGGAGTTCCAGGCGCTGTTGAAGGCACGCCCGCTGGCCGGCGACCTGGAACTCGGTCGGCGCTACGTCAACGGCATCGCACCGAAGGTATGGAGCAGCGCCAGTCGCGAGAACTTCGTCGAATCGGTGCAGCGGATGCGTGAGCGCGTCACCGCGAACATCCCCGACGACGAGGTCGACATCCAGCTCAAGCTGGGTCCTGGGGGCCTCCGCGACATCGAATTCACCGTGCAGCTGCTGCAGCTGGTGCACGGGCAGACGGACGCGGCTGTGCGCCAGGCCGGCACCCTCCCTGCGCTGGAGGCCCTGGCCGACACCGGCTACATCGGCCGCGTGGAGGCGGCGGAGTTCGCCACCGACTACCGCATCCTGCGGCTGATGGAACACCGCCTGCAGCTGGCGAAGCTGCGGCGCACCCACCTGGTGCCGCGCGATGAGAACGAACTGCGCGTGCTGGCCAGGTCCACCGGGCTCGCCCCTGGCGCAGCCGGCCTCACCAAGCGCTGGGAAGAGATCAAGCGCCGGGTGCGCGGACTGCACGAGCGGTTGTTCTACCGCCCCCTGCTCTCCGCTGTCGCCGCGCTGCCGGCCGGCGGCCTCGGCCTCACCAGCGCCCAGGCCGAAGCGCGACTGGCCGCGATCGGATTCCAGAACACCAAGGGTGCCCTCGCGCACATCGGGGCGCTCACCGGAGGCGTCTCCCGCCGTGCCTCGATCCAGCGCCACCTCCTGCCGGTGATGCTGCAATGGTTCTCCGAGGGGACGGACCCGGACTACGGCCTCCTCGCCTTCCGCCGCCTGAGCGACGCCCTCGGCACCACGTACTGGTTCCTGCGCATGCTGAGGGACTCCTCCGGGGCCGCAGAGCGGCTCACCCGGGTGCTCTCCGGTTCCCGGTTCGTCGGCGAGCTGCTGGAGAAGATCCCCGAAGCGGTCGCCTGGCTCGAAGACGAAGACGACCTGCGACCGCGACCGCGTGCCTCGCTCCAGGATGAGGCCCGCGCGGTCCTGGGCCGACACGGAACCGCCGATGCCGCCGCCGGTGTCCTGCGCACCATGCGTCGGCGTGAGGTATTGCGCCTGGCGTTCGCCTCCATGCTCGGCGAGATCACCATCCACGAGTTGGCCACCGGCCTCAGCGATGTCACCGGCACCCACATCAGGGCGGTGATCGCCGCGATACGGGGCTCCTCGCTGGAAATCCCGGATGGCACGCCAGCCCCTGACGGCATTGAGTTCGCGGTCATCGGGATGGGACGCTTCGGAGGAGCGGAACTCGGGTTCGGGTCCGACGCCGATGTCATGTACGTGTTCCGGCCGGCTGACCTCGAGGGCGAGGAAGCGCACACCCGGGCCAAGTTCATCGTGCGGGAACTGGCCCGGCTCACCGAGGACAACACCCTGCCCCTCGACCTCGACATCGGCCTGCGTCCGGAGGGCAAGAACGGCGTCGTCGTGCGCTCACTCGACTCGTACGAGGCGTACTACCGGCGCTGGTCGCTGACCTGGGAAGCGCAGGCCCTGCTGCGCGCCAGGGGGGTCGCCGGGGACCAGTCCCTGCTCGAGGACTTCGAAGCCGTCGCCGACGCGGTGCGGTATCCGCCGTCGATCAGCGAGCAGGACGTGCGCGAGGTGAAGCGGATCAAGGCCAGGGTTGAGAACGAGCGGCTCCCGCAGGGCGCTGACCCGAACCGGCACCTCAAACTGGGCCGCGGCTCGCTCAGCGACGTGGAATGGTTCGTGCAACTCCTGCAGCTGCAGCACGCTGCGCGGATCCCTGCCCTCCGGACCACGTCAACCCTCGCCGCGCTCTACGAGGCCGCAGCGGCCGGCCTCGTCGATGAAGCGGATGCCGACACCCTGCGTGCCGCATGGGTGTTCGCCTCCCGCGCCCGGTCCGCGATCACACTGTGGACCAACAGGACGTCAGATGTGCTGCCCACCGATCGCGCCCAGCTCGAAGGCGTCGCCCGGGTGATGGAATACCCGCCGGGGTCGGCGAACACGCTGGACCAGGACTACCTCGCCCTCACCCGGCGGGCGCGGGCGGTGTTCGAGCGCCGGTTCTACGGCACCCCCGACCGGCCGGGGTCCTCCGTCGGCTGACCCGCGCGGGCGCCCTCAGCGCTGAACGGAAGGTTACGGACCGGTTAAATCCGAAAAACTTTCACTGTCGAAAACCGGGACGAAGCCACCCCCGTACGGGGTACTGAGCATCCCTCATTCGGGGGTGGCTGCGCGGCGGTGTCGGTGTCCCGGGTGATCGCACCGGCGCGCCGGAAGTATAACGTGACCGGGGGTTTCGCCGACATCTCCCCGCGTGGCCGGCGCCGCGGCATCCGTGGTCGCAGGGGTGCGCAAGGCGACCCCGATGCGCGCTCCGGCGACGCCGCGTGTCCGCATGATGGGGGACACGATTGGACCCCTCTGGGGGTAGACGATGCGTTTGCTTAATCCGCGCAGAGGTGCCCATAATCGAGCGACCCGATTTGTCTCGGATCCCCAGCGCTGCGGATTCCACACCCAACGTTTCACCCAGAGCTGGAGTACCGCCGTGTTCATTTTCATCCTGCAGATCCGGCACATGATCGACGGCCACCCCGAGCTCTACATGTTCTCGCTGTACTCGGCGTTGATCTGGGTGCTGTGGCTGATCAAGGTCATCCTGTCGTCGCGGTACAAGCCATTCACCGGCACGTACTCGGGCACCACCAGCGTCGTCGTCCCGGTCGTCGACGAACCGCTCGACCTGTTCCGCGATGTGCTGGGTCGTATGGTGGAGCAGCAGCCCGGCGAAATCATCGTCGTGATCAACGGGGCACCCAACCCCGACCTGGTGGGCGTCTGCGAGGAATTCGCGCCGCTGGTGCGCTGGGTGCACACCCCGATCCCCGGCAAGCGCAACGCTGTGATGATCGGCACCCGCATGTCAAACGGCGACATCACCGTGCTCGTGGACTCCGACACGGTGTGGACGGACAACACGCTCTCCGAGCTGGTGAAGCCGTTCGCCGACGAGCGCGTCGGCGGCGCCACCACCCGCCAGCGGATCCTGGAACCCGAGCGCAGCTGGATCACCCGCTGGGCCGACTGGCTCGAGAACTCCCGCGCTCTCTACTCGATGCCCGCGCAGAGCGTCATCGGTCAGATCGGCTGTCTGCCCGGCCGCACCATCGCCTTCCGCCGTTCCATCCTGATGCGGGTGATGGACAAGTTCATGACCGAGAAGTTCATGGGCGTGTTCCTCGAGGTGTCCGACGACCGGACGCTGACCAACCTCACCCTCAAGGAGGGTTATCGCACCGTGTACCAGCACACCAGCCTGGTGTACACGGATGCCCCGCTACAGGTGAAGAAGCTGTGGAAGCAGCAGCTGCGCTGGGCCCGCGGGAGCCAGTACAACACCCTCCGGATGCTGCCGTGGATGCTCAGCCACGCCCCCCTGCTCGCATTCTTCTTCGTGATGGACATCGTGCTGCCGTTCCTGCTGGCGGGCGTCATCGGAGGCTGGGCGTACCGCGCGCTCACCGGCCAGGGCTACAACTTCTACCAGGGGTTCCTGGACACCTACGGCATCAACACCGGCATTTTCGCCGTCGTCGCGCTCATGGTCGCCTCCTCCGTCATCAGCATGGCGATCCGCCAGATCCGCCACCTCGCCGAGAAGCCCAGCGACTTCCTTCGGCTCCCGGTCTTCATCCTGGTGTCGACCTTCTTCCTGATGCCGATCCGCCTGATCGGGTTCTTCCGGATGGGGCACGCCAGCGGCTGGGGGACACGGGCCGGTGCCTACGCCGGCGGCGACGCCGAAGTCGACACCACCGCCGACGCCCTGGTGGCCGCGAGTGCCGCCGGCCGGCCGTCGCCGCTCGCCGCGTCCGGCGGCGCCGACAGCGCCCTGCACCATGCCACGGCCAGCGCCGTGCTCGCGGCCGCACCGACGAGCGCGACTGCGACGGCGGTCCTCGACCGGGACGAGACCCGCCCCGAGTTTACGGCCGACCGTCCCGACACCGCGGCCGTGATGTCCAAGCGCGCACGTCCCGCGCGTCGCCGGCTGAACCCCAAGGCCGCATACCCATACCTGATCGGCATCGCCATCTTCGTCCTGGAAGGATTCCTCATTGTCTGAACCCACCTGGTGGCTGAGAAACAAGTCCCACTCCCGTAAGACCGGTGCGGCTGTCGTCGCACTCGGACTGGTCCTGGCGACGCTGTCCTACATCGTCTGGTCGTCCCCCGCCAACCCGGTGGGCCAGGCGGTCGGCTCGGCCGTGAAGGCGAGTGAGGCCCTGAACCCGCTCTACGCGTCCAACGCGAGCCTCAAAGCGCAGCTCACCGCGGCGACGTCGAAACTGATCGCCCGCTCCAGCGAACTGTCCAAGCAGAAGCAACTCCTGGTGACGCAGCAGGCGTCCACCGCGAAGCAGCTCGCGGAGCTGCAGCAGCGCGCGATCATCGCTGAACAGCAAGTGGCCAGCGCGAAGGCGGCGGTGAGCGCCGCGGAGGCCGCGGTCAAGAACGCCGGCGGAAAAGCCGGCACCAGCGCCCGCCAGTCGGGGACGTCCTCGACGGCCGCGTCGATCACGGCGCCGCCGCTGGAGCAGTTGCTGAACCCCGCGTCCCGCTACTACGGCATGTACACCGAGCAAGCACCGTTCAACTGGGCCACCCTGGACGCCACGGCCGCCCAGGTCGGCGTGGCGCCGAACCTCACCGGGTACTTCAGCGGCTGGGACGAGAACTTCCGCGCGAACGCCGTCACCCGGTCCTGGGCGAAGGGCACCATGCCGGTGATGACCTGGGAGTCCCGGCCGATCAAGGCGGGCAACGACGTGATCGACGAGCCGGACTACACGCTGCCGAAGATCCTCGGCGACCCCGCCGCCGGAACGCCCGGAGCGTTCGACGACTACCTGCACCAGTACGCCAAGGACATCGTCGCGACCGGCTTGCCGCTCGGCATCCGCTTCAACCATGAGATGAACAGCATCTGGTACCCGTGGTCAGAGACCGACGGCAAGGGTGCGTCGATCAACGGAAACAACCGGGGCGACTACGTCAAGGTCTGGAAGCACGTCCACGACATCTTCGAGGCCGAGGGCGCGAACTCGCTGGTGGCATGGATCTGGGCGCCGAACATCGTGAACAACCTGCCCGCCACCCACAAGACCCCGGAATACCTGGCCTCGTTGTACCCCGGTGACGAGTATGTGGACTGGGTCGGACTCTCCGGCTACCTGCGTCCGCCATACAAGCCGGACAACAACTTCACCTTCGACTACACCTTCGGGCAGAGCCTGGACCAGCTGCGCGCGTTGACGAGCAAGCCGATCATGCTCGCCGAGATCGGCGCATCCGAGACCGAGGGGCACAAGGCCGCGTGGATCAGCAGCTTCTTCGACGCGATGGCCAAGCCGGAGAACTCCGACATCATCGGCTTCGCCTGGTTCAACCTTGCCGTCACCAGTTACGTCGAGGGGGAGCGCGCCACCAATGACTGGCGAATCAACTCGCGGGCAGACACCCTGTCTGCGTTCATCACCGGCCTGACCAGGCCCGAGGCGAACTTCACCCTGGTGCCCGCGCCATGACCCACATTCCAACCACGGAGGAACACATGACCCCAGCAATCGATTCGCCGCAGGCGCTGCCGCGCATCAGTGTCATCGGCACCGGCTACCTCGGCGCAACCCACGCCGCGGCGATGGCGGAGATGGGCTTCGATGTCGTCGGCGTCGACACCGACCAGAAGAAGGTCGAAGCACTCAGCCAGGGGATCGTGCCGTTCTACGAGCCCGGCCTTCCCGAGATGCTGCTCCGGCACGTGGAGAGCGGCCGGCTCCGGTTCACCACCGACATCGCGGATGCGACGGCGTTCGCCGACGTGCACTTCATCTGCGTGGGGACACCGCAGCAGTCCACCAGCTTCGCCGCGAACCTCAGCTATGTCGAGGACGCGACCCGCCAGGTGGCCCTGAACCTCACCCACGACGGACTCATCGTGGGCAAGTCGACGGTCCCGGTCGGTACCGCGGCTCGGCTGCGCGAGATCGTCGCCGCGAGCGTGCCGGAGGGCCTCGGCGCCGAGCTGGTCTGGAACCCCGAGTTCCTCCGCGAAGGCAAAGCGGTCCAGGACACGCTCTCACCCGACCGCCTGGTCCTCGGCGGCACCTCGGCAGCGGCGGAAGCGCTGCTGCGGGTCGTCTACGCGCAGCCGATTGCGGAGGGTACCCCGGTTCTGGTCGTCGACCTGCCGACCGCCGAGCTGGTCAAGGTGAGCGCGAACGCGTTCCTCGCCACCAAGATCTCTTTCATCAACGCCATCTCCGAGGTGTGCACAGCGGTCGGAGCGGATGTCGCGCTGCTGGCTGACGCCCTCGGCTACGACACCCGCATCGGCCGCCAGTTCCTGAACGCGGGTCTCGGGTTCGGCGGCGGATGCCTGCCCAAGGACATTCGCGCGCTCATGCACCGTGCGAACGAACTGGGCGCCCACTCCGCCTCCGACCTCCTGCAGGAGGTGGACGAGATCAACATGCGCCAGCGCCAGCGCGTGATCGACCTCACCCTCGAGGCCTGTGACGGGTCGGTACTCAACCGTCGGATCGGCGTGCTCGGCTCGGCGTTCAAGCCGGACACCGACGACGTGCGGGACTCGCCGGCGCTCAACGTCGCCGCGGCCCTCCAACTCAGAGGCGCCCAGGTGGTCGTCTACGACCCGGAGGCTCGTGAGAGCGCCGCTCGGATCTTCCCCACCCTGGGCTACGCCGACACCGCAGAAGACGCGGTGACCGGTGCACACGCGGTTCTCGTGCTCACCGAGTGGCCGGAGTTCGTGCATATCGACCCAGAGGTGCTGGGCCGACTGGTTCGTACGCGCACCGTCATCGACGGGCGCAACTGCCTCGACGGCGACCGCTGGGCGCTGGCCGGATGGAACGTCCGCTCGATCGGACGGCGTGCCGTGTCCGGTGCTGCCGTGCGGGAGAGCACGCTCGCCCTCGGCTGACGCTGCACCGCACGACGCGAAAGAGGACCGCACCGGCGAAGGGTGCGGTCCTCTTCTCGTGTATGACCGGCTCCGGCTCAGACGCCGTAGTACAGCTCGAACTCGAACGGGTGCGGGCGCTGGGCCAGCGGCTTGATCTCGTGCTCGCGCTTGAAGTCAATCCAGGTCTCGATGAGTTCCCGGGTGAAGACGTTGCCGGCGAGCAGGAAGTCGTGGTCGGCTTCGAGTGCGTCCAGGGCTGCCTCGAGGGACGCCGGCAGCTGCGGGATGCTCTTCGCCTCCTCGGGCGGAAGCTCGTACAGGTCCTTGTCGACCGGCTCGTGGGGCTCAATGCGGTTCTTGATACCGTCGAGACCGGCCATCAGCTGGGCGGCGAAGCCGAGGTACGGGTTGCCCGATGCGTCGGGCACCCGGAATTCGATGCGCTTGGCCTTGGGGTTGGTGCCGGTGATCGGGATGCGGATGCACGCCGAACGGTTGCCGGCCGAGTAGACGAGGTTCACCGGCGCTTCGAAGCCGGGAACCAGGCGACGGAAGGAGTTGATGCTCGGGTTCGTGAACGCCAGGACCGCCGGTGCGTGCTTGAGGAGCCCGCCGATGTACCAGCGGGCCATGTCGGAGAGTCCGCCGTAGCCGGCTTCGTCGTAGAACAGCGGCTTGCCGTCTGCCCACAGCGACTGGTGGGTGTGCATGCCGGATCCGTTGTCGCCGAAGAGCGGCTTGGGCATGAATGTCGCCGTCTTGCCCCACTCGTTGGCGGTGTTCTTGACGATGTACTTGAACTTCAGGATGTCGTCGGCGGAGTGCACCAGCGTGTCGAAGCGGTAGTTGATCTCGCCCTGGCCGCCGGTGCCGACCTCGTGGTGGCTGCGTTCGAGGATGAGCCCGGCGTCGATCAGCTTGAGGCAGATGTCGTCGCGGAGGTCGGCGTGCTGGTCGACCGGGCTGACCGGGAAATAGCCGCCCTTGAACGGCGTCTTGTTGGCGAGATTTCCGCCCTCTTCGCGCTTGCCCGAGTTCCAGGCGCCCTCGCTCGAGTCGACCGAGTAGAAGCTGGAGTGCTGGTTGACCTCGTAGCGTACGTCGTCGAAGATGTAGAACTCGGCCTCGGGGGCGAAGAACGCGGTGTCGGCGATGCCGGTCGAGGCGAGGTACTTCTCAGCCTTCTTGGCCACCTGACGGGGATCCTTGGCGTAGATTTCGCCGTTCCGCGGGTTGTAGATGTCGAACAGCATGATCAGGGTGCGCTCGGTGCGGAACGCATCGATGTACGCCGTGGTGACGTCGGGGATGAGCTGCATGTCTGACTCGTGGATCGAGGCGAAGCCGCGGATCGAGGAGCCGTCGAAGAGCTGGCCGACGGTGAAGAACTCTTCGTCGACGGTTGAGGCCGGAATGTTGAAGTGCTGCTGCACACCCGGGAGATCGGTGAAGCGGATGTCAAGGAATTTGACGTCGGTGTCCTTGATGAATTTGAGCACTTCTGAGGAATCGCGGAACATGCGGGATTAACTCCAAACGGCGTGGATCTAGATGGATCTGGGGCGGGTCGCCGGACGCGGCCACGACCGAGGCTATCCCCGGGTCATTACTGCCCAGTGACACCCATGTTTCAGGAATGTTACGCGCACTGTCGCTGGTTAGACTGCTTGGGTGCCAAATCCGACCCCGAATGCCACCGCTTCCGGCCAGCCAGCCCCGAGCCGGTACCCCGGTGAACGGCTCGGGTTTCCCGAGCACGGGCGGATGTCCGTCGGTCGTCCCGGGCGCCGCATCATTGCCCTCGCGATCGACTGGGCTCTGGCGTACGCACTCGCGGCGCTGTTCTACCGGAGCGACGGACTCGCCATCACCCTTATCTTCATGGCGATGCAGGTGCTGTTCATCCCGACCATCGGCGGCAGCATCGGGCACCGGGTGGTGGGGCTGCGTGTCGTCGCGGTTCGCGGCGGGTGGATCGGGGTATGGCGGCCGGTCGTGCGCACCCTGCTGCTGGCCCTGGTGATTCCCGCCGGGATCTGGGACTCTGACCAACGCGGCTTCCACGACAAGATCGCCGGAACCGTGCTGCTCCGGATCTAGCGAGCCGCCGGGGCGACGCCTCTCACTTGCCGCGTTGCGGGCGTGCCTTCATCGGGTCGACGCCCTTCGGAATCGGCATCTTGGTGGCGATCGACGTCAGCCGGTTGTTCACGGCGACGACCTCGGCCTTGGTCAGCGTGGTCTTCAGCTTGGTGAGGCGGCGCGCCAGCTTGTGCAGCGGCACGGCGTCGGCGTCAGGGCCCACCGAGATCACGGTGATCGCCACGTTGCCGCCGACCTTGGTGACCTTGCGGCGCTCCTCGTCGACCATCCGGGCGGTCCGGGTCTTGGGGCCCTCGCTGATGAGGACGACCCCGCCGCGTCCGACCGCGCGGTACACCGCATCCTGGGTCTTGCCGTTGACGGCGACGGGCATCTCGCTTCCCACCCAGCCGCGCTTGAGCGAACTCCGCAGCACCGCGCCGACCGCGCCGGGCTGCCCCTCGATCTGTGAGTACGCGGCCTTCTCGGCACGCCGGCCGAGGATGATCAGCATGGCCAGGATGCCACCGAGCACACCGGCGATCACCCAGAGGGTGATCGTCAATCCGTTGCCCGGGTTGAAGATGAGACCCAGCGCGAGCCCGAGGGCCACCGGGACCAGGAAGCCGAGGACCATGAACAGGACGATATTCGAGTCGTACCGCCGGGTCATCTGGAACACCTGCCACATTTGCTTCAGGCGGCCGGGTTCCTTCGGTTTGCGGGGCGTCTTTTCCTTGCTGCGTGCCATGTTCTAAGACTACCGAGTGTGCCGAATGCTTCGTGACCGGTTCCCGGTCGTCGCTTCGCCGGGGCCCGGCTCAGCGGGCGGCCCGCGCGAACCCGCCCGCCGCATCCGCGAGGTGACGGAGGGGTTCTGGAACATCGCGTCCCGTGGCGAGCATCGAGCTCGCCCAGAGCCGCCCGGCGCGGTACGACGAACGCACCAGCGGGCCGGAAAGCACACCGAGGAACCCGATCGCCTCGGCTTCCTCGCTCAGTTCGACGAACTCCTCCGGTCGAACCCACCTGGCCACCGGAAGATGCCGCGGACTCGGCCGCAGGTACTGCGTGATCGTGATGATGTCGGTGCCGGCGTCGTGCAGGTCCTGGAGCGCCTGGATGACCTCGGCGCGTTCCTCGCCCATGCCGAGGATGAGGTTGGACTTGGTGATCAGGCCCGCCGCCCGGCCCTGGCTGAGTACGCCGAGGGAGCGTTCGTAGGTGAAGGCGGGGCGGATCCGCTTGAAGATCCGCGGAACGGTCTCGACGTTGTGGGCGAACACTTCGGGACGGGCGGAGAAGACTTCTCCGAGGTGGGCCGGGTTGCCGGAGAAGTCCGGCACCAGGATCTCCACGCCGGTGCCGGGGCTCTGTCGGTGGATCTCGCGGATGGTCTCCGCGTACAACCAGGAACCCTCGTCCGGCAGGTCGTCCCTGGCGACGCCGGTCACCGTCGCGTAGCGGAGGTTCATCGCGACAACCGACTGGGCCACCCGGAACGGTTCGCCCCGGTCGTAGTCGGCCGGTTTCCCGGTGTCGATCTGGCAGAAATCGCACCGCCTGGTGCACTGCGAACCGCCGATGAGGAAGGTGGCCTCCCGGTCCTCCCAGCACTCGAAGATGTTGGGGCAGCCGGCTTCCTGGCAGACCGTGTGCAGGTTCTCGCTCTTCACGAGCTGTTGCAGTGCGCGGTACTCCGGTCCCATCCGGGCCTTCGTCTTGATCCACTCGGGCTTCTTTTCGATCGGCGTCTCCGCGTTGCGGATCTCGAGCCGAAGCATCCTTCGCCCTTCGGGCGCGGCGTTCATGCGGAAACCAGCTCGTCGGCCAGGAACCGGGAGCGGATGGGGCCGACCAGCTCTCCGGTGTCGACGGTACGGCCGAGCACCCCGGACATGGTGGTGACGCCCGCGTCCCTGATGCCGCAGGCGATGATGCGGTTGTACGGTTCGAGCGAGTTGCTGCAGTTCAAAGCGAACCCGTGCATGGTGACGCCTTCGGCGACGCGGATGCCGATGGCCGCGATCTTGTCCTCTTCCCCGGGTTCCCCGACCCAGACCCCGGAGCGGCCGTCCACGCGACGGCCGGTGATGCCGAAGTCATCGAGTACATCGATGAGGATACCCTCGAGCCGGCGCACGTAGCCGACGACGTCGACGGGTTCGGGCAGCCGGAGGATCGGATACCCCACCAGCTGCCCCGGGCCGTGCCAGGTGATCTTCCCGCCGCGGTCCACGTCGATGACGGGGGTGCCATCGGTGGGGCGTTCTTCCGGCTCCGTGCGCTTTCCCGCCGTGTACACGGCGGGATGCTCCAGGAGGATGACGGTGTCCGGACGCTCACGGGAGACGACGGAACGATGGACGGCGCGCTGGAGCTCAAGGCCCTCGAAATACGGCACGGAGTTGGCGCTTAGCCCCGCGACGACAAAGTCGAGCATCGGGCCAGTCTAGGGGTACCCGCGGTTCTCCACAGGACGCTCTGTTGTCGGTTTTGTCCACCGATCACTCCGGCGGGCGGATTCCGACGCCGGCGCGGGCGGAGCATGGGTGGGTGAGCGATCCGATGGCGCCGTACCCTCCGTCGTTGGGCCGGGCAGCGGGCACGGAAGCGGGCACGGCAGCGGGCACGGCAGCGGGCCCGTCGATGGTGGCCGGGTACCGGGTGGTGCGCAGGCTCGGTACCGGCAGCCGGTCGATCGTGTACCTCGGGCATGCCGGAGCGGGTTCGAGCCCGGACGGTGCTGCCGCCGGAGGCGCGGTGGCTCTCAAGGTGTTCGACCCGAACAGCCGTGATCGTTCCGTCGAGCAGACGGTGGCCGCACTGAGCGCGTTGACCAGGGCCCACGCCGGTCGGCTGCCCGCCCTGCTCGACCTGGCCACCCTGCCCGACGGGCGAGTGGTCCTCGTGCTGGAGCGGATGGGCGGCGGCAGCCTGGCCGAGCTGTTGCGGACCAGGCAATGGATCGAGCCCGGTGAGGCGGTCACGATTCTCGCCCCGGTCACGGCCGCGCTGGGCGCCGTCCACGCCATCGGATTCGCCCACCGCACGCTCAGCCAGTCGAGCGTGCTGTTCGATGAGTCCGGCCGGCCGGTGCTGTGCGGCCTCGGTGGATTGTTCGAGCTGCCACCGTTCGGCGCGGCAGGCGGCGCGACAGCCAGCGGCGGGCCGGATGGCGAGGGCACGCGATTGGACGGCGTTCGCGATGACTATGCCCGGCTGACCGTGCTGATGCGGAGTGTCTTCGACCACCTGGATCCGGGTTCCGGGGTGTCCCGCCGGGCTGAGCCGCTGGCCGCCTGGTTCGAGATGGCCGCCGCGACGATTCCGTTCCAGCCCGCTTTGGCGGAACTGGAACGGCGATTGTTCGAATGGGCGCCCGCCCGGCCGGTGCGTTTCACGGCTGACCCGGGGGCCGGCGACGGAGATGGTGCCGGCGCGGTGGCGCAGCGCATCGGCCCGCTGGGGCGGCTGCGGCTGTCCGGGGCCGGTGCGGTCCCTCTCGGCGCGAGTTCGGCCGCGGTGGCAGACACCGGCGTGCGCCACCCGGTGGAACTCCGCGAAACGGATGGGCGGGCAGCCGCCGGCACACGGCGCCGCCGACGCGGGCGCGAGCGAGTGAGAACCAAGCGGCGGCCGGGCGTTCTCCATCTTCCGCCGGACGTCGCCTCGGTGGCCGCAACGGTGCTCGACCGGAATCCCGCTGCGGCATTGGGGGCTTGGGTGCGGCGACGGATGGGGGACCGGGTGCGCGCCCGGCGCAAGCCGCTGGTGGTCGCCGCTTGCCTCGGCTCGGCGGTGGTGGTGCTCGCCCTTACCCTCATCCCCGCGGCCCCGCCGTCTGATGCACCGACCCAGGCCCCGGACGGCACCCGGTCACAGGCGGATGCGTCCCGTGCGGCTGATGCCAGGCCGGGTGTTCGGATTTCGGCCGGCGAGCGGGCCGCGATCGCAGGCGACGACCCGGTGCTGGCCGCGCTTGCGTTGCTCCGGGTGCGCGCGCACTGCCTGGTAGCGGCATCCGCCATCTGCCTCGACGGCGCTGACCAGGAGGGCTCTGTCGCCCTGGCCGCCGACGGCTATGCGGTGCGGATGGTCCAGCAGGGGTCTCCGCCGGCGGCCGCCCCGGCCTGGGACACGTATGCCGCCAGCCTGGCCGAACGCACCGGCGACTCGGCGCTCGTGATACTGACCCCCGGGCAGAACGACCCGCAACGCGAACCGGCCTCGCTCCTTGTGGTCAAGGGCGAGGCCGGCTGGCGTCTGCGTGAGATCTTCGAGCGCTGAGCCGGTGAGATCACGCCGTGTTGTTACAAACCGAGGTTGGCTTCGAATGCTCCGGCCTCGAGGCGCTGCTTCATCGTGCTGAGGAAGCGCGCGGCGTCCGCACCGTCGATGATGCGGTGGTCGTACGACAGCGCCAGGAACAGCACCGAACGGATCGCGATCGAGTCCAGGCCGTCGGTCGTCACGACGACCGGCTTCTTGTAGACGATGCCGGTACCGAGGATCGCGCTCTGCGGCAGGAACACCACGGGAGTGTCGAACAGGGCGCCGCGTGACCCGGTGTTGGTCAGGGTGAACGTGCCACCGGAGAGCTCGTCTGGCTTGAGCTTGTTGTCGCGGGTGCGCTCCGCGAGGTCGGCGATCTGCGCGGCGAAGCCGGCGATGTCGAGCTCGGCGGCGTTCCGCACCACCGGCGTCAGCAGTCCACGCTCGGTGTCGACGGCGATGCTGATGTTCTCCTGCGCCGGGTAGACGATCTGGTCGCCATCGATGGTGGCGTTGACGATCGGGTATGCCTGCAGCGCCTCAGCCGCAGCCAATGCGAAGAACGGCAGGAACGACAGTTTGTTGCCGGTCTTGGCCTGGAAGTCTGCCTTCACCTTGTCGCGCAGCATCGCCACGCGGGTGACGTCAACCTCGACGACAGTGGTCAGCTGGGCTGACGACTGCATCGATTCGACGGCGCGCTGGGCGACCACCTTGCGGAGGCGCGACATCGGCACGGTGGTGCCGCGGAGCGGGGACACCTGGACGGCGGGCGCCTCGGCGGCTGCGCCGCCGGACTTCGCCGATGTGATGTCCTGCTTGCGGATACGGCCGCCGACGCCGGTACCGGTGATCGTGGACAGGTCCACGCCGGCCTCGTTTGCGAGCTTCCGCACAATCGGGGTGACATAGCCGGACGTTCCGGCGTGGGAGCCGCGGGCCGGCGCTGCCGGTGCGGATGCTGCCGGTGCGGGGGCCGCGGCGGGCGCGGGAGCTTCTGCCGGTGCGGGTGCCGCGGCGGGCGCGGGGGCTTCTGCGGGTGCGGGTGCCGCGGCTGCCGGAGCCGGCTCGACCGGAGCGGGCGCCGGGGGAGCAGCCGGAGCGGTTGCTTCGTCAGCCGCGGCCGGAGCCTCGGTTGACGGAACCTCTGCGGTGGGTGCCTCGGCGGCGGGAGCCTCGGCGGCCGGGGCCTCGGCGGCGGGAGCTTCAGCAGCGCCCGAACCGTCACCGATGGTGACGAGGGCCGTGCCCACCTCCACCGTCTCGTCCTCTTGCACGAGGATCGCTTCGATCACGCCGGCAACGGGAGACGGAATCTCGGTGTCAACCTTGTCGGTCGATACCTCGAGCAGGGGTTCGTCGACCTCGACGCGGTCGCCCACGTTCTTCAGCCAGCGGGTAACCGTGCCCTCTGTGACACTCTCGCCGAGTGCCGGGAGGCTGACGGATTCGCTCATGCGTTTGTCTCCTTCAAAACCATTTGTCTGTCCTTAGCTTACTGAGAGTCTGTGCTGTCGCTGCCGGGCTACAGCGCGTGCAGTGGCTTGCCGGCCAGCGCGAGGAACGCCTCACCGAGTGCCTCGTTCTGCGTCGGGTGAGCGTGGATGAACGGGGTGATGTCCTCCGGGTACGCCTCCCAGTTCACGACGAGCTGGCCTTCGCCGATGAGCTCGCCGACGCGTGCGCCGATCATGTGCACACCGACCACGGGGCCATCGTTGACGCGGACGACCTTCACCGATCCGGTGGTGCCCAGGATCGCGCTCTTGCCGTTGCCGCCGAGGCTGTAGTCGTAGCTGGAGACCTGGTCGGCGCCGAACTTCTCGGCAGCCTTCGCCTCGGTGTAGCCGACGGATGCGACCTCGGGGTCACAGTAGGTGACCTTCGGGATGTTGACGTCCTCGACGATGATCGGGTTCAGCCCGGCGATCTCCTCGGCGACGAAGATGCCCTGCTGGAATCCGCGGTGGGCCAGCTGCAGGCCGGGAACGATGTCGCCGACGGCGTACACGCCGGGGAGGTTGGTCGCAAGGCGCTCGTCGGTGATGACGAAGCCACGGTCCATGGTGACGCCGGCTTCCTCGAAGCCGAGCCCGGCGGTCGACGGGCCACGGCCGACGGCGACGAGCAGCAGCTCGGCCTCGACGGTCTTGCCGTTCTCGAGGGTGACCACAACCCCACTGTCGTCCTGGGTGACGCCCTGGAATCGAACCCCGAGCGAGTACTCGATGCCGCGCTTGCGGAACGCGCGCTCGAGTTGCTTGGAGATGGACTCTTCCTCGTTCGGAACGAGGTGGGGGAGCGCTTCGATGATCGTGACGTCGGCGCCGTACGACTTCCAGACGCTGGCGAACTCGACGCCGATCACGCCGCCGCCGAGCACGGCGACCTTCTTCGGCACGAAGTCGAGTTCCAGTGCCTGCTCACTGGTGATGACGCGGCCGCCGATTTCGAGTCCCGGCAGCGACCGGGAGTAAGACCCGGTGGCCAGCACGATGTTCTTGCCGACGATGGTGTCCTCGCCGACCTGCACGGTGTTCGGGGAGACCAGGCGGCCTTCACCCTCGATGACCGTGATGCCGCGAGCCTTGATCAGGCCCTGGAGTCCCTTGTACTTGCTCGCGACGATGCCCTCGCGGTAGGCGGTGACCGCCTGGATGTCGATGCCGTTGAACGTCGTGTCGACGCCGTACTTCGCCGACTCACGGCTGAAGTCGGCGACCTCGGCGGAGTGAAGCAGCGCCTTGGTCGGGATGCAGCCGCGGTGCAGGCAGGTGCCGCCGAGCTTCCCCTTTTCGATGAGTCCCACGGTGAATCCGAGCTGGACCGCGCGCAATGCTGCCGCGTATCCACCGCTTCCTCCACCGAGAACGACAATGTCAAAATTCTGCTCCGACACCCAGTTACTCCCTTGTGCATCACGAATGTGCATCACGAATTGTGCCGTGGTCCGCCCGGCAATGATGCGGGCCGGGATGGACGGGCCAGGGCAGGTTACAACGGCAAGCTTTTCTTGCCCCTATGACTGTACTACGGGCGCGAAATCTCCTCGGCCAGCCGAATCAGTGCCCGAACGCTGACCCCGGTCGGTCCGGCTTTGGTGAATCCCCAGCCGCCGCCCTCGTTCTGGGCCGAGCCTGCGATGTCCAGGTGTGCCCACGGGATGCGAGCCGCATCCTCGCTGTCGCCGTTGGTCCCGATGAACTCCTGGAGGAAGACCCCGGCCAGCAGCATCCCTGCAGCCTTGTTGCCGATCTTCGCGTTGGCGATGTCGGCGACGTCCGATCGCAGGAGCCCCCGCAGCTCGCCGGGGAGCGGCATCGGCCAGGCCAGTTCATCCACCGCCCTGCTGGCGGAGAGGACCTGTCCGACCAGCTCCTCGTCGCCCATCACCGCGAAATACCTCGTGCCGAGGGCGACCGTCGCAGCCCCGGTCAGAGTGGCCACGTCGATGATGGCGTCAGGGTGTTCCTCGCCGGCCGCGACCAGGCCGTCGGCCAGTACGAGGCGACCCTCGGCATCCGTGTTGAGCACTTCCACAGTGCGACCTCCGCGGATCCGGAGCACATCCTCCGGGCGGATGGCCGAACCGGACGGCATGTTCTCCGCGATGCAGAGCCACGCGGTGAGCCGTACCGGGATGGCGAGCCTCGCCGCGGCCAGCGTCACCGCGAGCACCGTCGCCGCGCCGGTCATGTCGTACTTCATTCCGACCATCGACGCGGCAGGCTTGAGCGACAGTCCGCCGGTGTCGAAGGTGATGCCCTTGCCGACGAGGGCGACGTGCTTGTCGGCGTCGGCGGGGGAGTAGCTGACCTTGACCAGCCGAGGCGGCCGGGTCGAGCCCTGCCCGACGCCCAGGATGCCGCCGAAGCCCTCGGCGGCCAGTTGGGCCTCGTCCCAGACCTGCACGTCGACCGGCAGCCCCGCCGCCGCCTCGACGGCCCGGTCGGCGAGCGCCTGCGGGAACATGTCAGAGGGCGGGGTGTTGACCAGGTCCTTCACCAGCTTCATGGCCTCGGCAACCGCCAGCGCCCTGCTGAGGGCGTCACCGGCATCCACGCCGGTGTGCACGGTGACCTCGGCGGCGGGCAGCCTCGTGGCCGCGAGCGAGGCCTGGCGATAGGACGTGAACGCGTAGCCGCCGAGCGCCGCGCCCTCGAGCACGGCTTCGAGCTGCTCCGTCGAGTCCAGTGGGAACCCGATGGCGAGCGATCCGACGCCGGTGAGCTGGCGCACGGCGCTTCCTGCGGCCTGGCGGAGCGCATCCGCTGTCAGCTCCGAACCCACGCCGACGATGGCGATGCTCCGGGCAGAGCCGATCGACGCGGGGATTCGCACCACCTCGTCCCGCCCGCCGGTCACGCCGAGGGCCGACAGGGCGTCGGCGATCGAGTCGAACGCCCGGTCCGCAAGGAGGACCGGCCCGTCCTCTGCGGCGCGCGCGCCGAGGATCAGGACGTCGGCGGTCGAATCGAGGGGCGGCTGGGCGGATACGGCAAGAGCGGGAACGGTCATGACTGAATGCTACCCACCGGCGCCAAACCGGCGCCCGGCGGCCGGGAGGGCTGTTCGCTCTCGGCATCAACCGCGCCGGCCGGAATCGAAGGGAGAGCCGGGAGGGGAGTTTAGAGTTGGAACATGCGCGATCCTGCCGACCTGTACGAGCTGACCGGGGATGCCCTGCGCGTTCCGGAAGGGCTGCACCTGGTGGCGGGCCTGACCGGGTTCGCGGATGCCGGCGGAGCGGTCTCGCAGTTCAACGAGTACCTGCTCGACCGGCTCGATTCCACGGTGGTTGCCACGTTCGACGCCGACGTGCTGCTGGACTACCGGGCCCGCCGGCCGATCATCTACTTCGACCAGGACCACCTCACCAACTACCAGGCCTCCACCCTCCGCCTGTACCTCGCCACCGATGAGATCGGCCAGCCGTTCCTGTTCCTGGCCGGGTTCGAACCCGACTTCCGCTGGGAGCAGTTCACCGCGGCGGTGCTGGAACTCGTGCTGCGGTTCAAGGTCGCCTCGACCACCTGGGTGCACGCCATCCCGATGCCGGTGCCGCACACCCGTCCGATCGGCGTCACTGTGAGCGGCAACCGCTCCGACCTGATCGAGACCATGTCGGTCTGGCGCCCGCACACCCAGGTTCCGTCGAACGTGTTGCATCTGGTGGAATACCGGCTGTCGGCCAGCGGCGCGACCGTGGTCGGGTTCGTCCTGCTCGTTCCGCATTACCTCGCCGACACCGAATTCCCCTCCACCGCCCTCTCGGCGCTGGAGAGCACCAGTGCTGCGACAGGCCTGATCTTCCCGACCGACCACCTGCGGGAACAGAACCGCGAGTTCGTCGCCCGGATCGACGAACAGGTCGCAGAGAACCCGGAACTGGGCAAGCTCGTCGGCACCCTGGAGGCGCGCTACGACGCCTACATGGAGGGAAGCACCCTGCGTTCCCCGCTTACCGACGAAGACGGCGAGCTGCCCAGCGCCGACGAGATCGCCGCGGAACTGGAGAAGTTCCTTGCGATCCGGCGCACGAAGGACGACGGCTCCGCGTCGTAGTGGGCCCGGGAGCGGATGTTCGGCCGATTCGACCCGGCAGGCGCCATTGTCCCGGGTAAGTTAGTGGAGTGAACTCCCGTCGGTCCTGGTTAATCTTCATCATCGGGTCGATTGCGTACCTGTCCGCTATTCTGCAGCGCACCTCGCTCGGCATTGCCGGCGTGGCCGCGACCGAACGGTTCGGCGGGTCGGCGGCCGTGCTGTCGAGCCTCGCCGTCGTGCAGCTCATCGTCTACGCGGCAGCGCAGATCCCGGTCGGGGTGCTCATCGACCGCTTCGGCCCGCGGGTGCTGATGATCTCCGGCACGGCGCTGATGGTCGTCGGGCAGCTCACCCTCGCCTTCGCCCCGTCGATCACGTTCGCCGTGATCGGGCGAATCCTGGTCGGCGCCGGCGACGCCACCATCTTCATCTCCGTGATCCGGTTGATCAGTTCCTGGTTCAGCGGCAAGGTCGTGCCGCAACTGTCGCAGTGGTTCGGCAACATCGGCCAGCTCGGCCAGGTGCTTTCGGCGGTGCCGTTGGCGTGGGTGCTGCACCTCTGGGGCTGGACCGCCGCCTTCTGCTCTGCGGCATCCGTTGCCGTGATCGCACTGATCGTGATCGTCATCTGCATCAAGGACCGCCCGGCCGGCTCGGTGGAGACCCCGGTGGCGACCAGCCTGAAGGCCGCGCTCACCCAGCTTCGCCTGGCGTTCAGGAGGCCGGGCACGCAACTGGGCTTCTGGTCGCACTACGTGACCCAGTCATCCGGCGCGGTGTTCAGCCTGCTGTGGGGATTCCCGTTCATGGTCTACGGGTTGGGCTACGAGCCGGCGATGGCCGCGGCGATGCTCACGATCCTGGTCGGGGCCGGCATCGTCTTCGGCCCGTTCCTCGGGATCCTGACGGCGCGGCATCCGCTTCGGCGGAGCAACATCGTGCTCGGCATCGTCACCGCCATGGGGCTGGCCTGGGGTCTCGTGCTGCTCTGGCCGGGGCAGCCGCCGGTCTGGGTGATCGTGCTGCTCCTGGTCGTGATCGGCATCGGCGGCCCCGGCTCCCTGATCGGCTTCGACTTCGCCCGCACCTCCAACCCGCAAAGCAGCCACGGGTCCGCGAACGGGGTGGTCAACGTGGGCGGGTTCACCGCGAGTTTCGTGACCATGTTCCTGGTCGGGCTGCTCCTGGATGTGCAGGATTCCTGGCGGGTGGGCGGCGGCGGGTCCAGCGACCTCTACGCCCTTGGCTCGTTCAAGGTGGCCTTCGCCGTGCAATACCTGGTCGTCGGGATCGGTGTGGCGTTCCTGGTCCGCGCCCGGCGACGCACCCGGCGCCAGCTTTCCCGCGACGAGGGAATACAAGTGGCCCCCTTGTGGGTTGCAGTATCCAAGGCATGGCAGCGCCGCACCGACCGCAGGGCTGATCGCAATTGACGCGCCGTGGCTGGTGTACTAAGCAAAGCGTGCAATAATTGTCAATAGGACCCGGTCTGGTTTCTCGGAACATCGCAGAGTTTTTGATGCTCCAGGAACTTGACATGGGTCTTAGTACTGCCCAAATCTCGTCCCGGCCCGCCCGACGGCCGGAGTATGCCGGTGATTTGGGTGCGCTCCCGCGCACAACCCAGCATGAGAGGTGTTCGAATGGCAACCCCCGCAAATATTGAGGCGACCGAGACCACCGAGACCACTGCGGCAGCAGTGAAGAGCCCCGCAGCACAGGCCAAGACCGCAGCAACCAAGACCGCTGCGGCCAAGGCTCCGGCCGCGAAGAAGCCGGCCGCGAAGAAGGCCGCCGCTCCGGCCGGCAAGGCTGCACCCAAGAAGCGTGCCGCCTCCACCAAGTCCAAGGCCGGTTCGTCGGATGACGAGTCAGCCCCCGAGGTCGACGAAGCCGCCCTCCTTGAGGCTGCCAAGGCCGACGAGGCGGACGAAGACGAGACGGACGAGGACGGCGCCAAGCGCTCCGCCCCGGCCGAACCGCTTCCCTCCGGTGCGCTCGTGCTGTCGCTGGTCGACGATGAGGACGAGGTCCCGGTCTACTCCAGCGCCATCACCGGTGCCACAGCGGACCCGGTCAAGGATTACCTGAAGCAGATCGGTAAGGTCGCCCTGCTGAATGCGGCCGAAGAGGTCGAGCTGGCCATGCGCATCGAGGCGGGCCTGTTCGCCGAGGACAAACTGTCCCAGATGACGGATGCCGAGAAGCGCAACTCCCTGGGACGTGAACTGCAGTGGGTCGCCAAGGACGGCGCCCGCGCGAAGAGCCACCTGCTCGGCGCGAACCTCCGCCTGGTGGTGTCGCTGGCCAAGCGCTACACCGGCCGTGGCATGCAGTTCCTGGACCTGATCCAGGAAGGCAACCTGGGCCTCATCCGTGCGGTGGAGAAATTCGACTACACCAAGGGCTTCAAGTTCTCCACCTACGCCACCTGGTGGATCCGCCAGGCCATCACCCGCGCCATGGCCGACCAGGCGCGCACCATCCGCATCCCGGTGCACATGGTCGAGGTCATCAACAAGCTGGCCCGCGTCCAGCGTCAGATGCTGCAGGACCTGGGCCGCGAGCCCACGCCAGAGGAACTCAGCCGCGAACTCGACATGACGCCGGAGAAGGTGGTCGAGGTGCAGAAGTACGGCCGCGAGCCGATCTCCCTGCACACGCCGCTTGGTGAAGACGGCGACAGCGAATTCGGTGACCTGATCGAAGACACCGAAGCCGTGGTACCGGCGGACGCCGTGGGCTTCACCATGCTGCAGAAGCAGTTGGAGAGCCTGCTCGATTCCCTCTCCGAGCGCGAGGCCGGCGTGATCCGGATGCGTTTCGGCCTGGGCGACGGCATGCCGAAGACACTCGACCAGATCGGCGACACGTTCGGCGTCACGCGTGAGCGGATCCGACAGATCGAGTCGAAGACCATGGCGAAGCTGCGTCACCCGTCCCGGTCGCAGTCACTGCGCGACTACCTCGAGTAAGGCGCACGGGTGCGCTATGCACCGGCGATCCTGGTCGGCAGGATCGTCCGGAAACTCGCACGCTGGCGGAAGCCGGGAGGCGGTTCGGCCGTTCCCGGCCTGATCGTCAACCGGCTGGCTCCCGGCTTCCTGGCGCGAACCCTGAACGGGTTCCCGGAGGGGCTGGTGATCGTCACCGGGTCCAGCGGCAAGTCGACCACGACGAAGATGCTGGTCGCCGCGCTCCGGGCCAACGGAAAGACGGTGTTCACCAACCCGTCCACCGCCAACATCAGCCAGGGGCTGACCTCCGCCCTGCTTGAGCGCGCCAGCATCACGGGCCGGATCGACGGCGACATCGCCGTGCTGGAGATGGATGAGGGTCACGGGGCGCTGATCTCCGGAACCCTCACCCCGCGCGTGGTGACCCTCACCAATGTGATGGTCGACCAGATCGACAGGTTCCACGACTCGGACATGGTCGCCGCGATGCTCCGCAGGATCGCGGCCCGCGCCACCGAGACCGTCGTGATCAACGCCGACGACCTGTACCTGGCCTCCATTGCCGCCGGCCTGGGCCAGGCCGTGCGGGTGGAACGGTACGGCGTCACCGCCGCCGTCCTGCACGACAGCCCGCGCGGACTCGGCTACTCGCAGACGACCCAGGAGCGGCTGGCGCCGGGCGCCGGAGTCCTGGTCACCAGTGTCAGCGGTCGCGACGCCAGCCTGAGCTGGCCGGCCCAGGGCGGTCTGGGAGGGCCGCCCACGGCCAGCCTGAACGTCAGCCTGCCCGCCCGCGGCACCCACTACGCCGTCGACGCCGCCACGGCATTCGCCACCGCCCGTGCCGTGTTGGGCTCGCAGTTCGATGCCGCTGCAGCCCTGCGGGCGATCTCGGTTATTCCGCCGGTCTTCGGGCGCGGCGAGATCGTCACCGTCCGCGGCAAGCAGGTGGAATTCGTCCTGGTGCAGAACCCCGCGAGTTTCCAGCTCAACGTGGACAGCCTTGAGCCGGCCACCGAGCAGATCATGGTGGCGATCGGATCCGACGTGCGCGACCCCTCCTACTTCTGGCCGGTCGACACCTCCCGGATCGGCCGGGTACTGATCGCGTCGGGGTCCAAGTCCTGGGACATCGCCCTGCAGCTCAGCTACGACGGGGTCGTCGTCGACCGGGTGGAACCCGACCTCGCCACGGCCATCGACGATTTCCTCGCCCTTCCCGAACCCGCTGTGGGCCTGAAGACGATCATCTTCTCCGCCGACTCGATGCGCCGCACCCGCGCGCACCTGGGACTGGCCACGAACGCCGACGATGCCGCCGCGCCCGCGCCGTCCGAGATAACAGGGGAGCAGGCATGACCGCCCTGACCATCGTCAGCCTCCTTCCGGAGCTCCTCAACACGAACGGCGACGCGGCGAACGCCCGGGTCCTCGCCCAGCGTGCCCGCTGGGCCGGCCTCTCGGCGACCGTCGTCGACGTGCACACCGCCGCGGACATGCCCGCCGTCGTTGATGCCGTCGTCATCGGGTCCGGAACCGACGCTGACCTGCCCGCTGCTCGCGATGCCCTCCTGCCGATGGTCGACCGGCTGCGGGAACTGACCACTGCAGGGGTTCCGATCCTCGCAGTCGGGACCGGCTGGGAGGTGCTCAGCTGGGGCATCGAACTCGGCGATGGCACCGTGGTCGAGGGGCTTGGCCTCGTCGCCGGGCGCGCTGTTCCCGCGCCCACCCGGGCGACCGACGACCTCGTCGTCACCACCAAGTTCGGGCGGCTGGTCGGGTTCGAGAACCACGCCCGCGCCTACACCGGGGCCGAGGCCTCGCCGCTCGGCCGGGTCGTGCACGGCACCGGCAATGGCCAGGGCCAGGAGGGCCTGACCATGGGTGACCTGTTCTGCACGCACCTCCACGGACCGGTGCTCGCCCGCAACCCGCAGTTCGCCGACCACCTGCTCACCATCGCCCTGGCCCGCCATGGTGCTGTCTACACGAGCGGTGCGCACAGCGCCGCGGTCGATGACATAGCGAAAGCCGCACGCAATCAGATTGCAGTGCGGCTGAGTCTCGCTACCGAGTGACTCCCGGGATCAGGAGCGCTGGTCTTCGAAGAGCCGGGCCGACTCGTCGTGCCAGCTCTCTGCGATGGCGGCCAGCTTCTCCTGGTGCTTGCGGCCGTGGTGGGCGCAGAAGAGCAGCTCGCTGTTGTTCACGACGACACGGATGTACGCCTGTGCACCGCACGCGTCGCAGCGGTCGGCTGCGGTGAGCTGGTGGGGGGCTGCGTCGAGCTCATCGACTGCACCATTCTGGGCGATGATCTGGGACATGTGCTCCTCCTCCAGATTGAGACCAATAAATCCTGATACTCCATGTAAACACGCCTTCCCCCAGTTATCGAGTTGGGGAGAGGGTATTTCGCTCACCGCGTAGCCGGGCGTCCGGTGTGGGCCGCGGTGATGCGGCGAGTGTCGGGTCGGGGTCTGTCCCCGTCAGTCAGTAGTCTTAACCGTTGTGAGTTCTGACTATTCCGCCCGTCACCTTTCTGTGCTCGAAGGCCTCGAGGCTGTTCGCAAGCGACCCGGCATGTACATCGGCTCGACCGACTCCCGTGGCCTCATGCACTGCCTCTGGGAAATCATCGACAACTCGGTCGATGAGGCACTCGGCGGGCACGGAACCAGGATCGACATCCTGCTCCACCCTGACCAGAGCGTCGAAGTCCGCGACACGGCTCGCGGCATCCCCGTCGACATCGAGCCGAAGACCGGCCTGTCCGGCGTTGAGGTGGTCTTCACCAAGCTGCACGCCGGCGGCAAGTTCGGCGGCGGGTCGTACGCGGCGTCCGGCGGACTGCATGGTGTGGGCGCATCCGTCGTCAACGCGCTCTCCGAACGCCTCGACGTCGAGGTCGACCGCGGCGGCAAGACCTGGGCGATGTCGTTCCACCGCGGCGAGCCCGGCATCTTCGCCGACAGCAACGGGCAGAAGAGCCCGGATTCGCCCTTCACGCCGTTCGAGAACAAGAGCGAACTCCGCGTCGTCGGCAAGGTCGCCAAGGGCGTCACCGGAACCCGCATCCGCTACTGGGCTGACCGGCAGATCTTCACCAAGGGCGCCACCTTCCAGACCGAAGAACTGCTCGCCCGCGCCCGGCAGACCGCCTTCCTGGTGCCCGGGCTGTCGATCGACGTCGCCGACCAGCGGGGCGAGGAGCCGGTCAACGAGTCGTTCAAGTTCGACGGCGGCATCTCGGAGTTCGTCGACCACCTGGCCACGGATGCGCCGATCACCGACACCTGGCGACTCACCGGCGACGGCGCCTTCACCGAGACGGTGCCGGTGCTCTCACCCACCGGTGCGATGGTGCCCACCGAACTGACCCGTGACTGCCATGTCGACGTCGCGCTGCGCTGGGGCACCGGCTACGACACCGTGGTGCGCAGCTTCGTCAACATCATCGCGACCCCGAAGGGCGGCACCCACCAGGCGGGCTTCGACGCGGGCCTGCTCAAGTTCCTGCGGGCGCAGGTCGAGCAGAACGCCCGGCGGCTGAAGGCCGGCTCCGACAAGCTCGAGAAGGACGACGTGATGGCGGGCCTCACCGTCGTCCTCACCGTGCGCCTGCCCGAGCCGCAGTTCGAGGGGCAGACCAAGGAGATCCTGGGCACGCCGGCCGTGCGGTCCATCGTCTCCACCGTGGTCGCCAAGGCGATGCAGGAGCGGTTCAGCTCCAGCAAACGAGACGATAAGGCGCAGTCCGCACTGGTGCTCGACAAGATCGTCGCCGAAATGAAGTCCCGCATCTCGGCTCGCGCGCACAAGGAGACCCAGCGCCGCAAGAACGCGCTGGAAAGTTCTTCGCTGCCCGCGAAGCTGGTCGACTGCCGCAGCAACGACGTCGTCACCAGCGAACTGTTCATCGTCGAGGGCGACTCCGCGCTCGGCACCGCCAAACTGGCCCGTGACAGCGAACACCAGGCCCTGTTGCCGATCCGCGGCAAGATCCTCAACGTGCAGAAGGCATCCGTCTCCGACATGCTCGGAAACGCGGAGTGCGCCTCGATCATCCAGGTGATCGGCGCCGGTTCCGGCCGGAGCTTCGACCTGTCCGCGGCCCGGTACGGCAAGGTGATCATCATGAGCGACGCCGATGTGGACGGCGCGCACATCCGCACCCTGCTGCTCACCCTGTTCTTCCGCTACATGCGCCCGATGATCGAGGACGGCCGGGTGTTCGCTGCCGTGCCGCCGCTGCACCGGGTGGTGGTGGTCAACCCCGGCAGCAAGCCGAACGAGACGCTGTACACCTACTCGGAGGCCGAACTCGCCGGGGTGCTCGCCGGCCTCAAGAAGACCGGCAAGCGCTACCAGGACCCGATCCAGCGCTACAAGGGCCTCGGCGAGATGGATGCGGACCAGTTGGCGACCACCACCATGGACCGGTCGCACCGCACCCTCCGCCGGGTGCAGGTGCCCGACGCGGAGATGGCCGGCAAGGTGTTCGAGCTGTTGATGGGCAACGACGTGGCGCCGCGCAAGGAGTTCATCATCGACAGCTCAGACCAGCTCTCCCGCGACCGCATCGACGTGTAATCGACGGGCGGCTGGGGAATTCTCGCGACGCGGGCCGAACGCCGCTGCGCGGATCGAATCCAACCCGCGCAGCGGCGTCCAACCGGCGTAGCCCGGCTCAGGCGATCGGGGCGCCGATCGCGGCCACGACGGCGTCCAGCGGGGTGCCGGAGGCATCCCGACGCGACCCGGACTCGGGGAGAGCCCGCGGCGACCCCTCTGGGCCCACGGCCCGCGCCGGTGCCGGGCCCACCCAGGCCAGGGCGAGGGTGTCCTCGCCCTTGAGGAAGCGATGCGAGCGCACCCCGCCGGTTGCCCGCCCCTTGGCCGGGTACTCGGCGAAGTCGGAGACCTTGGCGCTGCCCGGGTCGGTGCCGGGAAGCACCTGGCTGCTCGTCGAAATCGTCACGACAACAGCTGCCGCGCCCACCTCAGCTGACAGGCTGGTGAAGTGGATGACCGTGGCGTCCTGGCCGAGCTTGATGCCCGCCATGCCACCCGCGGCGCGACCCTGCGGGCGCACACTGGACGCCGGGAAGCGCAACAGTTGTGAGTCGGATGCGATGAAGACCAGCTCATCGTCGTCGGCCCCCTGAACGGCGCCGACAACCTCGTCTTTGGCCTTCAGGCTGATCAGCTCGAAGTCCGGCTTGTTCGCCCAGTCACCCGGGGTGACCCGCTTCACCACGCCGTCGCGGGTGCCGAGCGCGATGGCGTTGGCCGACTCAAGAGAAACCAGCGCCAGGATCTTCTCCTGCCGGTTGGCCATGGCCAGGTAGTCGGCGACCCGCACGCCGGCGGCGAGCTGGATCGACGTCTGCGGCATCACCGGCAGGTCGACGGGGGAGAAGCGGATGAGCCGGCCCAGACTGGTCACCGCGCCGATTTCGGTGCGGCTGGTGGTGTCGAGCACCCCGCGGATGGCGTCGTGCTTGCTGCGGCGTAGCACCGGCGCCGCGCGCTGGTCGACCGGTTCGGTGCCGTCGGCCGGGGCGTCGACCCGGGCGATCCGGCCGGTCACGCTGAGGTAGACGCGGGTGGGCGTGTCCCGCACCTCCAGTACAGCGGCGTTGCGCTTGGCGGTGGCGCCGGCGATGCTGGGCTTCGCCTCCGTGAGCACGGTGCGCCGGGGGGTGCCGAATTTCTCGGCGACCGCCGCGAGCTCGTCGGAGACCAGCGTGCGGATGGCCTGTTTGCTGCCGAGGAGGCTCTCCAACTCACTGATCTCGGCGAGAAGCTTGTCGCGCTCGGTTTCCAGCTCGATCCGGGAGAACCGGGTGAGTCGGCGTAACTGCAGCTCGAGGATGTAGTCGGCCTGCACCTGACTGAGGTCGAAAACATCGATCAGGCGCGCCCGTGCCTGGGCGGTGTCGTCGCTGGTGCGGATGACCTGGATGACCTCGTCGATGTCGAGGATCGCGACCAGGAGGCCCTCGACCAGGTGCAGCCGTTCCTTGCGCCGTGCGAGGCGCCACGCGGACCTGCGGGTGACCACGTCGATGCGGTGGTCGACGTACACCTGGAGCAGGTCCCGCAGGCCGAGCGTCTGCGGGCCGCCGTTCACCAGGGCGACGTTATTGATGTTGAACGAGTCTTCGAGCGGGGTGAACCGGTAGAGCTGCTCGAGTACGGCATCCGGACTGAACCCGGTCTTGATGCCGATCACCAGGCGCAGGCCCTTGGTGCGGTCGGTGAGGTCGGTGACGTCCGAGATGCCGCTGAGCTTCTTGGAGTTGACGCCGTCCTTGATCTTCTCGATCACCTTTTCCGGGCCGACGAGATAGGGGAGTTCGGTGACCACGAGGCCGGTCTTCCGGGCCGTGATGGCCTCGACCGATACCCGGGCACGGGTCTTGAAGCTGCCGCGGCCGGATTCGTACGCATCCTTGATTCCGGCCAGTCCCACAATGGTGCCGCCGGTGGGCAGGTCGGGTCCCGGAACGAACTCCATCAGTTCTTCCAGGGTGGCGTCCGGGTGGGCCAGCAGGTGCCGGGCGGCGCCGACGACCTCGATCAGGTTGTGCGGCGCCATGTTGGTCGCCATGCCGACCGCGATGCCGCTGGCCCCGTTCACGAGCAGGTTGGGGTACGCAGCGGGGAGCACGTCGGGCTGGGTGAGCTGGTTGTCGTAGTTGGGCACGAAGTCCACGACGTCTTCGTCGAGGTTCTCGGTCATCGCGAGTGCAGGGACAGCAAGGCGGGCCTCGGTGTAGCGCGGGGCGGCCGGGCCGTCGTCGAGCGACCCGAAGTTCCCATGCCCGTCGATCAGCGGCACGCGCAGGGTGAAGGCCTGCGCCATCCGCACCATGGCGTCGTAGATGGCGGTGTCACCGTGCGGGTGAAGCTTGCCCATCACCTCACCGACGACGCGAGCGGATTTCACGTGCCCGCGGTCGGGACGCAGGCCCATCTCCGCCATCTGGTACAGGATGCGGCGTTGCACGGGCTTCAGCCCGTCCCTGGCGTCGGGCAGGGCGCGGGAATAGATCACCGAATAGGCGTACTCAAGGAACGATCCCTGCATCTCGGCCGAAACGTCGACGTCCTCAATGCGTTCGGTGATTGCTGCGCCGGCTGAATCGGCTGTGGTCTTGTCTGAGCGGCTCATTCGTGAATTCTGCTGAAGCGTGCACTGCGGCACGACCGGTTTGTCGCGGGGCGCGAGGGCGCCTGTGGAAGACTGGCCTCGATGCCATCCATGCTACCGGCCCGCCAATTCAGCGCCCTGCGCCTTGCCGACGTCCTGCCAAGTTGCCTGGCGGCCGTGGCGGGGGAGGCGAACCCGCTCGGCCTGCCGGCGGTCGCCAAGGCGGTGCTGGTCCTGGCGGACGGGCTGGGTGCCGACGCCATCCGGCAGCGCGCCGGGCATGCCCGGTTCCTGGCCACGCGGATGCACAAGACCAGCATCATCGACAGCGTGTTCCCGACCACGACGGCGGCAGGCATTGCGACCCTCACGACGGGCGTCGAGCCTGGGCAACACGGGCTGGTCGGTTACCGGGTGCGGGACGAGGCCGGCGACCGGGTGGTGAACCAGCTGACCGGCTGGGACGCGGGCATGGATCCGGCGACCTGGCAGCGGGTGCGCACCGTGTTCGAGCAGGCGACGGATGCCGGCATCCCCAGTTTCGCGGTCGGCCAGAAGCGCTTCACGTCTTCGGGTTTCACGCAGGCCGTCCTCCGGGGCGCGCGCTACGTCGGCGCCGAAACCGTTGCCGACCGGTTCCGGGCGGCGCGCCGGATCCTGGACGAGCATCCGCGGGCGCTGGTCTACCTGTACGTGTCTGAGCTCGATGTCGCAGCGCACGCGAAGGGGTGGGAATCTGACGCCTGGCTGGCGGAACTCGAAACGCTGGACTCCGAGCTCGGCCGTTTCTCGGCCGCGTTGCGCCGGGACGAAGGCCTCGTGGTCACGGCGGACCATGGCGTGATCGATGTGCCCGCTGCCAAGCACGTTCTCTTCGACACCGCACCGCAACTGGTCGCCGGAGTGCGCCACGTCGGCGGCGACCCGCGTTGTGTGCAGCTGTACCTGGAGCCGGACCAGGCCGCCATCACGGCGGACTCACTGGCCGGGCTCTGGCGGGAAGCCGAGGGCGACCGGGCCTGGGTGCTCACCCGGCGCGAGGCGGTCGACGCCGGCTGGTTCGGAGTGGTGGCGCCGGAGGTCGAGGCGCGGATCGGCGATGTCATCGTCGCTGCCCGCAAACGCGTCGCCTACTACGATTCCCGGGAAGCCAACCAGTCCGGCCGCACGATGATCGGCCAGCACGGCGCCTTCACCGATGAGGAGCTGCGTGTGCCCCTGATCCGCGCTGGTGCGTTCCAGCCCCGCTAACCCGCCCGCCGGCATCCGCGAACCTGCAGTTGTTGGGGTTATCCGGCGCTCATAAACCCAACAACTGCGGGTTCGCGGAGCGAGGGGAGCGCGGGGGAGCGGGGAGCTAGTGCGGGTACTGGCCGCGCTTGACCTGCGGCTTCGGCAGGCGCATCACGCGCAGCTGGAGGGCGCGCATGGCGGCGTACCAGCGCACCTTCTCGGCGCGGTCCGCGCCGAACTTGTCCCGCACCTTGCGGGTCAGCAGGAAGCCGAGGACCACGCAGTCGATGACCGCAATGATGAAGAACGCCCAGAGCGCCAGGATCCCGTAGGTCTGGATGTTGGGGTCGGGGAAGAAGGTGAGGAGGATGACGAGGAACATCACCGGGATCATGAACTCGCCCACGTTGAACCGGGCGTCGACGTAGTCGCGCGCGAAACGCTTCTGCGGGCCGCGTTCGCGCGCCGGCAGGTACTTGTCGTCTCCGGCGGCCATCCCGATGCGTGCCTTCTCCCGAGCCAGCGCGGACTTCTCCCGCGCCTGTTTCGCGGCGACCTTGCGGTCGCCCGGCACCAGGGGGCGCTTCCGCGCCGCTTCCTGCTGCTTGCGGGTCGGCGTCGGCGCGCCCTTCCCGAGGGGGGTCCCGGACGCGAGGCGGGCCGCGGTCTGTTCTGCGGTCTCGGTCGAAGGTCCGGCGTCGGGGTTTACGGGTTGCTTAGCCACATCATGTCCTTGGAATTGGTTCCTTTAAGATTACCTGCATGACGCAGAGCGAAGAGACATTCCCAGCCAACGGGAAAGCACCCGCTGGCCACGCCGCAGACCACGCCGCCGAGCACGACGCGGCGGTGCGGCGCGCGGTCGAAGACGGCCTGCCCACCACGATCGCCGACCTGTGCGCACTGGTGCGCATCCCGTCGGTCTCCTGGGGCGCCTTCGACCGCAGCCACGTGCGGGAGAGCGCCGACGCGGTGGCCGACCTGGCGCGAGGCCTCGGGGTGTTCGACTCCGTCGAGGTGAAGCAGGCGGCCATCCCGGGCAGCAGCGACCTCGGCCAGCCGGCCGTCCTGGCGACACGGGCGGCGAAGAACGGTCGTCCGACGGTCCTCTTGTACGCCCACCACGACGTGCAGCCGCCCGGCAAGGACGCGGAATGGGAGTCAGACCCCTTCCAGCCGACCGTGCGCGGCGACCGCCTGTACGGCAGGGGCGCGGCAGACGACAAGGCCGGCGTGATGGCGCACATCGCGTCGATCAGGGCCCTCATCGAGTCCGTCGGCCCGGACTTCGATCTCGGCCTGGCCCTGTTCGTCGAGGGCGAGGAGGAGTTCGGCAGCCGCTCCTTCGCCACCTTCCTCGAGGAGAACCAGGACGCCCTCCGCGGTGACGCGATCATCGTCGCCGACTCCAACAACTGGGACACCAGCACTCCGGCGCTGACCGTCGGGCTGCGCGGGAACGTCACCTTCAACCTCACGGTCCGCACCCTCGGCCATGCGTCTCACTCCGGCATGTTCGGGGGAGCGGTGCCCGACGCGATGCTGGCGGCAGTCCGGCTGCTTGCCTCCCTGCATGCCGAGGACGGTTCCGTCGCGGTCGCCGGGCTCACCAGTCACCAGCAGGACACGCCAGAATACCCGGAGGAGCAGCTCCGCCTCGAGGCCGCACTCCTGCCCGGGGTGTCGCCGATCGGGACCGGGACGATCCTCAGCCGCATCTGGTCGCAGCCGTCGATCACGGTGACCGGTATCGACGCGCCGAGCGTGGCGAACGCGTCCAACACCCTCGCGCCGGCGGTGACCGTGCGGTTGAGCGCCCGCGTCGCACCCGGCCAGGCGGCGCAGGACGCGTACACCGCACTGGAGACCCACCTCCGCGCGCACGCCCCGTTCGGTGCGGTACTGGAGATCGGCGAGGTCGACCTGGGCGACCCGTTCCTGGTCGACACCAGCGGATGGGCGGTCGCTGAGACGCGGCGCGCGATGACGGATGCCTGGGGTGTCGTGCCGGTGGATATGGGCGTCGGCGGGTCCATTCCGTTCATCGCCGACCTGGTCCGCGTCTTTCCCGACGCGCAGATCCTCGTCACCGGGGTGGAGGACCCCGATTCGCGGGCGCACAGCCCGAACGAGTCCCTGCACCTGGGCGTCTTCAAACGGGCGGTGCTCAGTGAGGCGCTGCTCCTGGCCCGCCTGAACGCCCGCACGGGACACTGAGCTACAATTCTTCTACTGAACCCCGAAGGAGCAGCATGACTGACACGATCGTTGACACCACCGCCACCACCTCGGCAACCCACGGCGTCGGCCTGACTGACGTCGCGGCCGAGAAGGTGCGCAGCCTGCTGAACCAGGAGGGCCGCGACGACCTTCGCCTGCGGGTCGCCGTCCAGCCGGGCGGATGCTCCGGGCTGATCTACCAGCTCTACTTCGATGAGCGCATCCTCGACGGTGACGCGGTCCGCGATTTCGACGGCGTCGAAGTCGTCGTCGACAAGATGAGCGTGCCCTACCTCGAGGGGGCTTCCATCGACTTCGAGGACACCATCCAGAAGCAGGGTTTCACCATCGACAACCCCAACGCCGGCGGCAGCTGCGCCTGCGGGGATTCCTTCCACTAGGAGCCGACACACCGGTTGTGCCGCACGCATCCGCTGACATATTTTGCTGGGAGATCGCCCGAACGGGCGGTCTCCCAGCGTCGTTTCCGGCCGTATCATCGCCCCAATACTGAGGAAACTTCCCTGACTCGGCGGCGGGAGTGCGCATGGGCGCTGATCTCTCGGAGTAAGCTGGGACACGATCAAAGCACTTCCTGTGAAGTGTCCTCGAGTCTCCCGAAAGGTCACCGGTGCGCAATAACCGCCGTCTCCGATGGGCTGCAATTCCGATCGCAGCGACGTTAGCCATCGTTCTAGCTGGATGTACCCAAACCCAGTTGAACGGATTCCTCCCCGGCTTCGAGGAGGGTGACCAGCCGGCCGTCACCAACCACACTGAGCGGGTGGCCGGCCTGTGGACCACGTCATGGATCGTGCTCCTGATCGTCGGCCTGCTGACCTGGGGCCTGACCCTGTGGGCGGTCGTCGTCTATCGTCGACGCAAGGGACAGACCGGCTTGCCGGTGCAGCTGCGCTACAACATGCCGATCGAGATCTTCTACACGGTTGTGCCGCTGATCCTGGTGCTGGGCTTCTTCGCTTTCACCGCTCGCGACCAGGCAGCCATCGAAGCGCGATTCGACAAGCCCGACGTCAAGATCGAGGTCATGGGCAAGCAGTGGGCGTGGGACTTCAACTACGTCAACGAGGACGTCTTCTCCGCGGGTGTCCAGGGCCAGCCTGACCCGGAGGGCGCCAACGGCGCGCTCGTCGAGTCCGAGATCCCCACGCTGGTGCTTCCTGTCGGCAAGAAGGTCGAGCTCGCACTCGAATCCCGCGATGTGATCCACTCGTTCTGGGTGATCGACTTCCTGTACAAGAAGGACATGATCCCCGGCAAGACCAACTACATGTCGGTGATCCCGGAGCGCGTCGGAACCTACGACGGAAAGTGCGCTGAACTGTGTGGTGAGTACCACTCCCTGATGTTGTTCAAGGTCAAGGTCGTCTCGCCGGATGACTACGACACCTACATCCAGTCCCTGCGGGCAGCGGGCAACGAAGGCCAGTTGAACAAGGACTACGACCGCAACCAGAACCTCCCGGGCACTGGCGCTCCGACGGCTGAGGAGGGCAACTAGCCATGACCACGACCACCGCACCCGCCCCGACCCGGGCGCCGCTTGGCGCGTCCCGCGTCGAGAACAAGGGCAACATCCTGGTCAAGTGGATCACCTCCACCGACCATAAGGTGATCGGGTACATGTACCTGATCACGTCATTCGTGTACTTCTGCCTCGGCGGGGTGATGGCGCTCATCATCCGCGCCCAGTTGTTCGAGCCTGGCCTGCACATCGTGCAGACCAAGGAGCAGTACAACCAGCTGTTCACCATGCACGGCACGATCATGCTGCTGATGTTCGCGACGCCGTTGTTCTTCGGTTTCGCCAACGCGTTGATGCCGCTGCAGATCGGCGCACCCGACGTCGCCTTCCCGCGCCTGAACGCGTTCTCGTTCTGGCTGTTCTTCTTCGGCAGCCTCATCGCAGTGGCCGGTTTCGTCACCCCGCAGGGCGCGGCGTCCTTCGGCTGGTTCGCCTATCAACCCCTGGCGAGCACGACGTTCTCACCCGGGGTCGGCGGCAACCTCTGGATGGTCGGCCTCGGACTGTCGGGCTTCGGAACCATCCTCGGTGGCGTCAACTTCATCACCACGATCATCACCATGCGCGCACCGGGCATGACGATGTTCCGGATGCCGATCTTCACCTGGAACGCGCTCGTCACCTCGATCCTGATCCTGATGGCCTTCCCGGTTCTCGCCGCAGCGCTGCTGGCCGCGGCAGGTGACCGCATCTTCGACATGCACATTTACGATGCGGCCAACGGTGGCGCGATCCTGTGGCAACACCTGTTCTGGTTCTTCGGCCACCCCGAGGTGTACATCATCGCGTTGCCGTTCTTCGGCATCGTCTCCGAAGTCTTCCCGGTGTTCAGCCGCAAGCCGATTTTCGGGTACAAGACGCTGGTGTACGCCACGATCTCGATCGCGGCGCTGTCCGTCACCGTCTGGGCGCACCACATGTACGTCACCGGATCTGTCCTCCTGCCGTTCTTCTCCTTGATGACCATGCTGATCGCGGTTCCCACCGGGGTGAAGATCTTCAACTGGATCGGCACGATGTGGCGCGGATCGCTCACTTTCGAGACCCCGATGCTCTGGGCGATCGGCTTCCTGATCACGTTCACCTTCGGCGGGCTCACCGGTGTGATCCTGGCGTCGCCGCCGCTGGACTTCCACGTGTCGGACACCTATTTCGTGGTCGCCCACTTCCACTACGTGGTGTTCGGAACCGTCGTGTTCGCCATGTTCAGCGGGTTCTACTTCTGGTGGCCGAAGTGGACCGGCAAGATGCTCAACGAAGCCCTCGGCAAGTGGCACTTCTGGCTCTTGTTCATCGGGTTCCACACCACCTTCCTGGTGCAGCACTGGCTCGGTGTCGTCGGCATGCCGCGGCGGTACGCGACGTACTCGCCTGACGACGGGTTCACCTGGATGAACCAGCTGTCCACCATCGGCGCGATGATCCTGGGCATCTCGATGATCCCGTTCCTGCTGAACGTGTACCTCACCGCCCGGAGGGCGCCCCGGGTCACGGTCAACGACCCGTGGGGATACGGCGCGTCACTGGAGTGGGCCACGTCGTGCCCGCCGCCGCGTCACAACTTCACCTCCATCCCGCGCATCCGTTCCGAACGCCCGGCGTTCGACCTCAACCACCCCGAGGTGGGGATCCCGGTCGGGATCGGTCCGGCGAAGGATGCACCGGATGCCCCGATCTATGACGCGTCGTCCGAGAAGGTCAAATAAATGAGAGCAAACGCACGCCTGTTCTGGATCCTCGCCGTCTTCTTCGGCCTGGTGACAGTGCTCTACATCGTGTGGAGCCTGCTCGACTTCAACCACGGCACCGTGGAATGGGCCGGCACGTTCGGCCTCGGCCTGAGCATGCTGCTGAGCGCGTTCCTGGCGTTCTACCTCGGCCGCACCCACGCGGCACAGGGCGGCGAACTGCCGGAGGACCGCCTCGACGCCAACATCGACGACGGTGACCCTGAGCTTGGGTTCTTCAGCCCGTGGAGCTGGTGGCCGATCCTGCTCGCCGGCAGCGCGGCACTGCTGTTCCTCGGTCTCGCGGTCGGTTTCTGGATCTGTTTCATCGCCGTCGGCGTGGGCGTCATCAGCCTGATCGGCTGGACCTACGAGTACTACCGCGGCCTGTTCGCACGCTGATCCCACACCGTGAACTGGCTCGCACCTGGGCCGGGACCTGGCGCGCAGACGAAGAGCGCGAAGCCGACGGCTGGTTACTGCGTGCCAGCGGAGGGGTGACCAAGCGGGCCAATTCCGCCCTGCCGCCTGGCGACGCGGGGAGGCAGGAATCCGGGCTGCCCGCGATGGCGGACTTCTACCGGCAACGGGGACTCCCCGCGATTGTCCAGGTGCCAGACGGCCCCGGGTTCGAGCGGCTCGACTCCGAGCTCGCGAGGCGGGGCTACCTGCCGGCCGACCCGACGCTGGTGCTCAGGCGCCCGGTGCCGACCAGCCGTGCCGGCAGACGGCGAGGCCCGCGTCCGGAGGCCATGCGGCCGGGTCCCGGGACTCAGGTGACCGTCAGCGATGCTCCTGCCCCGGCGTGGTTTCGCACCTGGTGGTCCGTCGACGGACGGGGCGGCGACGATGCGGCCCGGACGGCGTCGCGGATCCTGTCCGCGACGCGGTCCCGCTATCTCTCCGTGGTGACCGACGGGGTGACCGTCGGTGTCGCCCGGCTGACCCCAACCCCCGGCTTCGGTGCGCTGGCCTGCGTGGCCGTGGCCGCTGAAGCCCGGCAGCGCGGCGTCGGCCGGCTCCTGCTCGATACCGCACTGGCCGAGGCGGCCCGCCTCGGCCTCGGTTCGCTGCAGCTGCAGGTCATCGCGGCCAATCCGGCTGCGGCCTGGTATCAGCGCGCCGGGTTCAGCCGGCTGTCCGGCTACCACTACCGGGTGCAACCGGCAGCGGCCTGAACCGGAGCAGTTCGAAGGCGGCGGTGACGGTCCGGCCGGCACCGTTCGCCTCGGCATCCGCTGCGGGGGACGAATCGGCGCTGATCTCGGTGCTGTTCCCGGTGTGGTGAGCGGATGGACCCATGCCGATCAGCGCGGCGACGTCGCCCGGCCCCAGGTCCATGGTGTATTCGAGACGATCTGTGGACTCCAGAGTGAAATGGCCGGCCAGCGACTTCACCAGTTGCGATGCCTTCCCAGGCTGCACGCTGATCATCAGCCCGGCGTCGCGGAGCTCCTGCAGGTGGGCGTCAGCCGGGATCACGATCACCAGCAGACCGTCGGCGGCGAGCACCCGTTGGAGTTCCGGCGCATTGCGCGGGGCGAAGACGACGAGGGCGACTTCGGCGGTTCCGGTGCGGAGCGGCAACGGCGACCAGACGTCGGCGACGAGGCCGTCGATCCGGCCCGACCGCCGCACGGTGCGGGCGACGGCGGCGGGGGAGAGGTCCATTCCCAGGCACTGCGCGTCCGGGACGGCATCGCACACGGAATCGAGGTAGTAGCCGGTTCCGCAGCCGACCTCGAGCACGCGCTGCGGTGAAGCGGATGCCGCGACGGCAGTCACCGCCGCCTGCAGCGGCTGGTACCATCCCGAGGCGAGGAACCGGTCCCTGGCGTCCAGCATCTGCGGCGAGTCGGAGACGAGGCGACGAGACCCGGCAACCAGGGAGACGAAGCCGCGCCGGTTCACGTCGAAGGAGTGACCGTTGTCGCATCCGATGGTCAACGCGCCGGTCACTGTGAGGTCCCGCACGCAGTTCGGGCACCGAAGCCACTCTGACAAAGTCTGGAGTGACATCGATGCCCGATCTGGTGCTGCCGACGCCGCCTGCGGGGCGGGGTTCCTAGTGGTGGTCTCCGTGAGCCTGTTCGAGCTCGGTCTGGGTCACCGGCACGATGCGATCCTCGAAGAACCAGCGGGAGAGACCGGCGCGCAGCCGCTCACCGGCGGTGATCCGACCACGGGCGTCCGGACGGATCATCAGTGGCTTGAAGTCCGCGTAGCCGACCAGTTTCCAGCGCTCGTACTCGGTGATCGGCTGGTGGACCTCGATGTACTCGCCGCCCGGGAGACGGACGATTCGTCCGGACTCGTAGCCGTGCAGCACGATCTCGCGGTCCTTCTTCTGCAGGGCCAGGCAGACCCGCTTGGCGATGAAGAAGGCGAGGAACGGGCCGAGAACGGTGATCGCCTGCAGCGCGTGGATCACGCCTTCCATCGTGAGGTGGAAGTGGGTGGCGATGAGGTCCGAGGAGGCGGCAGCCCACAGGCCGGCGTAGAACGTCACGCCTGCCGCACCGATGGCGGTGCGGGTCGGCGCGTTGCGCGGCCGGTCCAGGATGTGGTGCTCACGCTTGTCACCGGTGATCCAGGCCTCAATGAACGGGTAGAACATCACCGTCACGATGAAAATACCGATCACGATCAGCGGGATCAGGATGTTGAACGACCAGGTGTGGTTCAGCCAGACGAACTCCAGTCCCGGCGGGATCAGGCGGAGCGCCCCGTCGGCGAAGCCGATGTACCAGTCCGGCTGGGTACCGGCGGATACCGGTGACGGGTCATACGGCCCGTAGTTCCAGATCGGGTTGATCGTGAACAGGGAGGCGATCAACATGATCACGCCGAAGACGATGAAGAAGAAGCCGCCGCCCTTGGTCGCGAAGACCGGGAGGATCGGAACCCCGCGGACCGTCGTGTTGTTGTTGCCCGCCTGCGGGTACTGGGTGTGCTTGTGGATGAACACGTAGGCGAGGTGCACCGCGATCAGCGCCACAATGATCGCAGGCAGCAGCAGGATGTGCAGCGAGTACAGGCGCCCGACGATGTCCGTGCCGGGGAACTCCCCGCCGAACAACAGGAAGCTGATCCAGGTTCCCACCAGCGGGATGCCCTTCACCATGCCGTCGATGATCCGCAGGCCGTTACCCGAGAGCAGGTCGTCGGGGAGCGAGTAGCCGGTGAAGCCCTCGGCCATCGCCAGGATGAACAGGACGAATCCGATCACCCAGTTGATCTCGCGAGGTTTGCGGAAGGCACCGGTGAAGTAGATGCGCAGCATGTGCAGGCCGATCGACGCCACGAACAATAGCGCCGCCCAGTGGTGCACCTGGCGCATCAGGAGGCCGCCCCGGACGTCGAAGGAGATATCCAGGGTGGACGACATCGCCGCCGACATCTCGACGCCCTTGAGCGGGACGTAGGAGCCGTCGTAGTGCACCTCTGACATCGAGGCCTGGAAGAAGAAGGTCAGGAACGACCCGGAGATGAGGATGGCGACGAAGCTGTAGAGCGCGACTTCGCCGAGCATGAACGACCAGTGGTCAGGGAAGGCCTTGCGGCCGAGTCCCTTCACCGCGGTGGCGATGCCGGTGCGTTCGTTCAGGTAGGTGGCGGCGGCGGCGGTGAATCCACCGCCCAGGGGTTGGGTCTCGACCTCGGTGCTTGTGCGCGTGGTCTTGCTGATGGTCAATTTCGCTCCCAGAAACTCGGGCCGACGGGCTCAGTGAAATCGCTCTGCGCGATGAGGTAGCCCTCGGCGTCCACACTGATGGGAAGTTGCGGGAGGGGCCGTTTGGCCGGTCCGAAGATGACTTCGCAGTGGTTGGCCACATCGAACTGTGACTGGTGGCAAGGGCAGAGGAGGTGGTGGGTCTGCTGTTCGTAGAGCGCCACCGGGCAGCCGACGTGCGTGCAGATCTTGGAGTATGCGACGATCCCGTCGTATGACCAGGTCTTGCGGTCCGGCAGTTCGTTCAGGTCCTCAGGCTTGAGGCGCATCAAGAGGACGGCGGCCTTGGCCTTCTCCTCCAATTTGCCGTGCTCCAGGTCCTGAAGTCCTTCGGGGATGACGTGGAAGGCCGACCCGAGTGTCACTTCTGACGCCTTGATCGGCGTGCCGCTCGGGTCAAGCGCGAGCCGGGTTCCCTTTTTCCACATCGTGTGGCTGAGCAAAGCGACCGGGTCCTGGTCCTGCGGGCCGAGGCCGCGGAACAGGACGACCGCCGGGAGCGGGAACGCGATCAGCGCACCGAACAGGCTGTTGCGGATGAGCGTGCGGCGGCCGAAGCCGGATTCCTCATTGGCGACCCGGAACACCTCCACCGCGGCGGCCTTGGTGTCCTCCGAACCGCCGATGGTGTGCCGTTCATCGGTGACTTCGACGTCGGCCATGAGCGCCTTGCCCCAGTGCACGACGCCGATGCCGATGGCCAGCATGGCCAGGGCGAGCCCGAGTCCGATGAAGAGGTTGTTGAGCCGGACAGAGCCCGGGTCGTCCGCGTTGATCGGGAAGATCATGTACGCGGCGATCGCCCAGACGCTGGCGACGATGGACACGTAGAAGAGCGTGTAGACGGTACGCTCAGCACGCCGGTTGGCCTTCGGGTCGGTGTCGGTGACACGCAGCCGGTCGTGGGGCGGATACCCCGGGTTGACGATGGCATCGGCCGCGATGACGGCCGTACCAGGGTTCCCCTGGTCGTGCGCGTCGTGCGACGTACCGGCACGCGTCAGCTCCGCTCCGCCGTTATCGTCCTTGGCCATTGTTCTCCTTCAGGGGCTTTGTACGCTGGGTCATAACCGGGTTCCGGTCAGTTCGACTTCGCGGTGATCCACACGGTCAACGCCACGACGCTGCCGAGGCCGAAGATCCAGAGGAACAAGCCCTCCGACACCGGTCCCAGCGAGCCCAACGCGTATCCACCGGGGGATGGGTTGTTCTCGAGGTACTTCAAGTAGGTGATGACATCGCGCTTGTCTTCCGGCGAGATGTTCATGTCGTTGAACACCGGCATGTTCTGCGGGCCGGTGATCATGGCCTCGTAGATGTGCTGGGCGGAGACGCCGTCCAGTGCCGGCGCGAACTTGCCCTCGGTGAGCGCACCGCCGGCGCCGGCCACGTTGTGGCACATCGCGCAGTTGATCCGGAACAGTTCGGCGCCGTTCGCCGCGTCACCCTTGGCGTCCAGGAGGCTGGCCTCGGGGATGCCGGGACCGGGAGCGAGCGAAGCGACCCAGGCCGCCATCGCCGCGATGTCCTGGTCGGTGAACTGCACCGGCTTCTGCTCCGCCTGGGGCCCGTTGAGCTGCATGGGCATGCGCCCGGTGCCGACCTGGAAGTCGACGGATGCGGCGCCGACGCCGATCAGGCTGGGTGCGACCGAACTGCCCTGCGCGCTCAGGCCGTGGCAGCTGGCGCAGTTGGCTGCGAACAGTTTCTTGCCCTCGTCGATGGTCTGCTGCGACGTCATGTCGGTCTCAGCGCTGGCGGTGCTGGTGCTGAAAGCCGCATACGCGCCGCCGGTGAAGAGCAGGCCGATCGCGATGAGCGCGACGCTCGCCAGTGGATGGCGGCGCCCGGTCTTGCGGGACCTGCGGATCTGGGGTGATGTGTTCTCGGGCATGCTGAAGTTTTTCGCTCCTGATTCCTATTTGAGAACGTAGATGACCAGGAAGAGCCCGATCCAGACGACGTCGACGAAGTGCCAGTAGTAAGACACCACAATGGCGCTGGTGGCCTCACGGTGGCCGAAGTGCTTGACCGCGAAGGCGCGGCCGATGACCAGGAGGAACGCGATCAGTCCGCCGGTCACGTGGATGCCGTGGAAACCGGTGGTGAGGTAGAAGGCCGAACCGTAGGCGTTGGAGGAGAGCGACACGTGCTCGGAAACGAGGGTGGCGTACTCGAAGATCTGCCCGGAGACGAAGATGGCGCCGAGCGCATAGGTGAGGATGAACCATTCGACCATGCCCCACTGGCTGGGCTTCCACCCGGTCGAACGGGACTGCAGACGTTCGGCGGCGAACACGCCGAACTGGCAGGTCACCGAGGATGCGACGAGGATCAAGGTGTTGGTCAGCGCGTACGGGAAGTTGTGCTTCGCGGTCTCGAACGCCCACAGCTCGGGGGAGGTCGACCTGAGCGTGAAGTAGATCGCGAAGAGCCCGGCAAAGAACATCACTTCGCTGCCCAGCCACACAATGGTGCCCACCGCTACGCTGTTGGGCCTGTTCACTATCGGCGTAGTCGCCGCATGAGTAATTGAGGTGCTCGTCACCCCTCCATTATGGCCGATATCCGCACAGGTTTTTCCCATTCTGGCGTGCCAGTCGTGCGATCGGCAGGGTTAGGCGGTCCTTACCACAGGTCGGGGGCCTGGGCGAAATCACCGTGGTTTCGGGGGAGCAGCGGCCTGCACTTAAGATTGTGCCTATGCTCGACTCCCAATCCTGGCCCAATGTCCTGACCGCACTCCTGAACGGCGAGGACCTGAGCGTGGCCGACGCGGCGTGGAGCATGGAGCAGGTCATGCTGGGTGAGGCGTCGAATGCCCAGATCGCCGCGTTCCTGGTGGCGCTGTCCGCCAAGGGGGAGACGGTCGACGAGATCGTCGGCTTCCGGGATGCCATCCTCGACCACGCTGTGCCGCTGCGCGTTGACCCCATGGCCCTGGACATCGTCGGTACCGGCGGGGACCGGTTCGGCACCGTCAACGTGTCGACCATGTCGTCGATCGTGTGCGCCGCCGCCGGTGTCCCGGTGATCAAACACGGCAACCGGGCGGCCAGTTCCGCATCCGGCTCCTCCGACGTGCTGGCGGCGCTGGGCATCGACCTGACGCTGTCCGCTGACGCGGTGGCCGAGATCCTGGCCAGGACGGGCATCACTTTCGCCTACGCGGCGGCCTTTCATCCCGGATTCCGGCACGCCTCGGTGACCCGCGCCGAGCTCGGCATCCCGACGGTGTTCAACTACCTGGGTCCGCTCTGCAACCCGGCGCGGCCGGAGGCATCCGCTGTGGGCGTGGCCAGCCTCGACCGGATTCCGTTGTTCGTCGGCGTGTTCCAGACGCGCGGTGCCACGGCGCTGGTGTTCCGTGGCGACGATGGTCTCGACGAACTCACCACCACCGGGCACAGCCACGTCTGGGAGGTCTCCCGGGGGCTCGTCACCGAACACGACATCGAGCCGCGCGACCTCGGGATCGCCCGGGCGAAGATGAGCGACCTGGTCGGCGGTGACGCGGCGCACAACGCCGCCGTCGTGCGATCCGTGCTGGCCGGCCAGGACGGGCCGGTCAGGGACATCGTGTTGCTCAATGCGGCGGCCGGGCTGGTCGCCTATGAGCTGGCGAACAACCCGGCCCAGGTGCAGGTTGCGATCCTCGACCGGTTCCGCGCGAAGATGGCCGTGGCCGCCGAGACGATCGACTCGGGGGCGGCCACGGCCAAGCTCGCACAGTGGGTCGACGCGTCGAAAGCGAAGCCCCTGCAGTAGCGGGACTCAGACCACGTCTTTGTCGACCCAGTCGAAGGTCTTGGTGACGGCCTTCTTCCAGTTGCGCAGCTGACGGTCGCGCTCGTCGTCATCCATCTGCGGTGTCCACCGGCTGTCCTCCTGCCAGTTGTGGCGCAGGTCGTCCAGGTCGCTCCAGAAGCCAACGGCCAGGCCCGCCGCGTACGCTGCGCCGAGCGCCGTGGTCTCAGCCACGACCGGGCGGATCACCGGGACGCCGAGGATGTCGGCCTGGAACTGCATCAGGGTGTTGTTGGCGATCATTCCGCCGTCCACCTTCAGCTCGGTCAGCGGCACACCCGAATCGGCGTTCACCGCGTCGAGCACCTCACGGGTCTGGAAGGCTGTCGCCTCCAGTGCGGCCCGCGCGATGTGGCCCTTGTTCACGAACCGGGTCAGCCCCACCAGCGCTCCGCGGGCATCCGAGCGCCAATACGGAGCGAACAGGCCGGAGAACGCGGGGACGAAGTACGCGCCGCCGTTGTCGTCGACGGTCTTGGCCAGTTCCTCGATCTCCGGTGCTGAACTGATCAGGCCCAGGTTGTCGCGCAGCCACTGCACCAGCGACCCGGTCACCGCGATGGAGCCTTCCAGCGCGTAGTGCGGCTTGGCGTCGCCGAGCTTGTAGCCGAGAGTGGTGAGCAGCCCGTTCTTCGAGTGGATGATCTCCTCTCCGGTGTTGAAGATCAGGAAGTTGCCGGTGCCGTAGGTGTTCTTCGCTTCGCCCTGGTCGAACGCGGCCTGGCCGAACGTCGCGGCCTGCTGGTCGCCGAGGATGCCGGATATCGGCACCTCGCGGAGCAGGCTCGACGTGTGGGCGGTGCCGTAGACCTCGGAGGATGACCGGATCTGCGGCATCATGGACCTCGGCACGTTGAAGATGCCGAGGATCTCCTCGTCCCACTGCAGGGTCTCGAGGTCCATGAACAGGGTGCGGCTCGCGTTGGTGACGTCTGTCGCGTGCACGCCGCCGTCGACTCCGCCGGTGAGGTTCCACAGCACCCAGGCATCGGTGTTGCCGAACAGGAGGTTGCCGGCTTCTGCCTTCTCGCGGGCGCCCTCGACGTTCTCGAGGATCCAGACGATCTTGGTGCCCGAGAAGTAGGTGGCCAGGGGCAGGCCGACTTTCTGCTTGAACCGTTCGACGCCTCCGTCGGCGGCGAAGCGGTCGACGATCGGCTGGGTGCGGGTGTCCTGCCAGACGATGGCGTTGTACACCGGTTCGCCGGTGGTCTTGTCCCAGACCACCGCGGTCTCGCGCTGGTTGGTGATGCCGACCGCCTGGATGTTGTGCCGGGTGATGTTGGCCTTGGAGAGCGCCTGTCCGATCACCTCGCGGGTGTTGTCCCAGATCTCTTTGGGGTCGTGCTCGACCCAGCCGGCCTGGGGGAAGATCTGCTTGTGCTCCTTCTGGCCGCTCGAGACGATGGATCCGGACTTGTCGAAGATGATCGCCCGGCTGCTGGTCGTGCCTTGGTCGATCGCGAGAATGTAGTCAGTCATGATTTACCTCCTTGTACGTTGGTACGTGGTGACGCGCAGGGTCGAGCAGGAAGGGCCGGGCCTCAAGCGGCCCGGCCCTTCCTGCCGGTCAGGTGAGGACGGGCAGAAGCAGGAACGACGCCCAGCCGGCAAGGAGTCCGCCGATGACGGGCCCGGCGACCGGGACCCAGGAGTAAGCCCAGTCCGAGGAGCCCTTGCCCTTGATCGGCAGGATGAAGTGCGCGATGCGCGGGCCGAGGTCACGGGCGGGGTTGATCGCGTAGCCGGTCGGGCCACCGAGCGAGGTGCCGATCACGATAACCAGCAGTGCGACGGGGAGGGCACCGAGGGCCGCGAGGCCGCCGTCGCCCTGGCGCCCGCCGCCGAAGGCGATCACCACGAAGACCAGCACGAAGGTGCCGATGATCTCGGTGACCAGGTTCCAGCCGTAGGAACGGATCGCCGGTCCCGTGGAGAACACACCGAGTTTGTTCGCCGGCTCGGGTTCCGCGTCGAAGTGCTGCTTGTATGCCAACCAGACGACGACGGCGCCGAGGATCGCGCCGATCAGCTCACCGGCGATATAGACGAGCACTGAGATGACGTTCACCGGGACTCCGGAACCGAACTCGCTGGCCCCGGAGGCGACCAGGCCGAGCGTGACGGCCGGGTTCAGGTGGGCGCCGGAGTTGTAGGCGACGATGACACCGCAGAAGACCGCGAGGCCCCAGCCGATGTTCACCATCAGGAACCCGCCGCCGAGACCCTTGTTCTTGGCCAGCGCGACGTTTGCCACAACACCGCAACCGAGGAGCACAAGCATTGCCGTGCCCACGATCTCTGAGAGGAAGACGACTCCTATATTGTCCACGTTGACCTTTCCGTTGAGCCTTACGGGTGACTATGTGCGTACACCCTAGCGCTAGGACAAGACCGAGGGGAATGGCCTGTTTGCCGGGCGGGCTTTCCACCTATCGTCGGCGGCGTCTGGCCACTATGTTGGGCAGACAACCGCGGAGCGCGAAACGGCATTGTGTCGAACGGGGCGTTCCCCATCGATCGAAGGGTTAATCGTGAAGAAGCTCATCAACGATCCGAAGAACGTCGTGAACGAGGCCGTCGCGGGTTTTGAGGCGGCCCATTCAGACCTGGTGCGGGTCTCGCACGACCCGATCTACATTGTGCGAGCGGATGCCCCGGTTTCGGGCAAGGTCGGCATCGTCAGCGGCGGCGGCAGCGGGCACGAGCCCATGCACGGCGGACTGGTCGGACCGGGAATGCTCGACGCAGCGGTACCCGGCCCGGTTTTCACGTCGCCGACCCCGGACCCGATCCTCGCAGCGACGCAGGCGGTCAACGGCGGTGCCGGGGTGCTGCATATCGTGAAGAACTACACCGGTGATGTGCTGAACTTCGAGACCGCGGCCGACCTCGCCACGGCGGACGGGATCGAGGTGCGATCCGTCATTGTCAACGACGATGTCGCGGTCAAGGACTCCCTCTATACGGCCGGCCGCCGCGGGGTGGCAGGAACGGTGCTGGTCGAGAAGATCGCCGGCGCCGCCGCGGAACGCGGCGACGACCTCGAGGCCGTGGCCGCGGTCGCGGAGAAGGTGATCGGCCAGGTGCGGTCGATGGGTGTGGCGCTCACCCCGTGCGTCGTCCCGCACGCCGGTGAACCCAGTTTCACCCTGGCCGACGACGAGATCGAGATCGGCATCGGGATCCATGGCGAACCCGGCCGGGAACGGATCAAACTGGAACCGGCGGATGCCATCGTCGACCGGATCCTGGCGCCGGTCATCGACGACATCCCGTTCGCCTCCGGCGACGAGGTGCTCCTGTTCGTCAATGGCATGGGCGGCACTCCGCAGGTCGAGTTGTACATTGTATTTCGCCGCGCGGCCGAAGTCCTGGCGGAGAAGGGCATCGACGTCACGCGGAGCCTGGTCGGCAACTTCACCACCTCGCTGGAGATGCAGGGTGCCTCGATCACCGTGCTCAAACTCGACGATGAACTGACCGAACTGTGGGATGCCCCGGTTCACACTGCCGCACTGCGGTGGGGAAGGTAGAGGAGCCGGCATGGCTTTGGATGCAGCGTGGGCCACCGCGTGGGTGCGGAGAAGCGCGGAGGTGATCGCGGAACACCGGGTCGAGCTGATCACCCTCGACCGCGACATCGGCGACGGCGATCACGGTGAGAACATGGACCGCGGGTTCCAGGCGGTGCTGCCCAAGCTCGACGGCCTCGCCGAGGACGCCGTACCGTCCGACGTGCTGAAGCTCCTGGCGACGACGCTCATCTCCACCGTCGGAGGCGCCGCCGGGCCGTTGTACGGCACCGCCTACCTCAAGGCGGCGACGGCGATCAGCGGCGTCGCGGACCTCGACGGTGCTATGGTGGCCGCCCTGCTGGCCGCGGCCAGGGACGGGATCGTGCTGCGCGGCAAGGCTGAGCCCGGTGACAAGACCATGGTCGACGCGTGGACTCCGGCGGTGGCCGCCGCCGAGGCCGCAGCGCTTCAGGACGACGATCCGGAGGCGGTCCTCCGTGCTGCGGCCGATGCGGCCGCGGAGGGCGCCGTCGCAACCGAGCCCCTCGTGGCTCGTAAGGGGCGGGCCAGTTACCTCGGCGAACGTGCCATCGGACACCGCGATCCCGGGGCGCAGTCAACGGCGCTGCTGCTGCGGGCGGCAGCGGACACCGCGGCTGCCCGCGCCGGCGCGGGGGAGCGGTAGTGGCCGAAGCAGGCGGAGCCGCGGACGGCGCGTCGGCCCTGGTGGGCCTGGTCTTCGTCTCCCACAGTTCCAAGATCGCCGAGGGCCTGGTCGAACTCGCGCGCCAGATGGCCGGGGGCGTTGCCCTGGTCGCGGCCGGCGGCACCGACGAGGATGGCATCGGGACCAGTTTCGGCAAGGTGACCGCAGCGATCGCGGCGGCGGATGCCGGTCGCGGCGTGGTCGTGCTGTGTGACCTGGGATCGGCGATCCTCACCGCGGAGACGGCGCTGGACTTCCTTGACGACGTCATCCGCGAACGCGTGCTGATCGTCGATGCGCCGCTGGTGGAGGGGGGAGTGGCCGCCGCGGTGGCCGCCGAGACCGGCGGGGACCTGGCGGCGGTGGCGGCGGCCGCACGGACCGCGATACCCGCCGCGCCGGAGCCGGCCGGCGAACCAGCGGCATCCGCTCCGGGTGCGCCGGGGGCGGTGAGCCGCACGGTCACGCTCGTGAACAAGGACGGGCTGCATGCCCGGCCCGCCGCCGAGTTCGTCAAACTCGCCAGCACGTTCCCGGCCAAGGTCACCGTGAACGGCAAGGACGCCAAGAGTCTGCTCGGGATCATGTCGCTCGGGCTCACCAAAGGGAAGCTGGTCGAGATCGCCTCGCCTGATGCCGACGCCACGGCGGCGGTGAACGCCCTCGCCGACCTGATCGAGTCTGGCTTCGGCGAAGAGTAGGCGTGCGTTTGTGTCGTGACGAAAGCTCAGTTGCGGCGTATCGTGGGGGCATGGTTCAGGACAACAGGTCACAGGACGGCTCGTCTGGCGCCACCGGGCAGGGAAAGCGCCCGCGCGGCCACCTGTTCGAATGGGTCGAAGACAGGCTCAGGCCGGCGTTTGAGAATCCACAGCCGGGTACCTACGACGCCGGTGAGGTGGTGAAGGACGCCGACCAGCTCACCCGCTGCCCGGTCTGTGGGCGGCCCATGAGTGAGCACACCATCGACCACTCGAAATCGAATACGGTGCTCAACTGCCCGGTGCCGCACCCCGGCGCATGGGACAGGGACGCATTCGAGCCGGTCAACGAATTCGGCATGGTCATCCACGACAAGCCGGGGGAGTCCTGAGCCGGCTGCCGGCAGTCGTCCACTACGCTCGAACTGCGACCCACGGCGGTGGCACAGGGAGGCCGACCATGGCGGTGACGGGAATCGGCGGACTCTTCTTCCGCAGCGGCGATCCAGCCGCACGGGCGGCCTGGTATCGCGAGCACCTCGGCATCGACGCCGGTCATGACGCCATCTGGCAGCAGCAGGCCGGCATGACAGTGTTCACCCCCTTCCCGGCCGATTCCGACTATTTTGCGGCCGACCAGTCGTTCATGCTGAACCTCCGCGTCACCGAACTGGATGCGTTGGCCGAGCAGTTGGAGGCGGCGGGGATTGCTGTCGAGCGCCGGCCCGAGTGGGACACGACAGACTATGGCCGCTTCGTGCGCATCCACGACCCGGAAGGCCTGCCGATCGAACTGTGGGAACCCCCGGCGTCAGGCAACTGACCCGACATCGTCATGCCACAGCGGGCAGGGCGCCGAGGATTGTTTCGGTTGACGCAGGTGGTCGCCGTCGACACACTGGGCCCAAACCGGTAGAGTTTCCGGCGAACGTAACACGATTCGAGGAGGTGAGCCCGATGTACACACAGTCCACTCCGGGCGCTCCTTCGAGTTCACGATCGCGCGACTGACGTAGCCGTCGCGGGGAGCGCCGCACGCACTCCCAGAAAGCTACGACTATGAAACATTCTCTTCAGTTCAACTCGGAAAACCCCGCTTCCGATGTCCCTGAGCACCACTCCGGCACCGCCCTGGTCCTTGCCGGCGGGGGAGCGGCAGGCAATGCCTGGGAGCTCGGCCTGATCGCCGGACTGTCCGACGCCGGCGTCGATGTCACCGATGCCGACCTGATCATCGGGACATCGTCAGGATCGACGGTGGCAGCCCAGGTCACCAGCGGCGCGCGGCCGACCGAGCTGTATGCCGCCATTCTTGCAGAGGTGCCGAGGCCGCGCGGCGGAGGGCCAGGGTCCGGCAGGGGACGCGGACCGAGTCTCTCGGAGCCGAGCTATCTGGAATGGTCGGACGCGATCATCGGTGCGGCCGAGGACGCGTCAGACATGCGCCGCAGGATGGGTGCCGCCGCGCTCGAGATGGATGCGCCCGACGAGCCGGGCCAGCCCCGCTGGCGCGATATTGTCGCGGCTCGGCTTCCCAGCCACGACTGGCCGCAGCAGGCTGTGCTGATTGCGGCGGTCGACGCGCACACCGGGGAACCGGTGGTGTTCGACCGGCACAGCGGCATCGACCTGGTGGACGCCGTCGCTGCCAGCACCAGCAACGGCTTCGGAGGGCCATACCGGATCGGGGAGAACCGGTACCTCAACGGCGGTTATCGCCGCAGCGAGAACGCCGACCTGGCGGCCGGATACGGACGGGTGCTGGTGTTCTCGCCATTCGGCGGCAGGTCGCGGATGCCGCGGGGGTGGGGCATGGATCTTGCGACCCAGGTCACAGAGCTCCGCTCCGGGGGCAGCCGGGTGGAGACCGTCTTTCCGGACGCCGGTGCGGGTGACGTGTTCAACGCCAACGCGTTGGATCCGTCAACACGTCTGCCGGCCGCACGAGGAGGCTTCGACCAGGGCCGCGCCCTCGCCGGGCAGCTCAGCGAGTTCTGGCACACGGCATGACGGCAGTCGAGACGAGAGTTCACTCGACTTGACATAATGTGCATTATCGGTCACTTGTGGAGGTCCGCTTGTCGTGTGGGGCGACCGGCGATGACCGGCGGAACAGGCCGGAGTTCATCCGCTGCCCAGCTGCCCCTGCCGCGCCCGCCGGCACGTGGTGCCACGGCGCCGGCGCGCGCACGGAACTCGTCGTTTACTCGCGCGCGCCATCGCTATTCAGTGTTACTATCTAGTGGTAGTCAGTGACGCTGAGTAGTTGGAGGACCGTCGTATGGGAAAGCAGATGACCGAGATGCTCAAGGGCACTCTCGAGGGCATCGTCGTCGCGATCCTGGCCGTGCGGCCGGCATACGGCTACGAGATCACGGCGCGGCTGCGGGATGAGGGATTCTCCGACATCGTCGAGGGCACCGTCTATGCGCTGCTGGTGCGGATCGAGCAGCGCGGCCTCGTCGACGTGGCGAAGGTCCCGTCCGAGAAGGGACCGCCGCGCAAGGTCTACTCGCTGAACGCATTCGGCGTCGACTACCTCGAGGAGTTCTGGACGAGCTGGACCTTCCTTGCCGGCCGGATCGAACAGCTCCACCACCACATCGAACACCCGCAGGAAGAAGGAGAGTAATCATGGCCGCACGATGGATCGAACAGGTCACCGGCTCGTTCGACGACAAGAAACGCTGGCGCCAGTACAAGGCACGCAAGGAACAACTCCCCCCGAGCTACCGCACGGCGATCGACGGACTCGAGCGATATTTCATGTACGCCGGGTCGATCGTCAAGGGGGATGTCATCGTGCAGATGCTGGAAGACCTCGCTGACCTGATCGAGCGGGCCGCTGTCGACGGGACCCCGATCCGCGACATCGTCGGGGACGACCCGGTGGAGTTCGCGGACACCTTCATCGAGAACTACTCCGACGGCCAGTGGATCAACAAGGAGCGCAAGCGCCTGACCGACGCCATCGACCAGGCCGCCGGCAACGACGTGTAGAACAACCCCAGATCGGAGAACCGGACATGACCACCGGACACGCCCTCCAACCCGCGATCCGGGTGCAGGGCATCGAGAAGTCCTTCACGGACGTGCACGTGCTGCGGGGGGTCGACCTGGAAGTGAGGGCGGGGAGCATCTTCGCACTTCTCGGCTCCAACGGCGCAGGCAAGACCACCCTGGTGCGGATCCTGTCGACCCTGCTGAAGGCCGACGCGGGCAGCGCCACGGTCCACGGCTTCGACGTCGCAACGCAGCCCTGCGACGTGCGCGAGTCGATCAGCCTGACCGGCCAGTTCGCCGCGGTCGATGACGTGCTCAGCGGCCGGGAGAACCTGCTGCTGGTCGCCAGGTTGCGTCACCTGGAGCACCGGGGTGCGATCGTCGACGACCTTCTCTCCCGTTTCTCGCTCACCGAGGCGGGGAACCGCAAGGCGTCGACGTATTCGGGCGGCATGCGACGCCGACTCGACATCGCGATGAGCCTGGTCGGCAACCCGCCGGTCATCTTCCTCGACGAGCCGACAACAGGGCTCGACCCCCAGGCGCGCATCGAGGTCTGGCAGACCGTCAAGCGGCTGGCCGGCCAGGGCACGACGGTGCTGCTCACCACGCAGTACCTCGACGAGGCGGAGCAGCTCGCCGACCGCATCGCGATCCTGCACCAGGGCACGATCATCCAGAACGGCACCCTCGCCGAACTCAAGCGCCTACTCCCCCCCGCCACGGTCGAATACATCGAGAAGCAGCCCTCCCTCGAGGACGTCTTCCTCGCCCTCGTCGGTAGCGACCAGACCGACGACACGGTCCCGGCACGAAAGGAACTCCGATGACCACCCACGTCCTCGCCGACACCAGCGTCCTGACCGGCCGCTCGCTGCGCCACATCCTCCGCAGCCCCGACACCATCATCACCACCGCAGTCACCCCGATCGCGCTGATGCTGCTGTTCGTGTACGTGTTCGGCGGCGCCATCACAACCGGATCCGACGAGTCATATGTCAACTACCTGCTCCCCGGCATCCTGCTCATCACGATCGCGTCCGGCGTCGCATACACCGCGTACCGGCTGTTCCTCGATATGCAGGGCGGCATCTTCGAACGCTTCCAGTCCATGCCGATCGCGAGGTCCAGCGTGCTCTGGGCGCACGTGCTCACCTCCCTGGTCGCGAACCTGGTCGCCGTCGCGGTCGTTATCGGCGTCGCAGTGATCATGGGATTCCGGAGCGGGGCATCAGTTGCCGCCTGGCTCGCCGTCGCCGCCATCCTGATCCTGTTCACCCTCGCGCTGACCTGGATCGCCGTGATCGCCGGGCTGTCCGCGAAGACCATCGACGGCGCGAGCGCGTTCAGCTACCCGCTGATCTTCCTGCCCTTCATCAGCTCAGCGTTCGTGCCCACTGACTCGATGCCCGGCCCCGTCGCCTGGTTCGCCGAGAACCAGCCGGTGACCTCCGTGGTGAACACCATCCGCGCCCTGTTCACGGAGGGACCCGTCGGCGGTGACATCTGGATCGCCCTCGCCTGGCTGGTCGGCATCCTGGTCGTCGCATACGCGTTCGCGATCGCCGGCTACCGGCGCAAGATCAGCTGAGGCCCATCGTTAGCACGGCTCAGGCGCCCACATACGCCGCGAGATGCTCCCCGGTGAGGGTGGAGCGGGCGGCGACGAGCTCGGCGGGCGTGCCCTCGAAGACGACCCGGCCGCCGTCGTGACCGGCGCCGGGACCGAGGTCGATGATCCAGTCGGCGTGCGTCATCACGGCCTGGTGGTGCTCGATCACGATGACTGACTTACCGGAGTCGACGAGGCGGTCGAGGAGCCGGAGCAACTGCTCCACATCCGCGAGGTGCAGTCCGGTGGTCGGCTCGTCCAGCACGTACACCCCGCCCTTCTCCCCCATGTGCGTTGCCAGTTTCAGCCGTTGCCGTTCGCCGCCGGACAGGGTGGTGAGCGGCTGCCCGATGTTGAGGTAGCCGAGCCCGACGTCGGAGAGCCGGTCGAGGATGGCGTGCCCCGCCGGTGTTCGTGCCTCACCGGTCCGGAAGAACTCCTCCGCCTCGGTGACCGACATCGCGAGCACCTCGGCAATGTTGCGCCCGCCGAGTCGGTACTCCAGCACTGATGCCTGGAACCGTTTTCCCTCACACTCCTCGCAGAGGGTGGCGACGGTGTCCATGAAGCCCAGGTCGGTGTAGATCATCCCGGCACCGTTGCAGGTGGGGCAGGCGCCTTCCGAGTTGGCACTGAAGAGTGCCGGCTTCACCCCGTTGGCTTTCGCGAACGCCTTGCGGATCGGCTCGAGCAGTCCGGTGTAGGTGGCGGGGTTGCTGCGCCGTGAACCCTTGATCGCGCCCTGGTCGATCGACACGACCCCGTCCCGTCCCGACACCGAGCCGTGGATCAGCGAGCTCTTGCCTGAGCCGGCCACACCGGTGACCACGACGAGCACCCCGAGCGGCACATCGACGTCGACACCCTGCAGGTTGTGTTCATTCGCGCCGCGGATCTCCAGGGTGTCGGTGGGCCGGCGGACACTCGCCTTGACGGTGGCCCGGTAGTCCAGGTGCCGGCCGGTGAGGGTGCCGCTGGCCCGCAGGCCGTCGAGGGTGCCCTCGTAGCAGATGCTGCCGCCGGCGGCGCCGGCGCCCGGCCCCAGGTCGATGACATGGTCGGCGATCGCGATCGCCTCTGGTTTGTGCTCGACGACGAGCACCGTGTTGCCCTTGTCGCGCAGCTGAAGCAGCAGTTTGTTCATCCGCTGGATGTCGTGCGGGTGCAGGCCGATCGTCGGCTCGTCGAAGACGTAGGTGATGTCGGTCAGGGACGAGCCGAGGTGGCGGATCATCTTGGTGCGTTGCGCTTCCCCGCCGGAGAGGGTGCCGGAGGGACGGTCGAGCGACAGGTACCCCAGACCGATGTCGACGAAAGAGTCGAGAGCCTGCTGCAGGGTGGCGAGGAGCGGCGCGACCGACGGTTCAGCCAGGCCCCGCACCCACTCGGCCAGGTCGCTGATCTGCAGGGCGCAGGCGTCGGCGATGTTGAGTCCGCCGACCCGGGACGACCTGGCGCCCTCGCTGAGCCGGGTGCCGCCGCAGTCCGGGCAGGCGACGAAGGTGACGGCGCGCTCCACGAATGTTCGGATGTGGGACTGCATCGCCTCCTTGTCCTTGGCGAGCATCGACTTCTGGATCTTGGGGATCAGCCCCTCATAGGTCATATTGATCCCCTGCAGCTTGACCTTCGTGGGCGCCTTGTGCAGGAAGTCGTGCAGCTCGGTGTCGCTGTAGTCACGGATCGGCTTGTTCGGGTCGAGGAATCCGGATTCGCTGAAGATCCGCACCATCCACCCGTCCGCGCTGTACCCGGGAATGGTGATCGCGCCGCCGGCGAGCGACTTGCTGTCGTCGTACAGTTCGGCGAGGTCGATGTCGGAGACAGTGCCCATGCCCTCGCAGCGGGGGCACATTCCGCCGGTGAGGGTGTACGTCTTCCGGACCGTCTCGCCCTTTCCTTCGCCCCGAGCGACCGTGATGGCGCCGGATCCCGTGACCGACGGCACATTGAACGAGAATGCGTTGGACGACCCGATGTGCGGCTGTCCGAGCTTGCTGAACAGGATGCGCAGGAGGGCGTTGGCGTCGGTGGCCGTGCCGAGGGTGGAGCGTACGTTGGCGCCCATCCGCTCCTGGTTGACGATGATCGCCGTGGTCAGTCCGTCCAGCACATCGACGTCTGGCCTGGCCATCGACGGCATGAAGGTCTGCACGAACGTGCTGTAGGTCTCGTTGATCATGCGCTGCGATTCTGCGGCGATCGTGGCGAACACCAGCGAACTCTTGCCCGACCCGGAAACGCCGGTGAACACCGTCAGCCGGCGCTTCGGGATCTCGAGGCTGACATCCTTGAGGTTGTTCTCCCGCGCGCCTTGCACGCGGATCAGATCGTGGCTGTCGGCAACGTGCGTGTTGGCGGTCGGCGCAATGCTCATTGTGGCTCCATCTGTGACACGGTTTCTGTGACGCGGCATCGGTGACGCTGCATTGCCTCCCCGGTTGCGCTCGGCTACGCCTGGACCAATCTAAGCAGCAGACCGGCGCGGGAGTTCGCGCTTCTCGATTCCTGCTCGGGCTCACTCACCGCGGCCGCTCCGGTCCTGGGCGGCGCGAACGCTGGCCTGACCGTGGCGATCGTGCTCGGCATCATGGTGCTGGTGTGGCCCTCGGCAACCGTCAGCCTGGTTGCGATCCTCGTCGGGCTGTACTTCCTGGTCAGCGGGGCCATCAGGCTCGGCCGCGGAGTCTTCATGAAGGGGGGCACCATCGGCGGCCGGGTTCTCGGGATCCTGCTCGGCGTGCTGCTGGTCGTGACCGGGATCGTCGCGATCCGGAATCCGCTGAACACCCTGGTGGTCCTCGGACTGGTGATCGGGATCTCGTGGATCGTCGAAGGGGTGGGCGCGATTGTCGAGACCGCACCCGATTCCAGCAAGTGGTTCGAAACGCTGTTCGGAGCCATCAGCGTTGTGGCCGGGATCGTCGTGCTGCTGTCGCCGTTGGACGGGGTGGCCATCCTGGCGGTCATCGCCGGCATCTTCCTCGTGGTGTCCGGCATCATGCAGGTGGTTCAGGCCTTCACTCTCGGGGCGTTCCCGGGGACAGTCCTCCGCCATCCGCGACGCGGCACCCGCCCGCTGAGCGGGGTCAGCGGGCGTTGAAGCCGGTGGTGTCCCCCACGTAACGCGTGTTGTTCGCGGGGACCGGCTCGACGGCAGCCAGGGCGATTTCGGCCGCGAACTCGCTCACGTTGTACAGCTTGCCGGCCGCGTCCTTCCGGGCGCTGATGGCGCCGGGGTTCGCGCGCTCGAGCAGCGTGGCCGTGATCGTTCCCTCGATCATGTCACCGGAGACGACGACAAACCTGATCCCCTTCGCGTCCAGTTCGGGGATCATGGCACGGAGTGCGTCCTCGCCGGCGCGCTTGCTGCGAGCGACCGGTTCGTACTCCGGCATCGTCGGGGTGGTCTCGATGAAATGCGCCTGATGGCTGGTCACGAACACGACCCGGGCATCCGCTGAGAGCAACGGAACAGCCATGGTCAGCAGGTCGACCTGCGCGTCCCGGTTGAGCTGCATGGCGTAGTCGGCCGCCATGCCGCTCTCCATCCCCCCTGACGCGTTCATCACCAGGATGTCGAGTCCGCCGTACTCAGCGGTGATGGTGTCGAACATCCGCTGCACCGACTCAGGGTCGGTGAGGTCGGCGCCGACGGTGATGGCCACTCCCCCGGCCGCGGTGATCGAGTCGGCGAGCTTCTGCGCCCTGGCCGCCTTGTTCCGGTAGTTGATGACCACGCGCGCGCCCGCGGCGGCGAAGTAGCCGACGGTGTCAGCGCCGATGCCACGGGACGAGCCGGTGACCAGTACACGCTGTCCGTCGAGCGATCCTGCGGCGAGTGGGTTGGTCACGCGTGCTCCTTCAGTCGGTGGTTCTCGCAGACGACACTACCAATAAGGCAGTGCGCCACCTGATAGCTTCAAGGATGAACGACGAGCAAAGGGGAACACGTGGATGCTTTCGTGACCGACTACGGCTGGATCGTCTGGCTGGTGCTCATCCTGTTGTTCGTGACCATCGAAATGGTCACCCTCGAGTTGACCTTCCTCATGATCGCCCTGGGCAGTGTGGGCGGCCTCGTCTCCGGGTTGCTCGGCGCCCCCTGGTGGCTGGAGCTGCTCATCGCCGCCGCTTTGTCGGTTGTCCTCCTCTTCGGAATCAAGCCACCCCTGCTCCGGGCGCTCAAGCGCGGCGGCGACCCCTCGCGCAGTAATGTGGACGCGCTGCTGGGCATCGACGGCCATGTCGTGCGCTCACTCGACACCTCCGGCGGCCAGGTTCGACTCTCCAACGGGGAAACCTGGACCGCTCGTCTCTCCCCTGTCACCGAACAACGCATCGTCGAACCCGGCGAACGCGTCCTGGTGACCGCAATCGAGGGAGCGACGGCCATCGTCGTCCCGGCTGAAAGGAACCCGCAATGACCGATGCAGGCCAGATCATCGCGACGGTGATTGTGATCGTCGTCGTCGTCATCCTGGTGATCTTCGTGATCGTCACGCTGTTCAAGGCGATCCGGATCATCCCGCAGGCCACCGCCGGCGTCGTCGAACGGCTGGGCCGATACCACAAGACGCTGACGCCGGGCCTCAACATCCTGATCCCCTTCATCGACCGGCTCCGGCCGCTCATCGACCTGCGCGAGCAGGTCATCACGTTCCCTCCGCAGCCCGTCATCACCGAAGACAACCTCGTCGTCTCCATCGACACGGTGGTCTACCTGCAGGTGACGGATGCCCGCGCCGCGACGTACGAGATCCAGAACTACCTCATCGGCGTGGAGCAGCTCGCCACGACGACCCTCCGCAACGTGGTCGGCGGGCTCAACCTCGAGGAGACGCTGACCAGCCGCGATGCGATCAACGGCAAGCTGCGGATCGTGCTCGATGAGGCGACCGGCAAATGGGGAATCCGTGTCGGCCGTGTGGAATTGAAGGCCATCGACCCGCCCCACTCGATCCAGGACGCGATGGAGAAGCAGATGCGCGCCGAGCGCGACCGGCGCGCCGTCATCCTCACGGCTGAAGGCACGAAGCAGTCGGCGATCCTCAACGCCGAAGGCGCCAGGCAGGCGGCGATCCTGTCGGCGGAGGGTGACGCCCGGGCCGCTGTGCTGCGTGCCGAGGGTGAGGCATCCGCCATCACCACCGTGTTCCAGGCGATCCACGCCGGCGACCCGGATCCCAAGCTGCTGGCCTACCAGTACCTGCTGACCCTGCCGAAACTGGCGGAGGGAAGTGCGAACAAACTCTGGATCGTGCCGAGCGAACTGACAGAGGCGATGAAGGGCATCGGCCGGGCGTTCGGGCCCGCCCCGGTCCCCGGCGAGCACGTTCCATCGCCCGGAGCCGCACCCGCTGCGCCGCCCTCGGCCCCGCCCGCCGCACCCCTGGAGTAATCGCGGCTCGTGCCCTCCGACGCGGAATCCGCATTCCTCGCGACCTCCCGGCCGCGAGTGTTGGCGCACCGCGGCTTGGCGGTCGATGCGCCGGAGAACACGCTGCTGGCCTTCCTCTCCGCGCTGTCACACGGTGCGACCCACCTGGAAACGGATGTCCACCTGTCGTTGGACGGGGTCCCGGTACTCAGCCACGACCCCGACCTCACCCGGCTGGGCGGTCGCACGGTGCGGATCGACCAGCTCACCATGGCCGAACTCAGGCGCATCGACCTGGGCGGCGGCCAGGCGTTCGCCTCGCTCGCCGAAGCGCTCGACGCCTTTCCCGACGCGCGCTTCAACATCGACGTCAAGTCTGACGCGGCCCCGGAGGCCACGGCCGCGGCACTCATCAAGGCCAGGGCGATCCCCCGGGTGCTGGTGACCTCATTCTCCGAGCGGCGGCGACGACGCACCGTCGACCTGCTCCCCCACGTGGCCACCTCGCCATCCGCTGCGGTCCTCAGGTCCGTGATACCGGCGGCCGCACTGCACGCCGACTCCGCGGTGCGGCGTGGCCTGGCCGGCTTCGCCGCGGTGCAGGTTCCGGAACGGGTCAGGAGCGTGCGGATCGTGACGCCGCGGTTCGTCGACGCGGTGCATGCGGCCGGCGTGGAGGTTCACGTCTGGACCGTGAACGAGCCGGATGCGATGACCCGGCTCCTCGACCTCGGCGTGGACGGCCTCGTCACCGACCGCTGCGATGTCGCCGCGGCCCTGATCGCCGGACGCGGCTGAGCCTGTGAGTTCTCTCCGAGAACGGGCGTAACGGAAAGAGAACGCCCAGCTTGATGGTTTACAACTGGGAGTGCATCGCGAGAGGAGACCACACGATGGCGGATCGCAGTTTGCGTGGGATGAGATTGGGCGCACAAAGCCTGCAGAGCGAAGAGGGCGTCACCTTCTCACCACGAGTCAGTCACACCTACCTGTGTGCCACGTGCGGACGTGAAACAGTCATGGTCTTCTCGGCGGAGGCCGAAGCGCCTGACGAATGGGAATGCAAGTACTGCGCCCACACCGCCACCCGGCTCGTCGACTCGAAGCCGGTGATCGTCGATCACTCGGACGAGAAGATCGCCCGCACCCACTGGGACATGCTGCTGGAACGCCGCACCAGGGCCGAGCTTGAAGAGTTGCTCGAGGAACGCCTCAGCGTGCTGCGCGCCCGTCGCGGCCAGCACAAGATCGGCGCCTGAACCGGCGCTTCACCAGACGACCACCGGCGCCAGCGCGGACTTCGACTCGAAGTCGGCTGGCGTCGGCTGTATCCGGAGGCGACGGGCGGGGCGGCGTGGCAGAGCGGTTTACCGCATCCGGCGGGCGCTGAACGCGCACAGCAGGAACCCGGCCAGGCCGAGGCCGGAGACCAGCCATTCCAGGCCGCGTCCGACCGCCATGGCCGGGGTGACCGTGTCGCTCAGCGGCACCGTCTGCACCATCGCACCCGGAACCCAGGTCGGCAGGTCGTCCAGCGTTTCGCCGTCCGGGGTGATGATGGCGCTGGAGCCGACGGTGGAGATGTTGACCACGGTGCGGCCCGCCTCGATCGCCCGGAGCCTGGCGATCGCCAGTTGCTGCACGCTCTCGTCGGTGTGCCCGAAGTCCGCGTTGTTGGTCTGCGCCAGGACGATGTTGGCGTGGCCGTCGACCATCTCCTTGACCAGTTGGTCGTCGGCGATGTCGAAGCAGATGGCGATTCCGGCCTGGATCGCACCGATGTCGAACACGTTGCTGCGGGTGCCGATGGAGTAGTCCCGCGCGATCAGGTCGATCAGCTGCGGCGCGAACGGCCGCCAGAATGCCCGATCGGGCATGTACTCGGCGAACGGCACCGGATGCACCTTGTCGTACCAGTCGACGGCGCCCTTCCCCGCCTCCCACAGCAGCGACGTGTTGTAGAAGGACCCGCCCCTGGCGGTGATGGTTCCGGCGACCACCGGCGCTTTCATCGCCTCGGAGATGTAGTCGAGCACCGTGGCGGCCTGGGGGAACCGGGTCGGATCGATGTCGGAGGCGTTCTCCGGCCAGACCACGAGGTCGACGTCCTCCCCGATCAGCGGCAGGGTCGCGGAGGTGTGGTCGTTCAGGATCTGCCCCGGCGAGTACTGGGCGAACAAACCGGCGTCTGACGCCCCCTGCACCGCGGCAATCCGTGCGGTTCCGGACGACAGGGTCGGCCAGGCGGGCACCACCAGCAAGGCGGCGACGGCCGCGACCCCGATCGCGGTGCGGGTGAACGCCGCCAGTTCCGGCTCCCGCAGCAGTTGCAGGCACAGGGCAGCCAGCCACACCATCAGGAAACTGAGCCCGGACATGCCAGCCCAGGCCACCAGCGAGTTGAACGGGCTCTCGGACTGGGAGATCGCCACCCGGCCCCAGGCGAACCCGCCGTACGGCCAGACCGCGGAGATCGCTTCCCGGGCGGTCCACAGGCCGGCCACCACGACCGGCACCATCCCGAGCCGGCCGAGTGGTGTCGGCCACAGTGCCGGGCCCACCCGCAGGACCACGCCGACCAGGCACATTCCGACCGCGAAGAACAGTGACTCCAGTACCGCCAGCGCCAGCCACGGCACGGGCCCGAGGTACAGGGTGAGCCAGCTGATGTGGATCAGCCAGAACGACAACCCGGCAACCCAACCGACAAGCAGCCCGGTCCAGGTGCCACGGCCGACCAGGGCCAGCAGCATCAGCGCGACGCCGACCGGTCCGAGCACCCACCAGCCACGATCAGGGAAACCACCGTCGAGGATCGCGCCGGCGCCGGCCGCGAGCAGTACGGATGCCCACAGCGGCATATTCAGTCGCCAGGGTCCCGGGTGTGTCACCCTGACAGCCTAGGCGACCGAACTGTAGGCAACGATCCCGCGGCGGATGGCGTCCATGGCCTGCCGCGCCGTGCGGCCGACGTGCCCGTCGGCGACCACGGACAACTGGTCGAGGAGGTCGATGGTCTGCTTGGTCCAGCGCACGAAGTCCCCCGCCGCCATGTCGGCCTCAGAGAGCACATCGCTGAGGGATCCGCCGCGCGCCCACTTCCACATCGGCAGGCTGAGGCCCACCGAGAGTGGGTTGCTGCCCGGGAGTTTGTGGTCGCGTTCGAGGTCGTCGATGCGGCTCCAGAGGTCCTGGGTCTCCCCGAGGGCGGGCCGGAACGGGCCCTTCGGCAGGTAGCGCTCCGAGGTGTCGCCCTCGTCCCTTCTTGGTTCGAATACCAACGCGCACGCCATGGCCGCCAGACTCGCCGCATCGAGGCTGCTCCACAGTCCGCGCTGGAGGGACTCGGCCACCAGCAGGTCCCGTTCCCCGTAGATCCGGCGCAGGATGCGGCCGCTCTCACTCAGGCGCACCTGCCCGTGCTCGTCGTGCACGAGGTAGCCGAACCCGAGGAGCACGTCGGTGACGCGGTCGAAGACCCGGGCCACGGCGCCGGTGCGGGCCGAGATCTGCTGGTGCAGGGCATCCGTTTGCTTCTTCAGCCGCCAGTAGCGTTCGGCCCATCGGGCATGCTGCTCCCGCTCAGGGCAACTGTGGCAGGGGTGGCTGCGAAGCCGCTTGCGGAGGCTCTGCAGCTCGCGCTGTCGTTTCTCACGCCGGGCCCGCGACGGGGGTTCGCCGCCGGCACCGGTCTCCCGCTCGAGATCGGTGAGGGCGCGACGGATGCCGGAGTACTCGGTGAAGTCGCCCAGGTGGCAGGTCATCGACTCCGTGTACCCGGCCAGCGACGCCTCCTGCTGGCGGGCCTTCCTGGCGAGGTCGACGACGGCGCGGTCGGCCTGGAACTGGGCGAATGAGGACTCCAGCACGTCCCTGGTGCGTTCACGCCCGAACTGGTCGATCAGGTTGACCGCCATGTTGTAGGTCGGTTTGAAGCTGGAGTTGAGCGGATAGGTGCGCCGGGAGGCGAGTGAAGCCACGGACTGCGGGTCGAGTCCCTGCTGCCACTGGATCACCGAGTGGCCCTCCACGTCGATTCCCCGGCGGCCGGCCCGCCCGGTCAGCTGGGTGTACTCCCCCGGCGTGATCGGCACTCGCGCCTCACCGTTGAACTTCTCCAGTTTCTCCAGCACCACGGTGCGGGCCGGCATGTTGATACCGAGGGCCAGGGTCTCGGTGGCGAAGACGGCCTTGACCAGCTTCTTCTGGAACAATTCCTCGACGACTTCCTTGAACGCGGGGAGCATCCCGGCGTGGTGGGCGGCGACGCCGCGTTCCAGGCCGTCCAGCCATTCCCAGTAGCCGAGGACGGCGAGGTCCTCGTCGAGCAGGGTGCGGCAGCGTTCGTCCACGATCTGCCGGATCTCGTCGCGCTCGTGAGCCTCGGTGAGCCGCACCCCGGCGCGGAGCACCTGGCGGACGGCCTGGTCGCAGCCGACCCGGCTGAAGATGAAGAAGATCGCCGGAAGCAGGTGCTTGCCACGGAGCATCTCGACGATGCCCGCGCGGTCCATCCTGCCGGTGTCGAACTGTTGCCGCTCGTGGTAGCGGCCGCGCCCGCCGCGCACCTTGCCTTCCGGCGGACGCCCGCCGGACTGGGCGAGCCGCACCAGTTCCGGGTTGACCCGGTGGGTCGCGGCCAGGCCCGACGAGTCGAACAGGTCGAGCATCTTGCTCTTGACCAGCACGTGCTGCTCCAGCGGCACCGGGCGTTCCTCGGAGACGATGACATCCGTTTCGCCGCGCACCGCCTGCAGCCAGTCGCCGAATTCCTCCGCGTTGGACACCGTCGCGCTCAGGGAGACCAGGCGCACCTCCTGCGGGAGGTGGATGATCACCTCTTCCCAGACGGCGCCGCGGAACCGGTCGGCCAGGTAGTGCACCTCGTCCATGATGACGAAGGCGAGGTTGGTCAGCAGGTCGGAGTCCGCGTACAGCATGTTGCGGAGGACTTCGGTGGTCATCACCACGATCCGCGCCTGCGAGTTGATGTTGGTGTCGCCGGTGAGGAGGCCGACCTCATCCGGGCCGTACTCGGCGACGAACTCCTGGAACTTCTGGTTGCTGAGCGCCTTCATCGGCGCGGTGTAGAACACTTTCGCACGCGGCTGCTGCATCGCGAGGTAGACCGCGAACTCGGCGACGATGGTCTTACCGGCCCCCGTGGGCGCGGCGACCAGCACGCTGTTGCCGGCCTCCAGCGACGCACCGGCGGCCAGCTGGAACGGGTCGAGGTCGAAGCGGAGGCCCGTGCGGAACGCGGTGAGCTGGGCATGCTCGGCGTGCAAGCGGGATTCCGCGTACCGCTCGGCGGGGGATCTGACGTCGGTCACGCCTACAGCGCCAGGCTCTGCTCGAAGGCGAGGGTGCGCCTGGCCACCCGCCGGTCATGCAGCCAGGCGATCCCATAGGCGGCGAAGTACAGGACCACCATCGGGATGGCCAGCAGGAACATCGAGACGACGTCTGCGGCGGGGGTGGCGATGGCGGTGAACAGGATGATGACGAGGATCGCGACCCGCCATGACTTGATGATCGAGACTGCGCTGATCACACCGGCGAAGTTGAGCAGCACGATGAACACCGGCAGCACGAAAGCGACGCCGACCGCGACCACGAGCTTGAGCACGAAGTCGAGGTAGTCGGTGGCGACGATGAACGCGGCGTCCTCCTTCGGGGCGAAACTGGTCATCAATTCGACGACGTGTGGGAGCACGTACCAGCCGGCCGCGCAGCCGGCCAGGAACAGCGGGATCGCGGTGAAGAAGAACCCGAAGGTGTACTGCTTCTCTTTCCGGGTCAGCCCCGGGGTGAGGAAGGCGAAGATCTGGTACAGCCACATAGGGCTCGAGACCACGAGGCCGACATAGAGCGAGATCTTCAGCTTCAGGTCGAACGCGGAGGTGATGTTGGGGTAGTTGATCTGGGCGTTCCGGTGCTGCGCGTTGATGATCGCATAGATGGGCTCGCGGAGCTGGTCCCAGACGAAATCGGACAGGAACCAGCCGATGACGCCGCCCACGAAAATACCGGCTGCGGCCAGGAACAGCCGCTTCCGCAGCTCGAGCAGGTGCTGCCCGAGTGACATCTTCGCGTCGCGGCTGGCACGCCGGGGGGTGCGCACTGCCACAGGTGTTACGGCTTCGGGTTGGTGTCGGCCGAGCCTGCGGCCTTGCGTGTCTCGTCGCGAATCGTCGACTGGGCGGTGTTCGAGGGCGCGGCGTCAGGGTCTTCGTCGACCTTGTCGCTCTTGATCTCGCTCTTGAAGATCTTCATCGACTGGCCGAGGCTCCGGGCGAGGCCGGGGAGTTTGGGGGCGCCGAAAAGGAGCAGGATGACCACGAGAATGATCAGGAAATGCCATCCGGTCAGATTGCTAAGCATGAGGCTGTGTCCTCTGTTCAATCGGTGCGTGTCGGAGTAGTTTACCCCGGTTGATCGCGAGATCCCTGCGTTCCTGGCGTCGACGGGCGCGTCGGTCCCGGTTTCGCTCGACGTCCAGTGCCAGCTCGTCCCGGTCCGCAAAGACGGCCGGACGGAATGGGTCGGGCGCCAGTTGGTCGACGGCGACGTCGAGCTCGGCGAGCTGGTTACCCAAGTCGCTGAGGGCATCCGCTATGGTCATGAGTTTCCTGAACAAGCGCACGCCGAACCACGCCAGCATGCCCAGCAGCGCCCCGGCCAGGATGACCCAGATGATGACCCACGACCACCACGGCATGGCTACTCCGCCGCCCCGTACCGGGCGGCTCCGGCGGCCGCCCAGTCGGCGACCACCCGGCGAGCTTCGGCCGGCTCGACCACGGTGACCAGCCCGGCCAGCCGGCTGACGAGGCGCTTCAGCCCGTGGAAATGCGCCACCCGCAGCACGGCCCGCACCCGGCCGCCGCCGAGTTCGGTCACCTGCTCCGGCACGTAGTCGCTGATCAACGGCAGGGCGGATGCCGGCAATTCGATCACCACGGACCTGTCGTCCGCGGTCCCCTGGAACAGGGTCTCCGGCAGGGCGACGTCGGTGGTGTGGTCTTCGGCGGGGTGATCGGTCGCCGTGAGCGCGCTCATCCGGTCCAGCCGGAAGGTGCGCACCGCCTGGCGCAGGTGGCACCAGCCGCGCAGGTACCAGTCCTGGTCGACGGATTCGACCCGCAACGGGTCGACCTGGCGGTGTTCGTGCACACCGCGCGCGCCCCGGTAGTCGAACTCGACCTGCCGGCCGGCCCGGACCGCGGCCTGGATGACCGAGATGGCGTCACCGGCATCCGTTGTCGCGACGGCCAGCTGGCTGGGCGCGGCCGACGCACTGCGGGTGAGCTTGGCCATCAGGGACGCGACGGCAGCGCGGTCGGCGTTCTCCGGCAGCGCGGACAGGTATTGCAGGCCGGCGATCAGCGCCGAGGCCTCGCGGGCGGAGAACCGCGGCGAATCGTCGATGGCCACCAGGTGGGTGAGCACGATCCGGTCGTCGTTCTCGAATTCGTCCCACTGGATGTCGAACAGGTCGCCGTGCAGGTACTGGCTGGTCTCCCCCGGTATGCCGGACATGGCAATCAGGCGGACCGCATCGCGGACGCGCGCGGCGGGGACCCCGAAATGGGCGGCGACCTCGTCGACGCTCACGCTGTCGTGGTCCATCAGGTACGGGACCAGGGACAGCAGGAACGTGAGCTTGTCTGACGCGCCGAGGTGCTGCGGGCTCATGCCTGGCTCCCGCTGTCGCCGTGCGCCCGGAGCACGCCGACCAGCCGGGCGCGGACCGCCTGCCGGAGTTCGAGGGGGGAGAGCACGAGCACCTCAGGGCCGTACCCGGCCAGTTCGTCGGCGAAAATGTTGAGGTCGGTGTAGTGCATGGTCATCGGGCGCAGGCCCGCGGTGCCGGCCGCGTCGGTGCCGGCCGCGTCGGTGCCTGCCGCGTCGGTGCCTGCCGCTGCAGTGGCCCCGGCCGCATGCTCGGCGCCGTCGGCGATGTTCCGCTTGCCGAGCCGTACGTCGGCGTCGCTTCCCGGTTCGACGTCGATCTCGGCGGTGTGGGAGTTCCACACCGCATCGAGTTCGTCGAGGGCCTGCCGTCCCTTGCCCTCCCCGTCGGGGCGGAAGGTCTCCCCCGGCACCACGGCGACCGGGCCGACGATCCGTGACAGCAGGAAGGTGCGGGGCGCCTGGGCGTCCTGGTCGACGGCGAACAGGTGCCACCGGCCTTCGTGCAGCACCACGGCGTGCGGGGCCACCCGCCGCCGGCGCGGCGCGGTCTCTCCCGGCTTCAGGTAGGGGAAGGTCACGACCTGGCCGCGGTCCATGGCCTTGCTGAGCGGTTCGAAGGCGCTCTCGCGCACCCGCAGGTGCGGCGCGTAGCCGAGGACCGGGTCGCTGGAGCCCACCCCGAGCGACCCGAGTTTGACCAGGGCCCGTTGCGATTCCGCGGACAGCGATCCCTCGCGCCAGACTGTCGCGGCGAGCTTCAGCAGCATCAGCTCATCCGGGGTGAACGAGACATCCGCCGGCAGGTCGTATTGGCCCTTCGGGATCCGGTAGCGCAGCGCGTGGTTGCTTCCCGGCTCGTCCTGGGATTCGATCGTCTCCAGCGGGATGCCGAGTTCCCGGATGTCGTCCTTGTCGCGTTCGAACTGGCGGTCGAGGCTGGAGTTGTCGCCGCCGTGCTGGTACCGCTGGCGGTACCCCTGCACGGTAGACAGGATGTCCGCCTTGGTCAGGCCGGTTTCGGTGGCGATCAGCGCGAGGACGAGGCTGAACAGGCGTTCCTCGACCGCGATGCGGGGGGAAGTCTCGGGGGTGGGCGGCACACAGCGAGTCTATCCAGCCCCCCGGCCCCGCGAACCCGCACTTGTTGGGCTTATCACGCACGTATAAGCCCAACAAGTGCGGTTTCGGCGAGGGGGTGGGGTTAGTTGACCCCGAGGATGTCGACGACGAAGATCAGGGTGTCGGTGCCGGTGATCCCCGCCTGCTGGTTGCCGGCCTCACCGTAGCCCTGGTTGGGCGGGATGACGGCAATCACCTGCGACCCGACGGTCTGGCCCACCAGCGCGTCGGCGAACCCGGGGATGACGCCGCCCTGGGTCTTGGACCCGTCGGCGGCCACGAACTCGGCCGGTTCCCCGCGCTCCCAGCTGGAGTCGAAGACCTTCTTGGTGTCCCAGACCAGGCCGGTGTAATGCACGGTGACGGGCTCACCCTCCTTGACCTTCGCGCCGGTGCCCTTCTTCAGCACGCCGACCTCAAGCTTGGTGGGCGCCTTGGCGGACGGCACGGTGACGCCGGGGGTGCCGTCTGCGGCGAGCACGACAGCGGGGAGGTTGCCCGCGACGGCCTGGTCCGCGCCGTTGGCGCGCGGCAGGTACGCCTTCACGACGTCGAGCACGAAGACCAGGGTGTCGTCTTTCGCGACGCCGATCTGCTCGTTGCCGCCCTGGGGCCCGAAGGCGTCGTCCGGCGAGACCACGGTGACCACGCGGGACCCGACCTGTGAGCACTTCAGCCCGTCGGTCAGGCCCTTGATGGTCTTGTCGTTGAGCACGAAGCTCGCCAGCGACTTGCCGTCGTAGGTGCTTTTCTCGATTTCCTTGCCCGACGTGCCGTTGTAGACGCTCAGATCGATCTTGACCTTCTGTCCCTCGACCAGTCCAGCGCCCGTGCCGGGGACCACGACGGCACGCTGTGTGGTCTTGGTCTTCAGCGGCGTCGGAAAATCGACCTTCGGCACGCTGCCGAACTTGCCGGTGACCTCCACCAGCTTCGACGCGGCACCGTCCTTGACCGGTGGTGTGCAGTCGGCGTTGGTGGCGCTCGGGCTGGCGCAGCCGGTCAGGACGGCGAGCAGCAGTCCAGCGGTTGCAATCAGAGCGGATGCTTTACGCACAAATCCTCGTTTCGGTACAGCGGGTGTCGGTGTGCCAGGCGCAGGCCTGGAAGTCAGTGCGGAAGGTGAGGCTGGAAAGTGGGGCCTGGATTCGAGCCGGAGCCCATCCTAACCGTCCCCGAGTTCCCGAGCCTTGGAGATCGCTGCACCCTGGCCGGCGGCGCGCACGCGCTTGCGCAGGCTTTTCGGGCTCACGGCGCGTTCGCCGAGCGCACCGGGGGTCCAGGCTTCGAAGTCGGCGTCGTCGAAGTCGGTCTTCGACGGGCGCCGCTTCAGCTCGGGCAGAACGGTGTCCGGCGCGAGCCGGCGAGCGGTGATGAGGAAACCGGTGTGTCCGATCATGCGGTGGTCAGGCCGCACCGCCAGGCCTTCCACATGCCAGCCGCGCACCATCGTCTCGTTCGACTCCGGGTTGGTGTACAGGCCAGACCCACGGACGGCTTCCGCCACCCGGGACAGCTGGGTGACCGTGGCCACATAGCAGAGGAGCACACCACCGGGCTTCAGCGCGGCGGAGACCGCGTCGAGGCATTCCCAGGGCGCCAGCATGTCGAGCACCACCCGGTCCACGCTCTGGTCGTCCATGGTGGTCGGCAGCGCCTCGGCCAGGTCGCCGAGCGTCACCGACCAGTTCTCGGGGTCGTGACCGAGGAAGGTGGCGACGTTGCCGCGCGCCACGTCGGCGAACTCGTCGCGCCGTTCGAACGAGGCGAGCCGGCCGGCCGGCCCGATCGCGCGCAGCAGCCAGAGCGACATCGCGCCGGAGCCGACGCCGGCCTCGACGACGGTCGCCCCCGGGAAGATGTCGGCCTGGGCGATGATCTGCGCGGCGTCTTTGGGGTAGATGATCGCGGCGCCACGCGGCATCGACATGACGAAGTCGTTCAGCAGCGGGCGGAGCGCCAGGTGCTCAACGCCGACATTGTTGGAGACCACCGAACCGTCGGGCAGGCCGATGACGTCGTCGTGGGCGAGGATGCCGCGGTGGGTGTGGAATTCCTTGCCCGGCTCGAGGGTGATGGTGTTCAGCTTGCCCTTCGGGCCGGTGAGCTGCACCCGGTCACCCGCGCGGAACGGGCCGCTGTTCTGGTTGGCCTGCTGGGTGTTCATGATCGTGCTGCTCTCTCGAGGTGGGCGTGCTGGTCGGTGTACAGGGTGGTGAGGTCGGCAACGGTCGCGTCCCGCAAGGTCGGCCACCGCGCGTACAGCGCGCTGGGCGGCAGGTCCACCTGGTGGGGAACGGCGATCACGATCGTGCCGGCTGCAACGGCGGCGGCCACCCCGGGGGCTGAATCCTCGATCGCGACGCAGTGCGCCGGGTCGACGCCGAGCGCCGCTGCCGCGGTGAGGTAAGCCTCCGGGTGCGGTTTGCTGTGCGTGACCATGTCGCCGGCGACGACGGTATCGAAGGCGGCGAAATCGATCAGGTCGATGACCTGGCGCGCCATCCGCTCCACCGACATCGTGACCAGCGCGGTGGGGATGCCGGCGTCCTTCACGGCGCGGAGCAGTTCCCGGGCGCCGGGCCGCCAGGGCACCCCGTGCACGGCGAGCTGCTCCTGGACCCGGTCGGTGAGCCGCTGCACGATCGCATCCGCTTCCAGGGCGACGCCGCGGTCCTGCAGGATGGTGGCCGACGCCCAGAGCCCGGAGCCGACCAGCAGCATGGCGTCGTCGTGCGTCCAGGTGCCGCCGAATGAGGCGACGAGTTCGTCCTCCGCGACCATCCAGTACGGCTCGGTGTCGACCAGGGTGCCGTCCATATCCCAGAGCACGGCGGCGGGTCGGGGCGGCGGGGCAGGGATATTTGCGGGGATCGAGATCACGGGGTTCAAGTCTAAGGGGCACCGCCTATCCTTGATTGAGGTTCGCCGACCGTGGCGGCCGGGGTGGATCGAGGTTCCTGGTAGTGACTGAGCGCAACGGATTCCTGAGCGGGCGCCTCCTGGTGGTGGCGTTCGAGGGCTGGAACGACGCCGGAGAGGCGGCCACCGGGGCAGTGCGCACCCTGAAGGAGCTGCTCGACGTCACCGAGATCACGAGCGTCGACCCGGAGTTGTACTTCGACTACCAGTTCAACCGTCCCACGATCTCCAGCGACGAAAGCAGCCGCCGCCAGCTGGAATGGCCCGGAGCGACACTCTACGGACCGTCCGGCCAGCAACTGCCCGGCGCGCCCCTGGCCGAGGACGCACAGCTCGCGGTGAGCGGTGCCAACGTGGGCAACATCTACCTGCTTCTCGGCACCGAGCCGTCACGGAGTTGGAAGAGTTTCGCCGCCGAGATGGTCGACGCCGCGTTGGCGGCCGATGTCGGCGGCGTCGTGTTCCTCGGTGCGATGCTGGCGGATGTCCCGCACACTCGCCCGATTTCCATCTTCGTCTCCAGCGACAACCCGCAGCTCCGAGCCGAGCTGCAGGTCGAGCGCAGCAGCTATGAGGGGCCGGTCGGCATCCTCAGCGTCCTGGCGCTGGCCGCCGAGGAAGCCGGGATCCCGACCATGTCGATCTGGGCATCCGTTCCGCACTACGTGCACAATGCTCCGTCGCCCAAGGCGATGCTGGCGCTGATCGACAAGCTCGAGGAGATCATCGACGTCGTGATCCCCCGTGGCGAACTGGTCGCCGAGGCCGCGGAATGGGAGGAGGGCATCGACGCCCTCGCCGCGGAGGACGAGGAGATGGCCGGCTACATCGCCCAGCTGGAGCAGGCCCGCGACACCGTGGACTCCCCAGAGGCCAGCGGCGAGGCGATCGCCCAGGAGTTCGAACAGTACCTGCGGAAACGCGGTGACGGTCGTGACGGTCGAGACGGTCGTGACGGCTGGGCCGACGGGCGCCCGGGTCCTGAGGGGCCACGCCCGTCCTGATCATCCGGCCCGGTCGAGGCCGGGGCCGGATCCGGATGCGAGGGTGACGCGGTCAGAGCCGGACGCCGAGCAGCGCCTCGATCGCGGAACGGACCAGCGCCGGGTCGGTCACCCCGGCGGCGGCTGCCGCATCCACCGCGCCCAACGCGCTCGGCGTGTCGAGGTCTTCGGCCAGCGCCGCCCGCATCTGGGCCAGCACAGCGTCGCTGTCACGGATGCCCGGGGTCGCCTCGGTTCCGAACGCCGCCTGCCAGCGGGCGAGGCGTCGCTCAGCGGCCACCAGATGCTCGCTCGTCCACTCCCAGTCGGAGCGGTAGTGCTCCGCCAGGAGCGCCAGCCGGATCGCACGGGGGTCGGCGCCTTCGGCCCTGAGCCCGGAGACCAGGACCAGGTTGCCAAGTGACTTGCTCATTTTCGTGCCCTGGTAGGCGACCATGCCGGCGTGGCTGTAGACCCCGGCCAGCGGATGCCCGGACAGCGCGGCAGCGTGGCCCGCGCTCATGTCGTGGTGCGGGAAGATCAGGTCGCTCCCGCCGCCCTGCACCGTGAAGTCCGCCCCGAGCTCCATCAGCGCGATCACCGAGCATTCGATGTGCCAGCCGGGCCGGCCGGAGCCCACCGGGGTGTCCCAGGCCGGTTCGCCCTCACGTGCCGCGCGCCAGAGCAGCGGGTCGAGCGGGTCGCGCTTGCCGACCCGGTCCGGGTCTCCCCCGCGCTCGGCGAACAGGGTGAGCATCTCCGTCCGGCCGAGGTTGCTCTCGTCGCCCAGCCGCCACGGCGACGTTCGTTCGGCCGCGGCGTTGTCGAAGTAGAGGTCGGAAGCCGGTGTCCCGTCCGCGTTCGGGAGGGCGTCTGACGCGTCCACCCGGTAGGCCAGGCCGTCGTCCCAGAGCCGGCACACGGCACGGGAGATCTCGTGGATCACCTCGGTCACCGCGACGTAGTGGTACGGCGGGAGCATGGCGAGGGCTTCCATGTCGGTGCGGAACAGTTCCACCTGCTCGGCCGCGAGGACACGCCAGTCGACGCCGGTCGCCGCGGCCCGTTCCAGCAGTGGATCGTCGACATCCGTCACGTTCTGGGCGTAGTGCACCGCGACGCCGGCGTCACGCCAGACCCGCTGCAGCGTGTCGAAGGCGAGGTAGGTGAACGCGTGGCCGAGGTGGGTGGCGTCGTACGGGGTGATCCCGCAGACATACAGCCGCGCGGCATCCGTCGGCCGCGCCTCGACCAGCCCACCGGTGGCGGTGTCATGCAACCGCGGCACGCCGGCGCTCCCGGGGAGGGTCGGGAGGTCTGGTCGGTTCCATGCACGCATGGAATCAGCCTAGCTACGCGGTGAGCACGTTTGTGCCGAGCAGAACGAACAACACGATGCCGAGCACGATGCGGTAGATCACGAACGGCAGGAAGCTCCGCCGGGAGATGTAGCTCATGAAGAAGGCGATCACCAGGAGTCCGACGACGAACGCGATCACGGTCGCGACCAGTGTCTCGACCGGCCCGAAGATCTCCGGGGTGCAGTTCGCCGCGGCCGCGACACAGGGCTGGGAGATCGACTTGTAGACCTGGTAAAAGCCACTGCCGAGCACCGCGGGAATGGCCAGCAGGAAGGCGTATCGCGCGGCGGCCTTGCGTTCGTACCCCATGAACAGGCCCGCGGTGATGGTGCCACCGGAGCGCGACACGCCGGGAATCAGGGCAAGCGCCTGGGCGAAGCCGTAGATCACGCCGTGGCCCACCGTGATGTCCTTGAGCCGGCGCTTCTTGGCGCCCACGTAGTCGGCGACGCCGAGCAGGATGCCGAACACGATCAGCATGGTGGCGGTGATCCAGAGCGACCGGAGCACGGTTTCGATCTGGTCCTGGAACAGCAGGCCGAGCACGATGATCGGCAGCGAGCCGAGGATGATCAGCCAGCCCATGCGGGCGTCGGGGTCCGTGCGTGGGACCTTGCCGGCCAGTGACCGCGCCCAGCGCCCGATGATGCGGGTGATGTCGCGCCAGAAGTAGAGCACCACCGCGAGTTCGGTGCCGATCTGGGTGATGGCGGTGAACCGCGCCCCGGGGTCGCCGCCGGTGCCGAGGAACTCGCCCACGATCCGGATGTGCGCGCTCGACGAGACGGGCAGAAACTCGGTCAGCCCCTGGACCAGTCCCAGGATGATCGCATTGATGAAATCCACGTTGTGTTGTTCCCCGCGTTAGTAGTCCAGCAGCAGGTCGGTCAGAACCTGCCTGCCAAACACTAATGCGTCAAGCGGCACCCGCTCGTCCACGCCGTGGAACATCGCCGGAAAATCCAAGTCTGCTGGGAGTTTCAGTGGGGCGAAGCCGTAGCCTTTGATTCCGAGCGTGCTCAGCGCCTTGTTGTCGGTGCCGCCCGAGAGCAGGTACGGCAGAACGGGAGCTCCCGGGTCGTGGCGGCCGAGGGTGGCGATGACGGAGTCGATCAGCGGGCCGCTGAACTCGGTCTCGAGCCCGATGTCCCGGTGCATGACGACGATCTCGATGTCGGGGCCGACCAGCTCGGCGACCTCGGCCAGCACCGCGTCCTCTTCGCCGGGCAGCGAGCGGATGTCGATGCGCGCCTCCGCGGTGTCGGGGATCACGTTGTGCTTGTACCCGGCCTGCAGCATGGTGGGGTTCGTTGTGGTGCGGAGGCTCGCCTGGATGAATCCCGACGCCGTGCCGGTGGCGAGGGCCAGCTCGTCCGGCCCGACGGCCTGGGGGTCGACGTCCAGGATGCGGGCCAGCTCGCCCAGCAGCTGGGTGGTGGTGTCGGTGAGCCGGATCGGCCACTGGCGCCGGCCGACCTTGGCGATCGCCTCGGCGAGCTTGGTGACGGCGTTGTTGTGGATCAGGCGGGACCCGTGCGCGGCGTCGCCGCGGGCGATGAGCTTGACCCAGATGAGAGCTTTCTCACCCGTCTGCAGAAGGTACGCGCGTTTCCCGGCGAGGGTGATCGAGTACCCGCCGACCTCGCTGATGGCCTCGGTGGCCCCCGCGAAGAGCTCCGGATGCGTCTGGACCAGGTAGTGCGAGCCCAGCACTCCCCCGTTCTCCTCGTCGGCGAAGAAGGCGACCACCAGGTCGCGCGCCGGCGCCTGCCCGGCACCGATGATGGCGGTCAGCGCGGCGAGCATCATGGCGTCCATGTTCTTCATGTCCACGGCGCCGCGGCCCCAGAGCAGGCCCTCCTTGATCACCCCGGCGAATGGGTCGACGCTCCAGTTGGCCGGGTCCGCCGGCACCACGTCGAGGTGACCGTGCACGACCAGGGCGGGTTTGCTGGAGTCCCGTCCCTTCACCCGGGCGACGACGCTGGTGCGGCCGGGTTCCGAGTCGAACAATTCGGGAGCCAGACCCAGGCCGCGGAGTTTCTCGGCGACATACTCTGCGGCATCCGTCTCGCCGTTTGAGCGGCCCTCACCGTAGTTGGTGGTGTCGAAGCGGATGAGGTCGCGCGCGATTTCGACGGTCAGGTCGAGCGGTTCTGGTGCTGGGTTTTCGTCAGGTCTGGTGCGCGCCTCTGATGCCATATGGTCAACGCTATCGGCATTGGTCGGCGCGCCCCGGTATCGGCGCTCCCCCGGCGAGTGGCGTTCAATCCGCCCCGCCAAACCGTGCTAAGTTATTACCTCGGTAGCCGATACGTCGGCTGCCGATCACTCAGTCCGGGTGGCGGAAATGGCAGACGCGCTAGCTTGAGGTGCTAGTGCCCGTATAGGGCGTGGGGGTTCAAGTCCCCCCTCGGACACACTCGGTCTTTTCTTCGGGAAAGGCTGACGAGAACTGGTTGAGACAGTTCACGAAGGGCCGGATCACTGATCCGGCCCTTCTTCGCTGGCGCCACGTGCTCGGCCCGACGGGCGGCCGCCGATACACTGCTCCGTGGGACTGCGACTGGCCAGCCGAAGCGCGTGACACCGTTGACCCCTCGTGTCGTCCGGACGTCTGCGAAGGATTGGTGGCAGTTGAGATGGAGCCCATCGACGCCCTCGCCGAACGCGCACGCGACCTGCGTACCAGATCCGCAGCTGCCCGGGTCCTGCTCGGCATCACGGGGAGCCCCGGCAGCGGGAAGACTACGCTCGCGCGCTCCCTTGTTGATCGCCTCAACACCGAGGTGCCCGGCGTCGCCGTGCACCTCCCCATGGACGGATTCCACCTCGCCAACTCGACCCTCGACCGACTGGGCCTCCACGACCGGAAGGGCGCGCTCGAGACCTTCGATGGCTGGGGCTTCGTCGCATTGCTCGACCGGTTGCGCACGGAAACCGGCCACACCGTCTACGCACCGAGCTTCGAGCGCACGGTCGACGAAGGCATCGCCGGGGAGATTGCGGTCGACGACGCCGCACAGGTTGTCGTGGTCGAGGGTAACTACCTCCTGATCGACTCCGAGCCCTGGGCCGGAGTGCGAGACCGGCTGGACGCGGCATGGTTCTGTGCCACCCCGCCCGAGGAGCGCGAGCGGCGGCTCATCGACCGGCACACGTTCCACGGCCGGTCGTTCGAAGCCGCCGCGGCGTGGGCGCGCGACGTCGACGGCGCCAACGCGGTGTTGATCGAACGCTCACAGGACCGCGCCGACCTTGTCCTCTCGGGGGTCACCGGCGCGGTTCAACGAGCCAAGCCCTCGTGCTGACCAGCCAGGCTTCGATCTTCCGAGGTCGTGACAACTCGGCGAAAACGAGCGTAGTTTAGCCGGTAGATCGTGTCGCGAATTGGCACTGGCACGACGAAGCCGTGATGAAGGTGGACTAATGGACGTGCTCGCCTGGGTATTGATCACATTGGCGCTCATCTGCGTGGCGTCGGTTGTCATTGTCGCCGTGGTGCTGCGGATGGTCTACACGCGGCTCCGCCGCAGTCGCCCCCTCAACAGTGCGGTGCTGCGTGCGCGGACCCGCCTCAGTTGGGGCCCACGGCACGAAGTGTTGAAACTGCGCATGCGGCTCAATGACACGCTCGTGAGCGGCCAGCTCGCGGTCGAGCTCGCCGGGCGCACCGAGCCACCGCGTGGTGAGCTTCCGCGTCTCTTTCACCGGATTCAGTCCGAAGGCGTCACGTTGGAGTCGCAGTTGCGACTGATGGCGACCGAGACCGATCCGGTCATGCTTGCCGAAGGGATACCCGCGGCCAAGCGCCGGGTCGAACAGGTAGCAGGGCTGGTGCGCCGACTGCGCTCTGTCGTCGCTGACGGGCTGGGAGAAGTGTCCGACGATGCGCTGGCGCGGCTTCGGTTCGACGTCGACCGCGAGGTCACCGCCCTGAACGCCGGACTCCAGGAACTGCACGCGCTCAACCAAAACGACGCACTGTTCGACCCGCGTCGGCAGCCGGCGATGGATCGCCTGACCAGGGGGAACAAGTCATGAGCCTCACGTCGCGTCTGCGCACCATCTTCCGGATCAAAGCGACTCGCGCCGTCGACCGCCTGGAAGACCCCCGTGAAGCCCTCGACGACAGCTACGACCAGCAGGTGAAGATGCTGCAACAGGTTCGGCACGGGTTGGCCGCGGTTGCGACGGGGAAGAAGCGGATCGAGTTGCAGGGTCAGGAAATGGGCGCCAGGTACCAACGGCTGACCATTCAGGCGCAGGAGGCGCTCGGCCAGGGGCGGGAGGATCTCGCCCGAACCGCATTGGAGCGCCGCTCCCTCCTCGAGCGCCAAGTCGCAACCGTCCGCGACCAGCACGCCGCCCTGCTGCAGCAGCAGGCGCAACTGCAGGAGAACGAACGCCGTCTCGCGGAGCGGATCGCCACGTTCCGCACCGAGAAGGAGACGATCAAGGCCACCTACACCGCCTCCGAAGCGCAGGTGAGGGCGAACGAGGCAGCGGCGGGCCTGGGCTCATACATGAGCGACGTCGGCGCCAACCTGAATCGGGCCAAGGACCGCGTCGCTCAAATGCAGGCCCGTGCTGCCGCCACCGACGAACTGCTCGCCAGCGGCGCCCTCAACGACATCACCGCCCCGCCCGATGCTGACCTCGAACGGCAATTGGCTGCCGGTGCGGCGAGTGCGGAGGTCGAGCGACAACTGCAGTCGATGAAGACTGCTGGAGCGCAGGGCGGGAGCCGCGCCGCCGACGATCACGGCAACGGCCCGGACGCCTGGCTGAGCATCGGGCAGGGTCCGACGACCCGGTAGCAAGAAGGTCTACGACGGACCAACTCAGCCCTTCGTGACGGTGACCGAAACCGGTGTGGGGTTCGAGAAGAGGTCGAGCACCGGGCATCGCGCGTCGACGACTTCGCGGAGTTCCTGGTAGCGTTCCTCGGTCTCCGGCCCGGTGATGGTGATGGCGAGCCGCACATCAGAGAAGCCGGCACGCACGTCGTGGTCCAGGCCGAACAGCCGACGGGCATCGAGGTCACCTTCCACGGCGATGTCGATCTCGTCGAACTGGATGCCGAGGGCCTGGGCATACAGGCGGTAGACCACGATCTGGCAGGAAACCAGGGCGCCGAGCGCGTACTCGACCGGGCTGGCTGCGAGGTCGTCACCCGCGAGAGCCGCGGGCTCGTCGACTAAGAACTCATGCTTGCCCGCGGTGATGCGGCTGGCGACCGAGCCTTCACCCGAGGCCTTGACCCGGTAGGTGAGCTGGGCGGTCGTGGCGTCGCCGGCGATCCGCTCCCCCCACGCGGAGCCTGCGGAGTCGAGGCGCTCCGCACGGTCGGTGGCGGAGATGGACGGTGCGGAAACGGTGTCGAGGAGAGTCATGCTGAAACGGTAGCGGGGAGCCTGTGCCACATCCGGTTCGTGACGCAATATGTCGGGTCAGTACGCCGGGGCACTCTCCTGCCGCTCGAGCACTGACCTGTCCCCTAACCTGAGAGCATGCCGATCGTCGCACCGCCAGAGTCCCGCGCCGTCTACTCCGCCGATGGTGTACAGATCGCCACCTACGAGTTCGGTGACCCGGCGCACCCCACCGTGGTGGCGGTGCACGGATTCGCCTCGAGCGGCCTGTACAACTGGCATTCCACGGGATGGACCCGGGACCTCACCCGGGCCGGCTTCCACGTGATTGCGATCGACCAGCGCGGGCATGGCGCCAGCGACAAGCCCCGGTCCACTGACGCGTACACGATGGAAATCCTGGTGGCCGATGTGCTGCAGGTGCTCGACACCTACCTCCTCGACGAGGTGGCCTATGTCGGCTACTCGCTCGGTGCGCGCGTCGGGTGGCAGGCGGCCCGCGAGTTCCCCGACCGGATCAGCCGCGCCGTCCTCGGTGGGATCCCCGACGGCGACCCGCTCAAACGTTTCAAGGTAGCGGATGCCCGTGAGCACATCGAGCACGGAGCGGCTGTTGAGGACCGGCTCACCGGCGCCTACCTGCAAATGGCCAGCAGCGTGCCCGGCAACGACCTCACGGCGCTGGTTGCGCTGGTCGAGGGAATGAGGGACGGCCCCCAGCCAGGGCCCGACAACGCGCCCAGCCAGCCACTGCTGTTCGCCACCGGCAGCGAGGACCGCATCGTCGCTGCCTCACGGGCGCTCGCCGAGGCCACCCCCAACGGTACGTTCTTCGAGATTCCGGGGCGGAACCACTTCAACGCTCCGACGTCCCGGCACTTCCGGGAAGCGGCGACCACGTTTCTGAAGAGTCAGCTGCCCTGAAAGCTAACCGCGCCGCAACGCGCGGATCGCCAGTCCGCGCACGTAGGCGGCCTGGCCGGCATGCTGCAGGTCATCGGAGATGACGCTGACCAGCCGCACCCCGAGGGTGACCGGTGGGCTCCAGGACGTGTCGACGACGCGGTCGAAGTCAGCGTCGGACAGGCCGCCGAGGAACTCGATCGTCTGGGCGTGCACGGCGCGGTGGTAGCCGGCGAGCAACTCTGCGCTGACCTGAACCGCACCGGCCTCGGCCGAACTCTGGCCATAACCGGTGGCCGACACGTCGAACGGCAGGTTGAAGCGGTCGGCCCAGCCGCCCGCCGTCCAGACCTGCTCGATTCCGGCCACCTCGGAGACATGGTCGTCCTGCACCCGGGTCAGGTGCCACACCAGCCAGGCGACGCTGTTCGACTCCGGGTCCGGACGGTAGCCGAGGATCGCGGCATCCGTCGACGACAGCACTGAACGCACGGTTCCCTGGATCCGGTTGAAGGCGTCCGTCAGCAGCTCGATCGACAACATCAGGCGGGCGCCTCGTCGACGATTCCGATGAATCGGCTTCCGATGCCGTCGACCTCGCGGCGAGCGAGGCCGTCAGCCGGCTCCGGCACCTCGTCGTAGGCGTGGTGCGAGCACGTCAGGTAGGTGAATGCCGGCCACCATTTCTTGGGGCGGGCTGCCTCCGAGAACCCGCAGACGTCGCAGGTCAGTTCAACCCAGACCGGCTTGCCGGTGCGGTTCGCCCGCGACTGCTGCAGCCAGGCGGGCGGATTCTGTTCCAGCTCGGCGAACTCGGCCGGGCTCAAGCGCGACGGAATGCCGTGGCGGCGGGCCATCTCCAGCGGGATGTCCAGGCGCAGTGCTGCTTCTCTTCGGGTAATCATGTCTCTCAACGATAGGCGTTGCCGATGGATTCTTGGATAAGCTCGCACGGCGCCGTCCCAGTCCGGTCGGCGCGGTGCCCGCATTCCACAGGGAGCTTCTGTGACCCACCGCTACCGGCTGCACGAGGACATCCTGGCCGAGTGCCTGTGCTGCCACTCCCAGCAGCCGTTCCACTTCGACTCGGCATCCGACCAGGTGGTCTGCACCTTCTGTACCCGCCACATCGGGGCTGAGAAGGCCGAGCGTCGCGACGCGGACCACGTGCGATTGTGGGCCGAGCTGTACGCCGAGGCCGACGAGGCGCACCGGGTGTTCGCGGCCGAGAGCGCACGGCGGAGCGCCGAGAACGACGCGGCGCTCGTGGAACTGCAGGCGAAGGTCGACCAACTCACGGGGATCGTCAACGGGCAGTTCGACCAGACCGCCACCGGCGGGGTCCGGGCGCTGCTGGAAACCGAGTTGCTGAAACGGGCCGAGCGCCGAACCGACCTGGAGTCCCGCCGCACGGCACGGGCGATGCAGGTCCTGGCCCGGATCGCCGCGCGGCACGGGGCCGACCAGCAGAACCCGTTGCGGTGTCGCTGCGGCAACCCGGTGGTCGACTGCAGAGACCTGGCAGCGCTCGAGCCGCTGCGGCAGGAGATCGCCGACTGGGAAGCACGCGCCCGCCGTCCCTGACCGGGTCGCCCGACGACGACGACGGGCGGAACGTGACGACAACACGCGTGAAACAATGGCGTATGACCGAAACCCCTTCGCCGCTTGGACTTCTTCTCGACGTTGACGGGCCGATCGCCAGCCCGGTCACCCGCACGATCGCGACCCCGAGCATCGTCGCGGACCTGGTCACCCTCGCCGCCGCCGACGTGCCGATCGCGTTCATCACCGGCCGGAGCGCCACGTTCATCCGTGAGCAGGTGGTCGGTCCGCTGCTGGCCGCCGGGCTGCCCGACGGCGTGCGCATGTACGGCGTCTGCGAAAAGGGCGCGGTGTGGTTTCCCATCACGAGCCAAGGAATGGGCGACATCGTCGTGGACGAGACAGTCGCCCTGCCCGACCGCGTCGTGGCCGAGGTACGTGCCCTGGTTGCGGATCGGTTCGCCGGCACCATGTTCTTCGACGAGACGAAGCTGGCGATGATCTCCGTCGAACAGCGAATGGATGTCGACCACGCGGCGTTCGTCGCCGACCAGCCCGCTTTCAACGAGGCGGTGTTCTCGATGCTGGTGGCCCACGGACTCGGGGTGCGCTTCGGTGAGCGAGAGGTCCCGGATGCCGCGGGGCTGGTCCCGTTCCGGATCGACCCGACCATCATCTCCACCGACGTGGAGTCGGTGACGCTGGACAAGGACCACGGCGCCGAGCGCGCGCTCGAATTCTTCGCCGAATCCGGTCCGCTGCCGACCGTGTGGCGATCCGTCGGCGACTCACGGAGTGACTACTTGATGGCGGACCACCTGCACAGCGCGGGCTACGACGTCGCCCACGTTGACGTGCGACCCGCCGACGGTGTGCTGGAGCGTCCGTACCCGGTGATCATCATCGGCGAGGAGATCCACGACGAGGCCGGCGCCACGTTCCTCGACTACTGGGTGGAGAAGCTCGGGCTCGACCGGTCTGTTTAGGCATCGACGAAGCGGATGCCGTTCTGCAAGCGACTTCGCAGTTCGAACACCTTCTCGAAGCTGCCGCGCTCCACCCCCGGCAACCCGTCGCGCAGCAACCCGACCAGCCGGGACCGTGGAATCACCACGATCGTCGGGCGGCGCCCCCGGCCGGACACGGTGAGCGCCTCCGACAGCGCTGTGTCCGGCAGCACCACTACCAGCGCGGTGAAGCGCACCCGCACCGCACGGGACAGGGCGCGGGCGCTGGCTTCCAGATCCTGCAGCGGCTGAGCCCCGAGCGGCAGTCCGTCACCGGTGAGCTCACCCCGCACCAGCTGCACCGGGCCACCCCAGTCCTCCGAGAGAACGCCGAACAACCCGGCCGGTCCGAGGACCACGTGGTCGAGCTTCTCGGTGTGACGCCCGGTGGCCACGTCGTGCCACGCGGTGTAGCCGATTCCGAGGGAGGCCACCAGATGGGCTGTCGCTTCCTCGGCGAGAGCCTTGGCGAGGATATGCCGGATCTCCCGCGGCGCCGATCGGATCAGTTCCGGTGCATACGGGTCATCGACCGTGGTCCCGCGGCCGGTCCATTCCCGCATCAAGTCGAGATAGCGCTGCCGCGCCGCGCCGCCCGGATGCCCGTGCATGCGGGCGCGGGGCCCGGATCGGGCTCCGCCTGAACTGCTCCGGGCCGAGGTCGCTTCGCGGGAGGGGCCGGCATCCGCTGTCATCGGATCGGCACGCGCGAAACGTTGCCGGTCGTAGTCAGCTCGAGCCGCGGGGTTCCCGATCCGCTCCCACGCGACCTGCACCGCATGGAATTGGGTGGCATTGCCGCCGACATCGGGGTGGGTGCGGCGCAGCAGCCGCCGGTAGGCGACGCGGATCTCCCGGTCAGTGGCTGAAGCGCTGACTCCGAGCACCTCGTACGGTGTGGCCGCTGCGGGGCTATCAGGCATCCTGGGCGGTCTCTTTCGGGGTTCGGCCAACAACGGTACCTGCCGATTCTGGCATGCCTCGCTTGGAATCCGCCTAAGCTCTGCCACGTACGCCACGACAGGTGAGCGACGACCCGACCAGACATGTGAAGGGCACCGTGTGAAGGACTACAGCAAGCACCGCTTCCAGCGGGACGGCCTGACCCTGGTGATCCGTCGATTCCAGGCGGCGCCGAAGACGGCTGACGCCCCAGCGTTCGTCCTCGTGCATGGAATCGGCGTGTCCTCGCGCTACTACATGCGCCTCGCCCGGGAACTGGCGTCGCACTCGACGGTGTTCACGGTGGACATGCCCGGTTTCGGACGGTCGCCGAAGCCGCATCCGCGTCGCCAGCTCAGCGTCGAAGACCTGGCCGGCCTGATCAGGGCGTTCCTCGCCGAAGCCGGTGTGACCAGCCCGGTGCTGGTCGGTCACTCGATGGGCACCCAGATCGTCACCGAGATGTCGGTGCAGGACCCGGCACTCACCGACCGGATCGTGCTGATGGGGCCGGTTGTCGACCCGGCGGCACCGACGGCGGTGGGACAGGCGGTGCGCCTGGCGCGCGACGTTCTGGCCGAACCGCTGATCGCCAACTGGATGGTCCTGACGGACTACCTCCGGTGCGGGCCGCGCTGGTACCTGACCGAGCTGCCGGTGATGCTCGGCTACCCCATGGTCGAGCGGCTGGGCCGGGTGAGCGCCTCCGTGCTCCTGATCCGGGGCGGCGTGGACCCGGTCGCCCCTGGCGACTGGGTCCAGCACATCGAAAGCGTCGTGTCCCGGTGCGCCAGGCTCGATGTGGCCGGGTCGGCTCATGTGGTTCAGCACTCGGGGGCGCCCGCCGTCGCCCTCGCTCTTCTCGTCCACGCGGGCATTCCCGATACCGCCCGGGGCAGCCAGGCGGAGTCCTGAGGACGCGCATGACCGTCAAGCGTGGGGGTCAGGGCCCCCTGAACGTCCTCGGCAAGGCCTGGTTCTGGGCGATCGACTACATTTATGTCGGCTACTGGCAGGTGCGCGGGTCACTGCGGGGGTTGCTGCGCGGTCCTCGTGGTGGCGGGCCCGGCGGCGGGGAGGCGGCGGACTGGTCCCTCGGTGGCCGGCAGCCGGTCGTTCTGCTCCCCGGCATCTATGAAACCTGGCAGTTCATGCGACCCATTGCCGACGCACTGCACGCCAACGGACATCCACTGCACGTGGTCACCGACCTCGGCCGTAACCGGGCAACCGTGGTCGCCGCCGCGGACGTGGTCGCTCGCCTCCTCGCCGAACGGGACCTGCACGACGTCATCATTGTGGCCCACAGCAAGGGCGGCCTGATCGGGAAGTACCTGATGGCTGAGGAGGCCACGTCTCCCGGCACGGCGCGCATCGACCGGATGATTGCCGTCGCCACACCCTTCTCCGGATCGTCGCTGGCACGGTACACGGTGTTGCCGAGCCTCCGCGCCTTCGCCCCGACGGATGCCACGATCCGGCAATTGATGAACGAACTGACCGTCAATGTGCGGATCACATCCATCTTTGGGAGTTTCGACCCGCACATTCCGGGTGGCAGCGAACTCGCGGGTGCAGTGAACATCGAGTTGCCCGTGGCCGGGCACTTCCGGATCGTCGGCGACCCGCAGCTCCTGCGCGCGGTCGTGGCGGCCGCGGGCGACTGACGCCCCCGGGCGACTCACGCCCCGGGCGACTCACGCCCCGGGCGGCTGATGCGCCGGGCGACCGAGGCGCCGGGCGACCGAGGCGCCGGGCGATAGCTCTCGCCGGCCGGGTGCCCACCACGGCCCGTGCCGCACGGGCGGCAACCGCTCGCGCTGAGGATTCTGCCACGCGCGGGTGGCAGGCCATGCGCGCGTGGACGAATCCTCAGCGCGAAGCGAATGACGCGAGCCCCGCGTGCCCGCAGCGGTTGGAGGAATCCGCAGCGCGAAGGGCTCAGCCGCCGAGGAGCGCCACGAGTTCCGACTCCACCGACGCGATCCGCGCGGCGTTGATGGTCACGCCGGCGACATAATGGTCCACCACCCGAGGGTCGACATAGCTCTTGCGGGCGATCGCGGGGGTGTTACCGAGAACGGATGCCGCCTCACGCATCGCCTCGAGGACCGCGCCTGCCCGCGCCCGCTGGGTGCGCTCGGGGCCGTGCACCGCGAGGCTCGCCGCCGCGGCGGCTGTGCCGCGGAGGGTGCGGAAATCCTTCGCGGTGAATGCGCCGCCGGTGCGCTCCCGGACGAAATCGTTGATCTCGGGCGCAGACAACTCCCGCCATTCTGAGCCGTCCTGCCAGGCCAGCAACCGGGCCTCGGGTCCGCGGTCCAGGCGGGCCTGCACGAACAACGCGAGATCGGGGTCGTCGATCACACTCTCCCATTGCTGCCCGCTCTTGGCAGGAAACGCGAGCTCGATCACGCTCCCGTGCACCGACACGTGCGTGCAGAGCAGGGTGGACAGGCCGTGGCTGCCGTATTCGGATGCGTACTGCTCGCTGCCGATCCGCAGCGAGCCGACATCGAGCAGGCGGAAAGCGGCGGCGAGGGCGCTGTCCCGGCCGGCTCCGCCGGCCCGGAGCGCGCGCGTGACCTGCCCGCGTGCCGTCGGCAGGCTGGCGGCGAGCTGGAGGGCGCGGTCGAACTTGACCCGGTCCCGTTGCGCGCGCCACTGCGGATGGTAGATGTACTGGCGCCGGCCGGCATCGTCGACGCCGGTGGCCTGGATGTGACCGTTCGGATAGGGGGAGATCCAGACGTTCGTCCATGCCGGCGGGATGGCCAGGCTGGCGAAACGCTTCCGCACCACCGGGTCGGTGACTGTGGCGCCGGTGGCGTCCCGGTAGCTGAAGCCGCGCCCTGAGCGAACCCTGGCATAGCCGGGTCGTGCGGTATTGCTGCGCCGGAGTCGTGGCATCCGTTGTTCCTGTCTTCTCGTCTGGATTTCGAGACTACGTCCGGTGCGTCGCGACGACAGCGTCGGGCGCGAAAGTAGGCTCACCGTATGCAGCTCCACCGTTCCTCGACCCGCCTGGTCCTCATGCTCATCGTCGGGCTGCTTGTTGCCGCCGCCACCGGCGTGCTCGTGGGGTGGGAGGTCGCACCGATCACCGGCTGGGCGGCGGCGTGCGTGCTCTACATCGCCCGGGTCTGGTTCACCGTCGGGCGCATGGACGCTGCCAGTACGGCCAGCCACGCCACCCGGGAGGACCCCAATCGGGGCATCTCCGACCTGCTCGTCTTGCTGGCAAGTGTTGCCAGTCTCGGTGCGATCGTGTTCTTGTTGATCCAGGCCCACGCCTCCTCCAACTCGCAGAAGGTCGAACTGGCCGTGCTCGCCGTGCTCAGCGTCGCGCTCTCCTGGTCACTGATCCACACACTGTTCACCCTGCGCTACGCGTCGCTGTACTACGGGGGCCCGGACGGTGGCGTGAACTTCAACCAGACTGAACCGCCCCAGTACACCGACTTCGCGTACCTGGCATTCACGCTCGGTATGACCTTTCAGGTCTCCGACACGAACCTTCAGACCCACGTTGTCCGGGCGACCGCTCTCCGGCACGCACTGTTGTCGTACGTGTTCGGCACGGTCATCCTGGCGACCTTGATCAACCTGCTCGCCGGGCTCGGCGGTTAGCTCAGCCGCCCACCGCGGCAACCCGCCGCGGTGATCCGCCACCGACCGTTTTCGAGTGTCAGGAATTCGACGTCCTCCGCCAGGTTCGCCTGGGCGGCTCGGCCGTACGGCGCACCCCGCACCGGACTCTGATTCGAGCGTGGTCCGGGTCGTCGCCGCGAGCAGGCCGCAGGCGCCGGCACCGTCGGCGTCGGTAAGCGTACGGGCAAAGGATGCCGCGGCTGCGCCAGCCGTGCCGTCGTCACCCGGAGGCGCCGAACCGCCGGCGGCGCATCCGCTCAGCGCGACCAGGACGAACGACGTCAGACCGCCGTCGCCAGCGCGACGGCCGCGGCCGGTCGGTGCCGTCCGGGGGCATGCGAATCGGCGTCATGCGAGCCAACCTGCCCCGGTCCCGGATTGCCCAGCATGGCCGGGCGCGGAGGCTAGTCGCGGAGGATCTGCACCGGGATGGCCACGGCAAGGGCCACGCAGAGAATGCCGCCGAAGAAGATCTCCAGCTGGAAGGCGGTGACGGCGAACGCCAGGCCGAACAGCCAGAACCCGAGGACGAAGATGGCCAACGCGACGATGAAGGCGACGACGTTCATGAGGAGGTCCTTTCGGTGGGGCGGCCGGCGATCTGTGACAGGCCGGTACCTCGAGCGTACCGGGTCAGCGCGGTTGGGGCTTCACCGTGCGCGGCAGAATCAACCCCAGCAGGACGGTGATCACCAGCACCACTCCCCCGGCGATGAAACCCGCGGCGCGGCCCAGCACCACGTCGAAGATCAGGAGCACCGTTCCGGTGAGGACCAGGGCCACACCGGCGAGGGTCGCGCGCACCAGGATGTTCCCGATCCTCACGATCTGCTCCATCGCCCGCCGGCGGAACAACAGCCGGTGCAGGCTCACCGGACCCAGCCCGAGGGCGGTGGTCAGGGCGGCGACACACACCAGGACCAGGTACACGGTGACCTGGTAGTCGTCCAGGTCGGTGAACCGGTTCTGGAAAGCCACCGTGAGCAGGAATCCTGCGATGATCTGGGTACCGGTCTGGGTCACCCGCAGCTCCTGCAGGAGCGAATCCCAGTTGCGGTCGAGCCGCTCGTTCGCCGTCTCGTTGCGGCCGTCGCCGGGCAGCGCGTCCCCGTTCGCACCCGTGTGATCCGACCGTTGTACCCCTGATTGGCTCATTCACCACATGCTACTGTCCGGTCCATAGAAGTCGGGCTACTGTGATGTCCACCGAGCGAAACATCCGTGTGAGAGGAAAAAATGCAAGCGTCAGCGACCCTCAGCAAGAACCTGCAATCCGTACTCGTCGACCTGATCGACCTTCACGTGCAGGGCAAGCAGGCTCATTGGAGCATCGTCGGCAAGAATTTCCGCGACCTGCACCTGCAGCTGGATGAGATCGTCCTGGCGGTACGCGTCTTCTCGGACGAACTGGCCGAACGGATGCGAGCCCTGGAGGCGCTGCCCGACGGACGGAGCGCCACCGTGGCCAAGAATTCGCACCTCCCCGCCTTCCCGGAAGGCGAGGTGGACACCGCGGATGCCGTCGACTTGATCACCGAACGGTTGGACGCGACGGTCGACAACATTCGCGCCGTGCACGACCAGGTGGATGAGGAAGACCCCACCACCGCCGACCTGTTCCACGCGTTCATCGAGAAGCTGGAACAGTTCTCCTGGATGGTCAGCGCCGAGAACCGCACGCCCCGGAAGTCCGCGTCATCGAAGGCCGCGAAGAAGTCCTGACCCAGCCTTTTGTGTTCACGCGCCCCATTGGTGATGTTCTCGTGCTCCGGCGCATTCCGCGTCAAGCGGATGCGGATGTGTCACCGCGGAGGGGCTAACGGGTTTACGGTGTGGGGATGCCCGCCACTGAATCCTTCACCGCCCTCGCCGACGAGCGGTTCGTCTCACTCACCACATTCCGCAAGTCGGGCGAGCCGGTGTCAACACCGGTCTGGATCGCCCGGGACGGCGAGGACTTGATAGTCACCACCCCCCGGGAGAGCGGGAAGGTGAAGCGCCTGCGCAACGATCAACGGATCGAGATGAGGCCGTGCACCCGGATGGGGCGCGTCGCCGATGATGCCGACACTGTGGCCGGAATCGCATCGATCGCTGACGACGAACGCAGTCGCCGCCTCCTCACCTCGGTGTTCGGCCGAAAGTACGGGCTCGAATACCGCATTTTCATGCTTATCGAGCGACTGGGCAGGTCGGGTCGCCAGGAGCGCGTGCTGCTCCGGGTCACGCCCTCCTGAGCGTCGGGGCGGCTCAGCGCACCGGTTCGATGAGTTCCGGCCCGTTGCCCTCGACTTTTCCCACCTCGTGGAAGTCGAGGGTCTCGGTGAGGGCGCGGGAGGCCAGCACCGCCGCGTCGACGAGCGCCTGGTCGCCCACGATGCGCGGGTCGAGCCACTGGTCCCACCATTCTTCGGGCAGTGCCACCGGCATCCGCTCGTGGATCTCGGTGAGCTGTCCGTGCGCGTCTGTGGTGAGGATGGTGGCGGTGAGCACCCAGCGTGCCGGGTCAGTGTCGGACAGCGCCGGATTGCGCCACCAGGAGTACAGCCCGGCGAACGCCAGGGGCAGGCCGTCGTCGGAGGCGACGAAGTACGGCGTCTTGGTGGCGCCTTCTGTGTGCCATTCGAAGTAGCCGGTGGCGGGGATCAACGCCCGTGTGGCCGCCAGAGACGGCGCGAAGGCCGGCTTCTGGCCGACCGACTCGGCGCGCGCGTTGAATGTCGGGTAGCCGAGTGCCAGGTCGGGTGAACCCGACGGCACCAGCGACCAGCGAGCCGCCTCCAGGCGCCGCACCGGCGGGTCCTGCTTCGCCGACTCGAGCACGATCGGAATCCGCTCGGTCGGCTTGACGTTCCACGACGGGTCGGGGAGGTTCTCCCCCTCGATTTCGACGTCGAACATGGCAACCAGGTCTGGCGCCGTATCGGTGATGATGAATCGACCACACATAGCGACAGGCTATCGCGCCGCAGCGGTGCCCTGCCGACGCTGCGCGCTGGCTGGGAGTCGTGGCGGATGGTCGGCTGGAGGAGGAGAATAAGGGCAGACGGTGCCGATCCCTGTCGCGCCGGTGGAGATGAAGCCCTCATGGTCGCTGCAATTATCATCCTGGTCATCGTCCTGATCGTGGTCATCATCCTTCTGGCCATGTCCATCAAGGTCGTCAAGCAGTACGAACAGGGTGTGGTGCTCCGGTTCGGCCGGCTGACCGGCACCCGAGCGCCGGGCCTCCGGTTCATCATCCCGGCGGTCGATGTGCTGCACCGGGTGTCGTTGCGGATCGTGACGCTGCCGATCCAGTCCCAGGGCATCATCACCCGAGACAACGTGAGCGTCGGCGTTTCTGCGGTCGCCTACTTCCGCATCGTCGACCCGGTGAAATCGGTGATCGCCATCGAGAACGTGCACGCGGCGATCGACCAGATCGCCCAGACCACCCTCCGCAAGGTGGTCGGACAGCACACGCTGGACGAGACCCTGGCCGAGACGGATATCCTCAACGTGAACATCCGCGAGATCCTCGACGTGCAGACACTCGACTGGGGTGTCGAGGTGACCCTGGTTGAGCTGAAGGACATCCTGCTTCCGGACTCGATGAAGCGTGCCATGGCCAGGCAGGCCGAGGCGGAGCGGGAGAAGCGGGCCAAGATCATCGCCGCCGAGGGCGAGTCGCTGGCCGCCGCTGCGCTGGGTGAGGCGTCGGACACGATGATGGCGCATCCGCTGGCCCTGCAGCTGCGGAACCTCCAGAGCCTGGTCGAAATCGGCGTGGACAAGAACACCGTCGTGGTGTTCCCGGCCCCGTTGATGAGCACTATCGGCGAGCTCGGATCGTTCCTGGCGCGGGAATCCGCGGCCAGTTCGGTCAAGACCCCGGACGACATCAGCTCACTGGTTCAGCCCTCGCCGGAGAAGCTGCGCGGGGCTCCGGGATCGCCCTGAGCCACGCGGGAAAAAAGCACATCGGCAATTGACTTCTTCGAAGATATGTTCGAACATAAAGTATGTCCATGCCGCTCGCCGTTTCAGTTCCGGAGCCTGCGCCCGGGCCTGGTCCGCTGAGCCAGGTGGCGGCACTGCAGCAGCGTATCTCCAGTATGCAGGCCACCAAACTGGAGACCAGGACCCTCCCCACCCTGCCAGCCCTGGCTGACATTCTTCCCGGCGGGGCACTGCGGCAGGGCGCCGCATATTCGGTGGAGAGCTCGACCACGCTGGTGATGGCGCTCCTGGCCGGTCCGTCGCAGGGCGGCGCCTGGTGCGGGGTGGTCGGCATACCGGACTTCGGCGCCGAAGCCGCCACCCGCTTCGGCATCGACCTGGAACGGCTGGTGCTGGTGCCGGCGCCCGGCGACCAGTGGCTCACCGTCACCGCTGCCCTGGTCGATGTGCTCAGCGTGGTCGTGATCAGGCCGTCGCTCCGCACCCGGGATGCTGATGTCGCGCGCCTGGGCGCCCGCCTCCGCCAGCGTGGCTGCACCCTGATCGTGATGGGTGGATGGCCGCAGAGCGATGCCGTGCTGCGCCTGGAGTCCAGCCGCTGGAGCGGCCTCGGCCGAGGCCACGGCTACCTCACCGGTCGCGAGGTCACCGTCGCCTCGGTCGGGAACCGCGGGTTCGACCGGCCCCAGAGCACCCGGCTCTGGCTGCCGGACTCAAAGCAGCAGTTCCGCGCCGCCCCGGCCGGGCAGTCCGGTGCCGGGCCGATGCGTCCAACGGCCGTGCCCGCGCTGCGCGAAGCGGGGTGACCGTGTCCACGGCACACCACCCCACGGCACCGACCCGTACGGCACTGACCCGCACGATCGTGCTCTGGTGCCCCGACTGGCCGGTCACCGCCGCGATCCAGGCGGCGGGTATCGCAGCGGATACCCCCCTCGCCCTTATCGACAAGGGCCTCGTTTTCGCCTGCTCGCTTCCCGCCCGCCGCGACGGGGTGAAGCGGGGGCTCAAGCTGCGCGAAGCCCAGTACCGCTGCACCGATCTGGTGACGCTGCCCTATGACCCGGTCCAGGACGCCCGCGCCTTCGAGCCGGTGATCACCCGGATCGAGGAGACCACGCCCGGGGTGCAGTTGATCCGCCCCGGCACCTGTGCCATCAGGGCCAGGGGGCCGAACCGGTATTACGGTGGCGAGGAGCAGGCCGCGACCGCGCTCATCCGCTGCCTGGACGAACTCGGCATCGACGGAGCCCGGATCGGCATCGCCGACGGGCCGTTCGCGGCGGAGCAAGCCGCCCGGAACACTGCGCCAGGGGACGCCGTGCGCATCGTGCCGACCGGCGCGTCGCCCCGGTTCCTCTCCCCGCTGCCGGTCGGCATCCTCGTCGACGACAAGCTGGCAACTCTGCTGCACCGGCTCGGCGTGCACACGCTCGGCGACTTCGCGGCCCTTGACGCGCTGGACGTGCACCGCCGGTTCGGCGCGGCGGGCGCCCATGCGTTTGAGTTGGCCAGCGGCCTGGACAGCCGGAGCGTGGTGGCCCGTATCCCGCCCCAGCTGTTCGATGTCGCGATCGACTTCGAGCCAGCCCTCGACCGCACCGACCAGGTGACGTTCGCGATCAGGGCGTCGGCCGACCGGTTCATCGACGCGCTCACCGAGGCCAGGCTGGTGTGCACCGCCATCGTGGTGGAGGTGCGCACCGAATCGGGCCAGGTCTCCGAACGCACCTGGCTGCATCCGCGCTGGTTCAGTGCGACGGATGTCGTTGACCGGGTGCGCTGGCAGTTGCAGGGCGGCCAGGCGATCGACTCCGGGCTGTCCGCGGGCGTCACCCGGCTGCGCATCTCGCCGGACCGCGTCGACTCCACCGCCAACCACGAGCAGGGACTCTGGGGCTCAGGTCCCGACGAGCGGATCCACCACGGCCTCACCCGGGTGCAGAGCATGCTCGGCCATGAGGGGGTGCTCACGGCTGTGATCGGCGGCGGCCGGATGCTGGCCGACCGCCAGCTGCTGGTGCCCTGGGGTGACCGGCCGCCCGGCGACGGCGCGGTCCTCACCCGCGCCAGGTCCCAGCCGTGGCCGGGGAGCCTGCCGGGCGTGGCGCCGGCGACGGTGTTCGCCACGCCGCATCCGGTCACCGTGCTGGGCGCCGGCGGCGACCCGGTCGACGTCGACGATCGCGGCCTGCTGACCGATGAGCCCGAGCGTTTCTCCCCCACCGGCGTGCCGGGCGACCTGTGCGGCGTTGAGGCGTGGGTAGGCCCGTGGCCGGTCACCGAACGCTGGTGGGATCCGGAGCGTGCCCGTGCGCTGTTCCGCTTCCAGCTGGTCGACGAGGCCGGCAACGCCTGGCTGCTCGCGCTCGAAGACCACCGCTGGTGGGCTGAAGGCAGCTATGACTGAGCGAGGGAACTCCGATGGGCTGGAATAACCCGCCGATCCCGTGGTCTGAGCTGGAGCGGAAGCTCTCCGACCAGCGTCGCCCCGGCGCGCCCGCTGAAGCCGACGGCGGCGACAGCCCGGCCTGGTCGCACAAGCGGCAGCCGTACGTTCCGGCCGTGCCGGCAGCCGGCCCGGCCGGCCCGGTCGTGCCGTACGCCGAGCTGCACGCGCACTCCAACTTCAGCTTCCTCGACGGCGCCAGCTCCCCCGAGCAGTTGCTCGAGGAGGCCGCCCGGCTGGGCGTGAACGCCCTGGCCCTCACCGACCACGACGGCCTCTACGGGATCGTGCGGCTGGCCGAGACCGCGGAGAGCTACCCACAGGTCAGGACCGTGTTCGGCGCCGAGCTCTCCCTGGGCCTCAGCACACCGCAGAACGGCATCGCCGACCCGGAGGGCACCCACCTGTTGGTGCTCGCCCGCCGGGAGGAGGGTTACCACCGGCTGGCGTCCGCCCTCACCCACGCCCAGCTGGCCGGCGAGGAGAAGGGCAAACCGGTCTACGACCTCGACGAACTGGCCGCCCAGGCCGATGGCCACTGGGTGGTTTTGAGCGGATGCCGGAAGGGCGCGGTCCGGCAGGCGCTGGCCGCCGACGGCCCGGACGCCGCGGCGCGCGAGCTCGACCGGCTGGTCGACCGGTTCGGGGCCGGGAACGTGTACGTGGAACTGTTCGACCATGGGCATCCGCTGGACAGCAGCACCAACGACGTGCTCGCCCGGCTGGCCGCCGACGCCGGGCTTCCGGTGCTCGCGACCGGCAACGTGCACTACGCCACCCCCTCCGAGCACCGGTTGGCCGGGGCGCTGGCCGCGGTGCGGGCCAGGCGGAGCCTCGACGAGATGGACGGCTGGCTGCCGGCCGGCACCGGGGCGCACCTGCGGAGCGGTGCCGAGATGGCAGAGCGATTCAATCGGTTCCCCGGGGCGGTTTCGAACACGGCGCCGCTGGCGGAGGAGCTCGCCTTCTCGCTCCGCAGGGCCCGCCCGAAGCTGCCGAAGCAGGAGGTGCCGGAGGGGCACACCCCGATGAGCTGGCTGCGGAAGCTGACGTGGGAGGGTGCGGAGCGGAAGTACCCGGGCTACAACGCCGCTGGTTCCAACAACAGCGTGAAGGAGCGGATCGAGAAGGAACTCGCCGTGATCGAGGCGAAGGACTTCCCCGGCTACTTCCTGATCGTCTACGACATCGTGCAGTTCGCCCGGAGCCGCGGCATCCTCTGCCAGGGCCGGGGATCGGCGGCGAACTCGGCGGTGTGCTTCCTGCTCGACATCACCGCCGTCGACTCGATCTTCTACCGGCTGCCGTTCGAACGGTTCCTCTCCAGCCTCCGCGAGGAGGAACCGGACATCGACGTCGACTTCGACTCCGACCGGCGGGAGGAGGTGATCCAGTACGTGTACGCCAAGTACGGGCGGCTGAACGCCGCCCAGGTGGCGAACGTGATCACCTACCGGCCCAAGTTCGCGGTGCGCGACATGGCCAAGGCGCTCGGCTACTCCACCGGGCAGCAGGACGCCTGGTCGAAGCAGATCGAACGCTGGGGGCCGGTGGTGGCCACCGACGACCACGACATCCCGCAGCCGGTGGTCGAACTGGCCGAGCAGGTGCTGAAGTTCCCACGGCACCTGGGCATCCACTCCGGCGGCATGGTGCTCACCGACCGCCCGGTGGGCGAGGTGTGTCCGATCGAACCGGCCCGGATGGAAAACCGCACCGTGCTGCAGTGGGACAAGGACGACTGCGCCTGGATGGGACTGGTGAAGTTCGACCTGCTCGGCCTCGGCATGCTCGCCGCGCTGCAGTACACCTTCGACCTGGTGCGGGAGCACCTCGGTGAACAGTGGGCCCTGGACACCATCCCCAAGGAGGAGCAGGGTGTCTACGACATGCTCTGCCGGGCCGACTCGATCGGCGTGTTCCAGGTGGAGAGTCGTGCCCAGATGGGCACCCTTCCCCGGCTGCAGCCGCGCCGGTTCTACGACCTGGTGGTCGAAATCGCCCTGATCCGGCCCGGTCCGATCCAGGGCGGGGCGGTGCATCCGTATATCAGGCGGAAGCTCGGCACCGAGGAGGTGACCTACCTGCATCCGAAACTCGAACCGGTGCTGGAGCGCACCCTCGGCGTTCCGCTGTTCCAGGAGCAGCTGATGCAGATGGCGATGGCCGTCGGCGGCTGCACCGGGGAGGACGCCGACCTGCTGCGCCGGGCGATGGGCTCCAAGCGCGGCATCGAGAAGATCTCCACGCTCAAGGCCACGCTCTACGAAGGCATGGCGGGCAACGGCATCACCGGTGAGGTCGCCGACAACATCTACGCGAAGATCGAGGCGTTCGCCAACTTCGGCTTCGCCGAGAGCCACTCGATCAGTTTCGCCCTGCTGGTCTACGCGAGTTCCTGGCTGAAGCTGCACTACCCCGGCGCGTTCCTGGCCGCCCTGCTGCGCGCCCAGCCGATGGGGTTCTACTCGCCGCAGTCGCTGGTAGCGGATGCGCGGCGGCACGGCGTCGAGGTGCTCCGGCCGGACATCCTGCGCTCGGGAGCGGATGCCGGGTTGGAGCCGGTGGTGGTGTTTCGACAGGCTCAACAACCGGTGGTCGAGCCGGTCGAGACCCGCCCGGTGGTCGAGGTGGTCGAGCCGGTCGAGACCCGGCCGGTCGGCCGGGACCGCTGCCTTGACCCGGTGCAGCCCCCGGTGCCCCTGTTCGACCGGTCGCTTCCCCCGGACACGGCCGACCATCGACGGGACGGCGCCTTCGCTGTGCGGCTGGGCCTGGCCGAGGTCACCTCGATCGGGCAGGCGCTGGCCGAGCGCATCGTCGCCGAACGCACCGAGTACGGGCCATACCGGTCGATGGCCGACGTCGCCCGCCGGGTGGGACTGAACACCGAGCAGCTCGAGGCGCTCGCCGCCGCCGGGGCGTTCGCCGGGCTCGGGCTGGAGCGCAGGGAGGCGCTGTGGAGCGCCGGCGACGCCGCGCAGGACAAGGCCAGCTACCTGAGCGGCTCGGTGGTTTCGGTGCAACCGCCCCTGCTGCCGATACTCAGCGCCGCGGAGCAGGTGGTCTACGACCTCTGGTCCACCGGGATCTCCACCGATGACCACCCGATTCGGCACGCCAGGGAGCAGCTGGAGGCCCGCGGGGCGCTCCGGATCGACCAGCTGGCCACCCAGGAGACCGGTCGCCGGATCAAGGTCGGCGGCGTGGTCACCCATCGGCAGCGGCCGGCAACAGCGGGCGGGGTCACCTTCATCAACCTGGAGGACGAGACCGGTACCCTCAACGTGATCGCCGGCACCGGGGTATGGAACCACTACCGCCGGATCGCCCGGGAATCCCCCGCCCTGGTGGTGCGCGGCATCCTCGAGCGCTCCCCGGAGGGCGTGATCAACCTCGTCGTCGACAAGTTCGAGACCCTCACGATCAGCGCGCAGGTCGCCTCCCGCGACTTCCGCTGAGCATCTCAATCGATGGCGCATTCCAGTCGACGATCGAGCAGCCACCACCGGTCAGCCCAAGGCTGGCCGGAAGCCCGAGGTGGCCCAGACGGCACTGACGCTGACCTGGCGGTCTGAGACCGAGGTTTAGCGCGGGTCGAACGCCGCTTCGCTGGCCGAAACGCAGGGCATCCGTCGTCGAACCCGTTGACGCGCGGGTCGAACGCCGCTTCGCTGGTTGAACTCAACCCGCGCAATGGCGTTCAACCCGCGCCCGCACATCGGCTGGTTCGGCTAACGTCGATCGGGTGATGGATGACCGCTACGGACAGGACGTACTCTCCCCCGGCTGGCGTGACGCCGGCCGCACCCGGATTCCGACCCAGGAAGCCACCCGGGACCTCGTCATCGAAGAGGTCGCCACCGGGTTCTGCGGGGCGGTGGTGCGGGTGGAGAAGAACATCGTCACCCTCGAAGACCGCCACGGCAAGCTGCGGCTGTTCCCGCTCGGCAGCGGTTTCCTGCTCGACGGCGCCCCGGTCGTGCTGGTGAACCCCACCATGACCACAACGAAAGCGCGCGCGCGCACCGCATCCGGCTCGCTGGCCGTAGCGGATGCCCCGGCTCGGGTCGCCCGCGCCAGCCGCATCTTCGTCGAGGGCCGCCACGACGCGGAACTGGTCGAAAAGGTCTGGGGCGCCGACCTCCGCATCGAAGGCGTCGTCGTCGAATACCTCGAGGGCGTGGACAACCTGGCGGAGTTGATCGCCGAGTTCCAACCCGGGCCCACCCGGAAGGTCGGGGTGCTGGTCGACCACCTCGTGCCCGGCTCGAAGGAGAGCCGCATCGCGGACGCCGTGACGCGCGGACCGCACGGACGGCACGTGCTCGTCGTGGGGCATCAGTATGTCGACGTCTGGCAGGCGGTGAAACCTGCGCGGGTCGGCCTCGTCGCGTGGCCCACGATTCCGCGCACGATCGAATGGAAGCACGGCATCTGCGCGTCCCTCGGCTGGCCCCACGAGGAGCAGGCCGACATCGCCCGCGCCTGGCAGCGCATCCTCGGCCAGGTGCGCACGTTCGCCGATCTCGAGCCGGCCCTCCTCGGCCGGGTCGAGCAGCTGATCGACTTCGTGACCGTCGACGCCGGTAGCTGACACGCCGACGAAAAGACTTTTTCTCAAAGGGGGTGTTATTCCCAGCCGGGTGGGATAGAGTCTGTCAAGAAGTTGTAGTGCTTGCACGTCTTAAAACGCATTGACCCCGGTCTGTGCGCCACATTCCTTTCGGAAGCGGACGACGAATACCGCGACGAGCGGTCCCGACAGTCGGGACCGATCTAACACTCCTGGAGGAGTTTCATAATGGCAACAGGTACCGTGAAATGGTTCAACGCTGAAAAGGGCTTCGGCTTTATCGCACCCGACGACGGAAGCGCCGACGTGTTCGCGCACTACTCCGCAATCGCTTCGAGCGGCTACAAGTCGCTTGATGAGAACCAGAAGGTTGAGTTCGAGGTGACGCAGGGCCCGAAGGGTCCGCAGGCCGAGAACATCCGCGGCCTCTAAATCCTTAGAGTCCCGGTTCTCTAGAACCGCAGGCAACGCCCCCGCTTCGGCGGGGGCGTTGCCTCGTTAACCAGTGACCTCGCGGCGCGGCGTCGCCAACGGAATGCGGTAGCTGCGCCGTTATGCGCCAGGTGTGCCCCCCGCGCAGCGGCGCAACTACCGCATGCCGGCCTGGTCGCCGTGAAAGGGCGGCAGGCTGGCAGATACCGTCGCCCATTTGCACAGATCTGCTGCGTGCGACGCGATTCCACAGCGGATCTGGGCACCTCGGCGTTGCCCGGCGGCACGGCCCGCCTCAGGCGGCGTCTCCGTTGCCCGTCCGCTTCGGCTCCGGCTCCGGCTCGGCGAGCTTCCCCCTCAGCCCGAGGGCGTCGAACGGCGAATGCACCTTCGCATCGTTGTCGAAGTAGGCGTAGACGTCCAGTCCCCGGGCCGTCCAGCCCCGCACCCGCTCCGCCCAGTGCTCAAGCTGCTCGTCGGTGTAGCCGGACACGTACAACTCCTCGGCGCCGTGCAGGCGCAGGTATACGAAGTCACTGGTGACGTCGTCGAACATCGGCCAGCGCTTGGCGGTGTCCGCGATCACCAGGCCGACGTCATGCTCGCGGAGGAGCGGTGCCAGCCGCGGATCCACGAAGGTGGGCGAACGGGCCTCCAGCGCGTGGCGGAGCGGGCGGTCCGCGAGATCGTATGCAGCGTCATCCGCTGGAAAGGTGCGACCATCGACCTTGTCGTCATGGTCGCGGGCCAGCTCGGCTGCCGCCCTGGTGCTGCGGGGCAGCTGCCGGAAGAATCCGGCGAGCTGCTCCTCGTCGAACGGGAGGTTCTCCGGCAGCTGCCAGAGCACCGGGCCCAGCCGGTCGTCGAGGGCGAGCACACCGGATGCGAAGAAGTTCGCCAGTGCGGTGCGAGCGTTCCGCAGGCGCAACATGTGGGAGATGTAGCGGGGGCCCTTGACGGCGAAGACAAAACCGTCGGGTGTCTCGGCGCGCCAGCGCAGGTAGCTCTCTGGCCGCTGGAGCGAGTAGAACGACCCGTTGATCTCGATCGAGTTGAGCTGGCCGGCGGCGAACTCAAGCTCCCGTCGTTGCGGGAGCCCGCGCGGGTAGAACACACCGCGCCACGGCGGGTATCGCCACCCGGAGATGCCGATCCGCAACTCGGGTTTCCGCCCGCCGCCGCTCTCACTCATCCCCCCACGCTACCCACCCCCCGCGAAAACGCACTCGTTGGGGTTATCCGGGTCGCATAACCCCAACGAGTGCGTTCTCGCGGAAGGGGAAGGGGAAAGAAGGGGGAAGGGGGAAGCAAGGGGCAGGGCAGGGTCAGGGGGCTACTTGACCAGGTCCTGCCAGCCGTCGCCGTCGACGTACTCGAAGATCAGGTTGGTCTCGGTGTGGGCGACGGCGGGATGCTCCGCGAGGTGCTCGAGCACGAAATCGCGGAGATCCGACGCGTCCACCGCCGCCACGTGCAGCAGGTAATCATCGGCGCCGGCGACATGGAACATCCCGATCACACCCGGCCAGTGCGGCGCCGAATTACGGAAGTCGTCGATCTGGGTGCGCGCGTGCTTGGCCAGCCGCACCGCGATCAGGGCCTGCAGTGACGCCCCGAGCGCGGCGAGGTCGATGTTCGCGCGGTAGCCGCGGATGTGTCCGAGCTGCTGCAGCCGCCGCAACCGCAACGACACCGTCGACTCGGCCACCCCGATTTCGGACGCCAGGGCTGCACCGGACGCCCGGGCGTTCACCGACAGTGCGCGCAGCAGCGCGCGATCCACGCGGTCGAGATCGGGCTTCTTCGAATCCATGGGGGCGTGCTCCTATCCGCTGCAAGCTTATGCGAATGCAGAGAGGCGGTTTGCAGGGTCTTCGGATGCCCTTGCGCACGGGCACAGAACCTGCTTCTGTCAGACCATGCTGCCATCGTCGCCACATATCGAGACCATCGCCGTCCACGCCGGGATGGAGGGGGTCGCCGCGGGCGGCTCGCACGTTCCGGTGATCGACCTCTCGACCACCAACCCGCTTGCGGGCGTGGGGATCGGCGGGGATTCCTACGAGAACCTGGCCACCGGCGGCGAGCTGATGCCCGGCCAGTCGGCGGTGTACCAGCGGCTCTGGCAGCCCGGTGTTGCCCGGTTCGAAGATTCCCTGTCCGCCCTCGAGGGCGCCGAAGGCACCGTCGCGTTCTCCACCGGCATGGCCGCGCTGTCCGCCGTCCTGATGGCCGCCGTCGCCGCGGGCACGCCGCATATCGTCGCCCTGCGTCCACTGTACGGCGGAACCGACCACGTGCTCGCGACGGGCCTGCTCGGCACCCGGGTGACCTGGGTGGAACCCGGCGGGGTCGCCGCCGCCATCCAGCCGGACACCGGGCTGGTGATCCTCGAGTCGCCGGCGAACCCCACCCTCGAGATCACCGACATCCGTGCGATAGCGGATGCCGCCGGCGACGTTCCCGTACTGGTGGACAACACCTTCGCGACGCCGGTGCTGCAGCGCCCGATCGAGTCGGGGGCGACACTCGTGCTGCACAGCGCGACCAAGTACCTCGGCGGCCACGGCGATGTGATGGGCGGCACCATCTCAGGGCCCGCCGAGTGGATGGTGCGGTTGCGGCAGGTGCGGGCGCTCACCGGCGGGCTGCTGCACCCGTTCGCGGCCTACCTCCTGCATCGCGGGCTCCGCACCCTGCCGGTGCGGGTGCGCGCCCAGCAGGAGACGGCCGGTACGGTGGCTGGCCGGCTCGTCGGTCACCGGGCGCTGGCACGTGTACTGTACCCGGGGCTGCCCGGCCAGGACCCACAGGGACTGATCGGCCGGCAGAGCGCCGGCGCCGGGTCGCTGGTCGCCCTGGACTTCGCGGGCGGGTACGACGCCGCCGCGCGGTTCGTCGAGGGATGCGCGCTGATCACCCATGCGGTGTCGCTCGGCGGGGTGGATTCCCTGGTCCAGCACCCGGCGTCGCTCACCCACCGCCCGGTCGAGGCAAGCGCAAAGCCGGGCGCCGGGATCGTGCGCATCTCGATCGGCCTCGAGCACGCCGATGACCTCATCGCCGACATCCTCCAGGCGCTCGACCGGGTGGTGCCGGATGCCGCGGACGCGTCTGGTGCGCCCGCTCTGGCGCTGCGAGGCGCCTGACCCAGCGAGGGCTACGTTTCTTCGGGTCGAGCGCGACCGGCGCGACCGGCGCCCTAGCTGCGGCCGAGCCGCCGGCGCAGCAGGTCGATCCGCTTCTGCAGCTGGGTGACGCTGGCCTGCGCCACCGCCGGTCCGCCCAGGATCCGCCGCAGTTCGGCGTGCACCATACCGTGCGGTTCGTTGGACAGCTTCGCCCACATCCCGACCAGGCTGTTGAGCAGCGCGCGCTGTTCCTTGAGGGTGCGGTACAGCGCAGCGGGCTCTTCCGGTGCGTCGACGCCGGGCGGCTGGTTCTTGCGCCGGTCGTCGGCGCGGCGGGACTGTCGGGCCTGCCGTTGCCTGAGCAGCTCCGAGACCTGTTCGGGCTCCAGCAGCCCGGGGATGCCGATGAAATCGAGCTCCTCATCGGTGCCCGGTTCGGCCAGTTGCCCGAACTCGTCGCCGTCGAACAAGACCCGGTCGAAGGTCGCCTGGGAGTCGAGCGCCTCCCAGGTGAAATCGGCCTGCCCGAGGTCCTCCGACGCCTTCTCCTGGCGGTTGGCGTCGGCGACCATGGCGTCTTCGGGGTTCTCCAGGCCGTCTTCATCACGGTTCCGTCGGTCGAGCGCGTGGTCACGCTCCAGCTCCATCGCATTCGCCAGCGCCAGTAGCCCCGGCACGTCGGGGAGGAAAATCGATGCGGTCTCACCGCGGCGCCGGGCGCGCACGAACCGCCCGATGGCCTGCGCGAAGAACAGCGGGGTGGAAGCGCTGGTGGCGTAGACCCCGACCGCGAGGCGCGGCACGTCGACGCCCTCTGACACCATCCGCACGGCGACCATCCACCGGCTGGTGCTGTGCGAGAACTGCTCGATCCGGTCGCTGGCCTCCTTCTCGTCGGACAGCACGATCGTGACCGGTTCCCCGGAGATCTCCTGCAGGATCTCGGCGTAGGCGCGCGCGGTGGTCTGGTCGGTCGCGATGACCAGTCCCCCCGCGTCTGGGATCCCGTTCCGCACCTCGGTGAGCCGGCGGTCCGCCGAGCGCAGCACCGCCGGGATCCACTCCCCCGTCGGCTCCAGCGCGGTGCGCCAGGCCTGCGAGGTGATGTCTCGGGTGTTGCCCTCGCCGAGCCTGGCCTCCATCTCGTCGCCGGTCTTCGTGCGCCAGCGCATGTGCCCGGCGTAGACCATGAACATCACCGGCCGCACCACGCCGTCTTCGAGGGCGCGCCCGTAGCCGTAGTTGTAGTCCGTCTGGGACAAGCGGATGCCGTGCTGATCCTGCAGGTAGGTCACGAACGGGATCGGTGAGGTGTCTGAGCGGAAGGGGGTCCCGGTCAGCGACAGCCGCCGGGTGGCTGGTTCGAATGCCTCCCGGATCGCGTCGCCCCAGCTCAGCGCGTCGCCGCCGTGGTGCACCTCGTCGAGGATGACCAGGGTGCGCGAGGACTGCGTCAGTTCCCGGTGCAGCGCCGCACGCGCCGCCACCTGCGCGTAGGTGACGGCGATGCCGTGGAAGTGGCTGCCGTACCGCCCGTGGGCGTTCCGGAACGACGGGTCGAGGCGGATGCCGGCGCGAGCAGCGGCATCCGCCCACTGCCGTTTCAGGTGCTCGGTCGGCGCCACCACGGTGATCCGGTCGATGACCCGGCGGGCGCGGAGTTCGGCGGCCAGCCGCAACGCGAACGTGGTCTTGCCGGCGCCCGGGGTGGCGGCGGCGAGGAAGTCACGCGGCTCGTGCACGAAGTACGCGTCGAGCGCCTCGGCCTGCCAGGCGCGCAGCTTGCTGGCGGTTCCCCACGCCGCACGCTCGGGGAAGGACGGGGGAAGGTGCTCGGCTGCACTGGTCCCCGGGGCGGGACCGAAGACAGGCGGAGTATTCACTTCATAAGAACCTATCAAGTCCCGCTGACAATCGATGACCGGCGGCCGCCGACCGGCAGGCCGCGGCGGGAGAACTAGCCGCTCAGCTTGCCCGGGTTGCCGAGCCGCCACCCGAAACCGGGGTCGCTCAGCGTGCGGTCAAGCACCAGCGGCACGCTGACCGTGCTGGCGCCGACCGCGAAGTCCACGGAGCCCACGGTGTCGCCCTTGTCGGCCAGCGGCACCGGCTTGGCCGACGCGGCACCGGTGACCGGGGTGTCAGACCAGACCACAGCGGATGCCGCCTTCGCGCTGACCGCGCGCGCGGTCTGGCCCCATGCGGTGGTGTACGACCCGTACACGGTACCGGGTTCGGTGAGCGTGACCTCCCGGAAGCCCGGCTCCACGCTGTCGATCAGGTCGGCGATCGCCGAGTTCAGTTCCGGGTGGGTGTCTCCGCCCAGGACCACCCCGACCAGGGTGATCGTGTGCGTTCCCACCGTGAAGTCGGCCGAGAACAGCAGGCAGGCGCCGGCCTCGTCTGTGGTGCCGGTCTTGATCCCGTCGACACCGTGCTTGCCGAGCAGCTTGTTGGTGTTGGTGACCGTGCCGATCGTCGGCAGGTCCGCGGTCGGCTGGGCCACGATCGCCGAGAGGACCGGGTCGGCAACCACCAGTTTGCCGAGCGCCACCAGGTCCGTCGGGGTGCTCACGCTGTCCGGGGAGATGCCGCTGGTGTCGGCCACCGTGGTGCCGATGAGTCCCTCGTCCTTCAGCCAGCCCGCCGCCGCGCCGAGGTAGGCGTCCTCAGAGCCGTAGGCCCACACGGCCAGCGAGTGACTGTAGTTGTTGGCCGACGGCAGCAGCATCGCGGTCAGCGCCTGCCGTTCGTTCAGCACCATGCCGGCAACGACCGGGGCGACCGAGCCGTCCTCCGCCAGCGCGTCGTAGTAGTAGTCGACGTCCTTGTCGGTGAAGGTGATGTCGGGGCCGTCCTCTGAGCCACCGAGCGGCTTGGCCTGGAGGATCACCAGCGCGGTCACCATCTTGGTGATGCTGGCGATCGGTACCGGGCCCTGGTCACCGTTCGAGGCGAGCACCCCTGCATAGCCGACAGCTCCTATGGCGCCGTCGCCGAAGCTCGGCCAGGCCGGTGCGGCCGCCGGCTGGGTGAGCGCGGGAGGCTGGGTGAGCGATGCGGCAACGGCCGGTACCGGTGCGAGGCCGGTGCCCAGGCCGTAGAAGAGCCCGGTCAGAACCACGGCCAGTGAGCTGAAGACGGTGATCCGGCGGCGTCGGTAGATCTGGCGGCGGGTCAGCGTCGGGCGGGGCAGTGGCATCCGTCGATTCTACCCAGCGGACTCTGAACGGATGCCGCGCCGCCGCGGGGTGGGACCGGGCGGTCAGGCCCGCAGCGCGTAGAGGGCGACCGCGCTCGCGGAGGCCACGTTGAGTGAGTCGACGCCGTGCAGCATCGGGATGGTGACCACCGTGTCCGCCGTGGCCAGCGCCTGCCGGCTCAGCCCGTCGCCTTCGGCGCCGAGCACGATCGCCAGCCGTTCGTGGCGGGCGCGGGCGAAGTCGTCGAGCGACACGGCGTTGTCGGCGAGGGCCAGCGCCGCCACGTGGAATCCGGCCCGGTGCAGGACCGGCGCGGCTTCCTCCCACTCCGGCAGGCGGGTCCACGGCACCTGCAGCACGGTGCCCATGCTCACCCGCACGCTGCGGCGGTAGAGCGGGTCGGCGCAGCGCGGCGTGATCAGCACGGCATCGGCGCCGAGGCCGGCCACCGATCTGAAGATGGCCCCGACATTGGTGTGGTCCACGATGTCTTCCAGGATCATGATCCGGCGAGCGCCGTCGATGATCTCGTCGACGGATGCCAGCGGCGGCCGGTGCATGGCCGCCAGCGCGCCGCGGTGCAGGTTGTACCCGGTGAGCTGCTCGAGGAGTTTCGGTTCGCCGACGAACACCGGCACCTCGGGAAAGTCCTGCAGGAGCGGCGCCACATCCGGAACCCACTGCTCCTGCAGCAGCAGTGATCGCGGCCGATGGCCGGCGGCGAGGGCCCGGCCGATCACCTTGGTCGACTCGGCGATGTAGAGCCCGCCTTCCGGCTCCAGCACCCGGCGCAGGGCGACGTCGGTGAGCCTGGAGTAGTCGGCCAACCCGGGCTGGTCGAGGGAGGTGACGGGGATGAGCTGCACGGGATGGGCGCCTTCCATGGGTGGTGCGCGTGGCGGTGTGGGTGCTGGTGCCCGGGTTGCGCTGCGCCGGGGCGGTCCCAGACTGCCAGTTGCTGAAACAAAGTGGGAAACCGGGTTGTTTAGACTCAGGATGGGACGCGAGACCCGTGCACCGCAGGATGGAGCTGGATGACAGTCGAGATGCCGAGCGCGCCGGCCGCAGGACGTGCCCCGGCTGGCGCAAGCCGGGGCACGAGCCGGGGCACGAGCGCTGCCGCCGGCGACGCGTTGGACGCCGTCGTCCGGCTGCTCGAGGGCGGATCCGCGGCCGTGCTCACCGGGGCGGGACTCAGTACCGACTCCGGGATCCCCGACTACCGCGGCGAGGGCGCGCCGGTGCGCACGCCGATGACCTTCCAGACCTTCCTCTCCGACGAACGGGCGCGCAAGCGCTACTGGGCCGGCAGCCACCTCGGGTGGAAACGGTTCCGGGCCGCTCGGCCGAACCTGGGGCACCGGTCGCTCGCCGCCCTGGAAGCGCACGGCCTGATCAACGGCGTCATCACGCAGAACGTCGACGGCCTGCACAGTGCCGCCGGCTCCGCCCGGGTGGTCGAGCTGCACGGGTCGATGGACCGGGTGGTGTGCCTGGCCTGCGGGCAGGCATTCGGCCGGGACAGTGTCGCCGAGCGGCTGGTCGCCGCCAACCCCGGGCTGGACGAGCCCGATGCGGTGGTCATCGCCCCCGACGGCGACGCGGTTGTCACCGACATCGACGGGTTCACCGTCCCGGAGTGCACCGTGTGCGGCGGGATGCTGAAGCCGAACGTGGTGTTCTTCGGCGAACTGGTTCCGGCCGGGCGATTCGCCGAAGCGACGGCGCTGGTTCGCTCCGCGGACAGCCTGGTTGTGGCCGGGTCGTCGCTGGCGGTGAATTCGGGCATCCGCCTGCTTGAATTGGCGCGCCGACGGAAACTGCCGATTGTGGTAATCAACCGCGGGGCGACCAAGGGCGACGGCCGGGCGCTGGTTAAACTGGACGCCGGCACCTCAGAGACGCTCGCCGCCCTGGCGGAGCGGTTGACCGGGACGGCAGGCAGATGACCAGGTTCTCACTCGTGCGGCACGGCCAGACCGACTGGAACCTGCGCCAACGCATCCAGGGCAGCACCGACATCCCCCTGAACTCCACCGGACGTGCCGAAGCCGCCGAGACCGGCGTGCGGCTCCGGGACCGCGACTGGGACGCGATCGTGTCGAGCCCGCTGCTGCGGGCCGATGAGACCGCGCGCATCATCGCGGGGGAACTCGGGCTGCCCCGCCCGGAGGTGATGCCCGCGCTCACCGAACGGCACCACGGCGCCATCGAGGGCCTCACCTTCGCCGAACGCCGGGCGACCTTTCCCGACGGCGTTGCGGTGCCGGGGCTGGAGTCCCGGCAGGACGTGCTCGACCGGGTGCTGCCCGCCCTCGGGTCTGTCGCGGCGACGCACCCCGGACAGTCGGTGCTGGTGGTCAGCCACGGCGGCGTCATCGGCACCCTGATCCGCCACGCCTCAGGCGGCGCCAGGCCACGGCACGACGAACTGATCGCCAACGGGTCTGTGCACGACTTCGATTGGGTCGACGGCCAGCTGGTGCTCACTCACTTCGACGCCGTCCGGCGGCCCCACGACGAGGTCTTCACGCCCATCGCCTGAGCGACGCGGGTCAGCGGGCGCGACGTCCCTTTCGCGGCCTTGCCGCTGTTTCCTCGATCACGGCCAGGAGTTTCCGGGCGGACTCCCGCCAGGTGAAGCGCGCCGACTGCTGCAGCGCCAGCGCCGACCTGGCCGCCCACTCACCCGGCTGCTCCAGGTGCCGCACCATGGCGGCCAGGGTCTCCGGTCGGTCGGGGTTGAAGAACAGGGCGGCGTTTCCGCCGATCTCCCGGAAGATCGGGATGTCGCTGACCACGACAGGGATGCCGCGGCTCATCGATTCGACCAGGGGGATGCCGAAGCCCTCGTCCTTCGACGCGGTCACCAGCGCCGTCGCCGAATCGAGCACCGCGGCGTACTCCTCGTCCGAGGCGCCGTTGTGGAAGACCAGGCCGGCCTGCGGGGCGAGGGCGGTCAGCCGGGCGCGTTCGGCGTCGCCGACCCGACTCATCAGGTGGAGTTCGTAGCCGCGCAGTTCCGCCACGGCGCGCACCAGGGTGTCCACGTTCTTGTACGGCATGAATGATCCCATGTACACGAGCCGCTTCGACGCCGGCACGGCAGCAGGCGGGAACTCCTCCGCGACGGCACCGGGGGCATCGGCGGCGTTGTAGACCACCGTCACCGGGGCATCCGTCAACCGGTGCTCGGCGAGGAGGGCCTTCGTGGTCTCCGAGACCGTGACCACCCCGTCCGCCCGGCGAAGCAGCATCCGCCCAGGCCACCACGACAGGTGGTACAGCCGCCAGAGCAGCCGGATCGGCGCGGGCAGGTCGCGCGGCGGCGTGCGGTGCCGGTAGTAGATCAGGTCGTGCACGGTGAGCAGCAGCCGGTACCTGCGCCCCCACGACCCCATCGTCTGCATCGGGCTGAAGACGACATCGGGCCTCAGCCGGTTCACGGTGAGCGCCACCAGCGGTTCACGGATGCTGGTGGGCGCGCTGGCCAGCTGCCAGGGTATGGCGGGCAGCAGGTCGAGCTGGCGGTGATCGCTGATCAGCATGATCACCGGGTGCAGCCGGGCGAGTTCCGTCACCAGGCCGGCGGTGTACCGGCTGATGCCGTCGTGACGGTCGAAACGGGTGTACCGGCAGTCGAAGACGATCCTCATGCCGGTTTCACCGCGGTGAGGAATCGGGTGAGCGCGGCGGCGGCCTCGCCGGGCTTCTCGTAGTGGACCAGGTGGCCAACGCCGGGGATCACCTGCAGGGTCGCATCCGGGAACAGTGACTGCAACCGGTGCTGGGCTGCCACCGGCGTGATGTCGTCGCGGTCGGCGGCGATCAGGAGCGTGCGCTGCGGGATCGCCGCGGCGTACTCGCTCACGTCCGAGCCCACCGATGCCCGGAACGCCTCGAGAACCACGTCGCGGTCGGCGAAGGCGGAGAAGAAGCGGTCGTGCTGGTCGTGGATCCACCGGCGGAGCGCCCGGTCCCGGGTCTTGGCCATGGCCACGCTCATCACCCGCACGATCGCCCGGTTGCCGAGCAGCGCGAAACCCGCCCGCTCCGGGAGCGTCGCGGCAGCCCAGTAGTAGAACACCGCGAGCCGGGTGAGGACGCCGCGGGGTCCGGACAGGGCCGGCGCGGCGATCGGGTTGACCAGCACCACATCGTCGGCCGGAAGTCCTCCGGCGACGGCGGCCGCCACCACGATCGAGCCGAAGGAGTGGCCGAGCAGCACGATCCGTGCGGTCGGGGCGAGCTGCGCCACGAAGGCGCGCAGCCAGGCCCCGTAACCGTCGATGTCATGACGGATGCCGACCAGCGGTGCCGAGGACCCGAAACCGGGCAGGTCCGGCGAGATGATCCGCACCCCGGAGAGCTGCGCAACGACCGGCTCCAGGCCGTGGTGATCGCCGCGGAACCCGTGCACCATTATGATCGTCGTTGGCGACCCGGGGTCGCCGTATTCCCAGTAGGCAGTGGCGGAACCGAGCACCGGCAGGGTGGCAGTCCGCACGGGGATGCGAGCGAGTTGCTCGCCGTAGGGCGAAGGAACGGTCATCGCATCCAGTTTAGGCGGAAGCCGCGAAAGTCCGGACCCACGCCCCGCCCGCCGACCTAGACTCGATCTAGCGGTCATCGCCTCCACATCACCGCCACAACAGTTACCGCGACAGCAATGCCCGCCAGAACAGTGCCCGCCAGAACAGCGCCTCCGGGCAAGAAGGACCGCCGTGAGTTTCACCGCACCCATCCAGCTTCCAGGCCTCACCCTCAACCCGCGCTGGTACCGCCGCGCGGTCTTCTATGAGGTCATGGTCCGCTCGTTCGTGGACAGCAACGCCGACGGCTCCGGCGACCTGTCCGGGCTGATCTCGAAACTGGACTACCTGCAGTGGCTGGGCATCGACGCGCTGTGGATCCCGCCCTTCTTCACGTCGCCGCTTCGCGACGGCGGGTACGACGTGGCCGACTACCGGTCCATCCTGCCGGAATTCGGAACCCTGGATGAGTTCAAGGAACTCGTCACCAAGGCCCACGAACGCAACATGCGGATCGTGATCGACCTGCCGCTGAACCACACCTCCGACCAGCACGAATGGTTCCAGCAATCCCGGGACAACCCCGACGGTCCATACGGCGACTTCTACGTCTGGAGCGACTCCGACGAGAAGTACCCGAACATCCGCATCATCTTCACCGACTACGAGGAGTCGAACTGGGCGTTCGACCCGGTGCGGCGCCAGTTCTTCTTCCACCGCTTCTTCTCCCACCAGCCCGACCTCAACTTCGACAACCCCGCCGTCCACGACGCCGTCTTCGACATCGTGCGGTTCTGGCTCGACCTGGGCGTTGACGGCTTCCGGCTCGACGCGATCCCGTACCTGTACGAGTCCGAGGAGGGCAACGGGGAAGGCGAGCCGCCGACGCACGAGTTCATCAAGAAGCTCCGCGCGATGGTCGATCGTGACTACCCGGGCCGGGTCATCATCGCCGAGGCGAACCAGTGGCCACGCGAGGTCTCGGCATTCTTCGGGACGGAAGAGGAACCCGAGTGCCACATGGCGTTCGATTTCCCGGTGATGCCGCGGATCTTCTACTCCCTCAGGTCCCAGCAGGCCAGCGAGCTGGTCCGGGTGCTGTCCGAGACCACCGACATCCCGGAGGGCGCCGGCTGGGCGGTGTTCCTGCGCAACCACGACGAACTCACCCTCGAGATGGTGAGCGAGGAATACCGGCAGGCGATGTACGGCTGGTACGCCTACGACCCGCGGATGCGAGCCAACATCGGCATCCGTCGTCGCCTGGCGCCGCTGCTGGACAACTCGAGGGCCGAGCTGGAGCTGGCGCACGCGCTGCTGTTCGCGCTCCCGGGCAGCCCGTTCCTGTACTACGGGGACGAGATCGGCATGGGGGACAACATCTGGCTGCCCGACCGGGACAGCTCACGCACGCCGATGCAGTGGACCCCCGACCGCAACGCCGGCTTCTCCTCCGCCGACCCGGGCAAGTTGTACCTGCCGGTGGTGCAGTCGCTGGTCTACAACTACACCCAGACCAACGTCGAGTCGCAGCTGGCGCAATCGGGTTCGCTGCTGCACTGGGTGCGGAACGTGATCCACGTGCGCAAGGCCCACCCCACCTTCGGGTTGGGGTCGATCAGGGTGCTGGCCACCAACCACGAGTCTGTGCTGGTGTTCGTGCGGGAGTACGCCGGAAGCGGTTCATCCTTCGGCGACCAGCCGGAGACGGTGCTGTGCGTGTTCAGCTTCTCCCACAATCCGGTGGCCGTCACCATCGACGACGCCGAGATGGCGGGGACCCGGCTGTACGACCTGTTCGGCGGTGCCGTGTTCCCGAGCTTCAACGACGAGGGTTCGCTCACCCTGACCATCGGCGCCCAGAGCTTTTACTGGCTGCACTGCGGGTGATCGCGAGTGGTCAGCCGTCGATGGCAGCCGGGTTCGAGCACGCCGGGCGTGGTTGCCGGGGACTGTCGGTGGCCGCCCGTAACCTGAGGCCATGAGCAACTGGAGCGATACCCTCGCCGTCTTCGACCTGGAAACCACCGGCATCGACGTGGAGACCAGCCGCATCGTCTCGGCGACTGTTGCGGTGCTGGGCGCCGACGGCGTGGTGCAGGAGCGCGTGGACTGGCTGGTGAATCCGGGCATTGAGATCCCGGCGCCCGCGACGGCCGTCCACGGCATCAGCACCGACCGGGCGATCCGGGACGGCCGCGCGCCGGTGGACTGCGTGGCGGAGATCGTCGCGACCATCCGCCGTCACCTGGACCGCGGCATCCCCCTGGTGGCATACAACGCCCCCTACGACCTCACCCTGCTCAACCGGGAGTCGATGCGGCACGGCATCCCGCCGCTCCTGACGCCGGCCCCGGTGATCGACCCGTTGGTGATCGACAAGGCGCTGGATCGCTATCGCAAGGGCAAGCGCACCCTCGAGGTCACCTCGCAGTTCTACGGCGTCGTCCTTGACGGCGCCCACGACTCCGGGGCCGACGCCATCGCCGCCGGGCGGGTGGCGCAGGCGATCGCGAAGAAGCACGGCCACGCCCTGCCGACCACCCTCGCCGAGCTTCATGCCCTCCAGGTGGGCTGGTGCAGGGACCAGGCGGAAAGCTTCCAGGAATACATGCGCCGCGCCCGGGACCCCCAGTTCGTCGCCGCCGGCGGCTGGCCGGAGCGCTGACACGACCGGCGTCGCGTCGTGCGGTCCCGGAAGCTGCGGGAGAATGGAGCTCCGCACAACGACGACAGGAAACACGTGATCACTCTCCAGCAGGATGCCGACGGCTTCATCCGGATGACCAGGCACCTCCCCGACAGCGCGACAATCGCGGTCGGCTTCACCGACGGGTCGAGCGAAGAGTTCACCGGCCGGCGCCTCAACGAGATCTACGACCAGGCCGTCGCCGAATACCGGGCGCTGAACAACCTCGACGCCAAGGGCTTCTCGCGCCGTCCGGCCACGACCGTGCAGCCGGCCGCCACCGTCGAATACGTCGCGGTTCGCCCGGGCATGTCGGCCTGACCGGCCGGTACCTTCGCCGGCGCGCGGGACGCCCGTGCCGGGCATCCGTTACCCACTCGACAGCGAACGAAAAAGGGCGACCAGCCGAAGCCGGTCGCCCTTTGGTGAAAAGGGGTGTGGGTTACTTGCCGAAACCCTTGTAACGCGAGTTGAACTTCTCGACGCGACCCGCGGAGTCCATGATGCGCTGCTTGCCCGTGTAGAACGGGTGCGACTCGCTCGAGATTTCAACGTCGATGACGGGGTAGGTTGCGCCGTCTTCCCATTCGATGGTCTTCGAGCTGGAGACCGTCGAACGGGTCAGGAAGGTCGCGCCCGACGCGAGGTCGCGGAAGACCACGGGAGCGTATTCGGGGTGAATGCCAGACTTCATGAAGACTTCCTTGTTACGTGTCGAATGTTGTTCTGTTCCGCCTGGTTCGGCGAAAAAGCTGTGTGGCTCACGGGCCAGCTATCGAGTTTAGCAGAAACACCTCGCCGCGATCGACAGCGAGCGGATACCGCAGGCTCAGACTGCTCTGGCGGTGTAGCGGCCGTCGGTTTCGGTGAGCTCGATGTCCAGGTCGAAGGTTTCGCTGAGAGTCTCGGAGGTGAGCGACTCGGCGAGGGGGCCTGCGGTGACGATGCGGGCGTCCTTCAGCAGCAGCACGTGGGTGAAGCCGCGCGGGATCTCCTCCACGTGGTGGGTGACCATGACGATGGCCGGCGAGTCTGGTTCGCTGGCGTATCCGCCCAGCAGCTGCAGCAGTTCTTCACGCGCGCCCAGGTCGAGGCTGGCCGCGGGCTCGTCGAGCAGCAGCATCTCGGGGTCGGTCATCACGGCACGGGCGATCTGCACCCGCTTCTGCTCGCCGTCGCTGAGGGTGCCGAACTTCCGCTCGGCGAGGTGATCGAGCTTCCATTCGGCCAGCACCCGCTGGGCACGGCGCTCGTCGATCTCTTCGTATTCTTCGTTCCAGCGTCCGGTCACGGAGTATGCGGCGGTCATGACCACGTCGATCACCCGCTCTGCGCCGGGGACCTTGCGGGCCATCGCCGTCGACGCGAAGCCGATCCTCGGTCGCAGTTCGAACAGGTCGGTGCCCCCGAGCGGTTCCTCGAGGACCTCGGCGCGGCCGCTGGTGGGGTGGATGACGGCGGCCGCGATCTGCAGGGTGGTGGTCTTTCCTGCGCCGTTCGGGCCGAGTATCACCCAGCGCTGGTCGTCGTCGACACTCCAGTTCACCGAATCGAGGATGGCAGTGCCGCCGCGGACGACGGACACGTCAGTGAGCTGAAGAACGTTGACCATACAGCCATGTTATCGGGCTGGGCCGGCCAGACAGCCGCGGCCGGCGACGGCGGGGCGGTGTCAGCCGGCGGAGGCCCGCCCCAGCAGGCTCTCGTAGATCTCCTGGGTACGGGCCGCGATCTGCTCCCAGCTGAACTCGGTCTCCGCCCGCGAGCGGCCGGCCTCCCCCATCGCCTTGGCCCGGTCCGGGTCGCTCACCACGTCGGTCAGGATCCTGGCCAGGTCGGCCACGAACACGTTCGGGTCGGTGGGGGTGCCGGTGCCGTCGGTGAGCTGGTCGATCGGCACCAGGCGGCCGGTTTCGCCCTCGACGACGACCTCGGGGATGCCGCCGGTGGCCGTTCCCACCACCGGGAGCCCGCACGCCATCGCCTCGAGGTTCACAATGCCGAGCGGTTCATAGACCGAGGGGCAGACGAACACGGTGCCCGCGGTGAGGACGGCGGAGAGTTCATGGTGCGGCAGCAGCCGGTCGATCCAGACCACCCCGTCACGGTCCCGCTGGAGCGCCTCGACGCCGGTGGTCACCTCGGCGAGGATGCCAGGGGTGTCGGGGGCGCCGGCGCACAGCACCAGCTGAACTTCCGGTGGGAGCAGGGCTGCCGCCCGGAGCAGATAGGGCAGGCCCTTCTGCCGGGTGATGCGCCCGACGAAGACCACGGACGGGCGGTCGGGGTCGATGCCGAGGGAACGCACGAGTTCCTCGTCGTGCACCGGCTTCCAGCGTTCGAGGTCGATGCCGTTGTACACCACGTGCACCCGGTCGGGGTCGAGCGTCGGGTAGCTGCGGAGGATGTCACGCCGCATGCCGCCGCTGACGGCGATCACGGCATCCGCTGCCTCGAACGCGGTCTTCTCGATCCAGCTGGACACCCGGTAGCCGCCGCCGAGTTGCTCGGCCTTCCACGGGCGCAGCGGTTCGAGGCTGTGCGCGGTCACCACGTGCGGGATGCCGTGCAGCAACTTGGCGAGGTGGCCGGCCCCGTTCGCGTACCAGGTGTGGGAGTGCACGAGGTCGGCCCCGTCGACGTCCTGCGCCATCTGCAGGTCGACGCCGAGGGTCGCGATGCTCCCGTTCGCCTTCGCCAGTTCCCTGGGCACCTGGTAGGCGTGGGCCCGCTCGTCGTCACGTGGAGCGCCGAAACAGCGCACCTGCACGTCGAGGTCCTGCTGGCGCAACGCCCGCACCAGCTCGGTGACGTGCACACCCGCTCCCCCGTAGATCTCCGGCGGATACTCCTTGGTCAGCAGATCGACTCGCATGCTGCCAAGCTAGCGCAGCCCGACGTGTCGCACACGGATAGATGGCTGCCGAATTTCGAACTTGGCTCTACTGTGTAGAACATGGAGTCCAAGAAGATCTTCGGAATCGTTCTGGCCGGCGGCGAGGGGAAGCGGTTGATGCCGCTCACCGAAGACCGGGCCAAGCCCGCAGTGCCGTTCGGGGGCCATTATCGGCTCATTGACTTCGCACTGTCGAACCTGACGAATTCGGGCCTCAGCCAGATCGTCGTACTGACCCAGTACAAGTCGCACAGCCTGGACCGCCACGTCTCGCAGACCTGGCATGTGTCAGGGCTGCTGAACGCGTACATCGCCTCGGTGCCCGCCCAGCAGCGCCTCGGCAAGCGTTGGTTCTCCGGGTCGGCCGACGCCATCCTGCAGAGCCTCAACCTGATCCATGATGAGAAACCCGACATCGTGGTCGTGGTCGGCGCGGACCACGTCTACCGGATGGACTTCAGCCAGATGATCGACGCGCATATTGCGTCCGGCGCCGGCGCGACGGTCGCGGCGATCCGCCAGCCGATCAGCCTCGCCGACCAGTTCGGTGTGATCGAGCTCGATCCGAACGCCCCTGACCGGATCAAGGAGTTCCTGGAGAAGCCGAAGAACGCGGTGGGCCTCGCCGACTCCCCGCACGAGATCCTGGCATCGATGGGCAACTACGTTTTCAACACCGATGCGCTGATCGAAGCGGTGCGACGCGACGGTGAGCGCACAGACTCCAGCCACGACATGGGCGGGGACATCATCCCCGACTTCGTCGAACGCGGCGATGCAGCGGTGTACGACCTGAAACTCAACGAGGTGCCGGGGTCGACCGACCGTGACCGCTACTACTGGCGTGACGTGGGAACCATCGACTCCTTCTTCGAGGCCCACCAGGACCTCATCGCCGCCCTGCCGGTGTTCAACCTGTACAACCAGAAATGGCCCATCTTCAGCAGGCAACTCAACTCGCCGCCGGCGAAGTTCGTCCGTGATTCGCGCGGCGCGCTCGGAACCATGGTCGATTCGATCGTGTCGCTGGGTTGCGTGATCTCCGGCGCGCACATCGAGCGCAGCGTGCTGGGCCCGTGGGTGTCGATCGAATCCGGCTCGGAGGTGGTCGACTCGATCATCTTCGACCGGGTGCAGATCAAGCCGGGCGCGACAGTGCGGCGGGCGATCCTCGACAAGGACGTCGTGATCGAAGCGGATACCGCGGTGGGGGTCGACCTGGACCGCGACCTGGCCCGCGGGTTCAGCGTCACCGACTCCGGCATCACCGTGGTCGGCAAGGGCGTGCACGTCAGACCGTGAGCTTCGTGACCCGCACTTCTGTCCCCGCCCGTTTGCTGGTGGTCCTCGACGCCGACTCGACCCTGATCGAGGACGAGGTGATCGAGTTGCTGGCCGATGTCGCCGGGTCCCGGGACCTGGTCGCCGACGTCACCGAACGAGCCATGCGCGGTGAGCTCGACTTCGCCGACAGCCTGCGCGCCCGGGTGGCGACCCTGGCCGGGCTCCCCACCAGCGTCTTCGAGGAGGTGGGGCGTCTCATCCGCCCGACTCCCGGCGTGCACGACATGATCGCCGGGCTGCACGCGCACGGCAGCCGGGTGGGGGTCGTCTCCGGAGGCTTCCATGAGTTGCTCGACCCGCTGGCCGCGACGCTCGGCCTGGACTACTGGCGCGCGAACCGGCTGGAGACGCGGGACGGGTTGCTTACCGGCCGCCTGGTCGGGCCGGTGATCGACGCGGTGGCGAAAGCGGAAGCGCTGGTCGAGTGGGCCGGGGCGGAGCGCGTCGCCCTGCCGCGGACCGTGGCGGTGGGCGACGGGGCGAACGACCTGCTGATGATGGAGGTCGCCGGCCTCTCTGTGGCGTTCAACGCCAAGCCGAGGGTGAAGGAGGCGGCCGACCTGGTCATCGACGTCGCCGACCTCAGCCAGCTGCTGCCCGTCCTCGGCCTGCGCGGCTGACTCCCGCCCCTGTTTCGCCCCTGGTTCGCCGAACCCGCACTTGTTGGGCCTCAAACGCACTCGTAACCCCACACCTGCAGGTTCGCCGAGAACGCACTTGTTGGGCCCAAAACGCGCTCATAAACCCAACAAATGCAGATTCGCCGAAGCGGGCGGGAGGTGGGACGGGCTAGTGGCCCATGCCCAGACCGCCGTCGACGGGGATGACCGCTCCGGAGATGTAGCCGGAGTCATCGCCGGCGAGCCAGGCGACGACCTTCGCGACCTCGCCCGGGGTGGCGAACCGGCCAGCCGGGATGCTCTTCTTGTACGCGACCTGCTGGTCCTCCGGCAGCACCGCGGTCATCTCGGTTTCGATGAACCCGGGCGCCACCACGTTGGCGGTGATGCCGCGCGCGCCAAGCTCCCGGGTGATGGACCGGGCGAAGCCCACCAGCCCCGCCTTGGACGCCGAATAGTTGGCCTGGCCGGCCCCGCCGAACAACCCGACGACGCTGGAGATCAGCACCACCCGGCCGAACCGGGACTTGAGCATCCCCTTCGAGGCGCGTTTGACCACGCGGAACGCCCCGGTCAGGTTGGTGTCGATGACCGACGTGAAGTCGTCCTCCGACATGCGCATCAGCAACGTGTCCTTGGTGATGCCGGCGTTGGCGACGACGACCTCGACCGGGCCGAGTGCGGTCTCGATCTCGGTGAAGGCGGCGTCGACGGATGCCGAATCGGTCACGTCGGCCCGCACGGTGAGGGATCCTGCGGGCCCGTCACCGGAGCGCGCGGTGACGGCGACCCGGTGGCCCTGGGCCACGAACTCCTCTGCGATCGCGAAACCGATGCCTCGGTTACCTCCGGTGACAAGGACAGTTCTGGCAGTCGTCATGGATTCAAGCTTAGGGCGTGCCTCCTGGCGCCCCGGTGGGACGTAGGCTTGGAGCAGCGGACCCGGCAAGAGGTTCCCCAAGCGATAGCCAGAAATGAAGCAACAGTCGATCACGTCGCTCCCCCTCTCCCCCGAGGCTGAGCGACGTAACCGCATGATCAAGTACTCGATCACCATGGGCATCCGTGTGGTCTGCATCATCATGATGCTGTTCGTGCAGGGCTGGTGGTTGCTGGTCTTCGCCCTCGGGGCGATACTGCTGCCGTACATCGCCGTCGTGATCGCCAACGTGCACGCTGATCCGCGCGGCGCGAACGTGTACCGTCCCGGGGCGATCGAGCTCTTCCGGGGCGACGGCGACCCGGAAGCCCAAGCGCATAACGGCGATGTGCCGCGCGCTGCCGCCGGGGACGACGCCGCCACCGGCGGCGCCGGGACGGATCGCGCCGGGACGGATCGCGCCGGGACTGATCGTGCCGAGACGGACAATGCGGACCGGCGAGACGCGGACGGGTCGGCGGCATGATCGGCATCGGCGGACTGGGCGGCGAGCTCGACCAGGTGGCGTGCTCCCGGGCGCTGTGCCACGAAACCGCGACCTGGCGGCTGGACTGGAGGAACCCGCGCATCCACGCCGAAGACCGGGTGAAGACCTGGCTCGCCTGTGACGAGCACGTGGACTACCTGCGCGAATTCCTGGCGGCACGGGACTTCCCGCTCACCGTGGCGCCCCTCTCCACCACCGGGCGTCCCGTGGCGGGCACAGCATGATCGGCTGGAAATTCGCGTTCACCCGGCGGTGGGCGGGCTACCTGGTGCTGACCATCCTGTTCGCGGCGGTCTGCTCCGGGCTGGGCTTCTGGCAGCTCGCCAGACGGGATGAGGCCCTGGCCGAGGTCGCCAAGGTCGACGCGAACTTCGACGCCACCCCGGTCCCCGTCGCCGACGCCCTGCCCACGCTGGAATCGTTCGACGAATCCCAGAAGTGGATGCCGGTGGAGCTCACCGGGACCTACCTCACCGACGAGGAACTCCTGGTTCGGAACCGCCCGCTGAACATCAACCCGGGATTCGAGGTGCTCACTCCGCTGCTCCTCACCGACGGTTCGGTGTTCATCGTGGATCGCGGCTGGCTGCCGACCGGCGAAGACCAGGATGCCCCCGACGTGGTTCCGCCGGCCCCGTCAGGGCAGGTGACCGTCGTCGCGCGGCTGAAAGCCGGCGAGCCGTCACTGGCGGGACGCACGGCCAGCGGCAACCAAATCGCCACGATCAACCTGGCGGATGTCGCGAAGCGGGTCGGTGAGCCCACGTACACCGGCGCCTACGGGCTGATGGCGTCGGAGAACCCGGCCCCGGCGGAGCGACCCGCCGCCGTGACCCGGCCGGTGCGCGACGAAGGCCCGCACCTGTCCTACGCGTTCCAGTGGTTCGTGTTCGGGCTGCTGGCGTTCGTGGGCCTCGGCTGGGCGATCCGGCAGGAGTACCGCACCGTGAACGCCGACGACCCGGAGGAACGCGTGCGCGCTGCCGAGCGGTTACGCCGTAAGGCTGCGAAGCCGCGCAGCGATGCCGAGGTCGAAGACGAACTGCTCGACCGGCACCGTTAGCCCGAGCGGATGCCTGCCCGCGCCGCGTGGTCAGGCCAGCGTGATCAGGTCGAGGTAGTCCTTGTTCCAGTGGTCCTCTGTGCCGTCTGGCATGATCAGGACACGCTCAGGGTTGAGCGCCTCGACGGCTCCCTCGTCGTGGCTCACCAGCACGACGGCTCCGCTGTAGTGGGCCAGGGCGTCGAGGATCTCCTCGCGGCTGGCCGGGTCCAGGTTGTTTGTCGGTTCATCGAGGAGCAGCACGTTGGCGCCGGAGACGACGATCATGGCCAGGGCAAGCCGGGTCTTCTCGCCGCCGGAGAGCACCCCCGCCAGCTTGTTCGAGTCGTCGCCGGTGAACAGGAACGACCCGAGCACCCGCCGCGCTTCCATCTCGGTGATGTTCGGCGATGAGGACACCATGTTCTGCAGCACCGAGCGCTGGACGTCGATGGTCTCGTGCTCCTGCGCGTAGTAGCCGATCCGCAGGCCGTGGCCCGGTTCGATCTGCCCGGTGTCGGGCTGGTCGACGCCCGCCAGCATCCGCAGCAACGTGGTCTTGCCGGCGCCGTTGAGTCCCAGGATGACGACCTTGGAGCCCCGGTCGATGGCGAGGTCGACGGCCGCGAAGATCTCCAGTGAGCCGTAGCTCTTGGAGAGGTTGGTGGCCATCAGCGGTGTGCGGCCGCAGGGTGCCGGTTCGGGGAAGCGCAGTTTCGCGACCCGTTCGACGGCGCGCACGGCGTCCAACCCGGACAGGAGCTTCTCAGCGCGGGCCACCATCTGGTGGGCCGCCGCGGCCTTGCTGGCCTTGGCCCCGAACTTCGCGGCCTGCAGTTGCAGGGTGGACGCCTTCTTCTCGGCGTTCGCGCGTTCCTTCTTGCGACGTTCAGCATCCGCTTCACGCTGGCGCAGGTAGTGCTTCCAGTTCATGTTGTAGATGTCGATCACCATGCGGTTGGCGTCGAGGTAGAAGACCCGGTTGACCGTGTCGCCGACGAGCTCGATGTCGTGGCTGATGATGATGCATCCGCCGCGGTAGTTCTTGACGAACTCGCGCAGCCAGACCACGGAGTCGGCGTCGAGGTGGTTGGTGGGCTCGTCGAGGATCATGGTGTCCGCGGCGGAGAACAGGATCCTGGCGAGTTCGATGCGCCGGCGCTGGCCGCCGGAGAGCGTCTTCAGCTGCTGGTCCAGGATGCGGTCGGGGAGGCTGAGGTTGCTGGCGATCGACGCAGCCTCGGCTTCGGCGGCGTACCCGCCGAGGGCGTTGAACTGGTCGGTCAGGCTGCCGTACTTCTTCATCGCCGCGGCGCTGACCTTCGGGTCTGCGCTGCCCATGTCGAGGCCGGACTTCTGCATGCCCAGTGCGATCGTGCCGAGGCCGCGCGCGTCCAGGATGCGCGTGCGGGCCAGCATCTCCGGGTCGCCCGATCGTGGGTCCTGCGGGAGGTAGCCGATCTCGCCGGAGCGTTCGATGTGCCCCTTCGTGGGCAGGGTCTCCCCCGCCAGGGTCTTGGTCAGCGTGGTCTTGCCGGCGCCGTTGCGGCCGACGAGGCCGATCTTGTCGCCGTTCGAGACACGGAAATTGACGTCCTCCATGAGCACGCGAGCTCCGACTCGGATCTCGAGATCTTGCACATTGAGCACAGCAATGGTCCGTTCAGAAAGGTAGTGGGGGTGAGCGGCCCGACCGGGCCAACTCTCTAGTATATTTGCTCGTCGCCGGGCCTGGTGCCGCGTCGGCGGGCTTGGGGGTTTTCTAGCTCAGGGCGGCCGTGAGTGCGGTGCGAAGCCAGCTGCGGTAGGCGTCCAACGACCAGCCGACGTCACCGACCAGGGTGCGGTACACCTGCGGGTGCCCGATCGACCAGATCAGCGCTGCCGCCTCGTGGTCGCTGAGTCCCCGGCGAAGGCCCCGCCGCTCGCGGAGTGCCGCCGCCGCCTCGCCGTAGTTCACCAGCCGCTGGGTGGCCCGGCGCTGCTCCAGCTTCGCGATCTCGGGGTCGACGGCCGCCGCCTGGGCGATCACCTGGAACACCGCCGCGGTGCGCACGTGCACTTCAGCGAACCAGTCGGCGAGTACCGCGATCACGTCGGGCGGGGTCCGGGTGGCGGCGATCCGCTCGCGCATCACCGCGGGCACCAGGCTCGGTGCTGCGGGTCCGGCCGCGGCCAGGTCGAGGACCGCCGACAACACGTCGGACTTGTTGCCGATCGAGTTGTAGATCGTCTGCACCGCGACACCGGCCTCGTCGGCGATCGCGCCGATCGAGGTCGCCACGTAACCGCGCTCAAGCATGAGCGCCCGGGCTGCCTCGGCGATGTCGGTCTTCATCGCAAGGGTCTGCATGGCTCGTCGGCTGCGCCGAGTGGGAACCGGTGACTCGGTGGGGGTCGCTGCGGGTTGCGGGGCGCTGGCGGGGCTATGACTGGGATCGTCCATCTAATTAGAATAGCGTTCTAATCCATAGAATGGTATTCTAAGACTGCATCGGGGGGCACTGCGTGAGGCAACGGAGGCTCATCATGTCGGAGATCACACACATTCCCACCGTCGTCGTGGGCGGCGGGCAGGCCGGGTTGGCCGTGGGCCGCGAACTGTCCCGGCGCGGCCAGGGCTACCTGATCCTGGAGAGGAACCCGCGCATCGGGGAGTCCTGGCGCCGGCGCTGGGACTCGCTTCGGTTGTTCACGCCGGCCCAGTACGACGCGCTCCCTGACCTGCCGTTTCCCGCTGCCCGTGGGAGCGTTCCGACGAAGGACGAGGTGGCCGGCTACCTGGAGGACTACGCGTCGGTATTCGGGCTGCGGGTGGAACTCGGCCGAAGCGTCACGCGCGCGGCCCGCAGCGCACCCGCCGGCGCATCCGCTCGCCCTGCGAATGACGGCAGTGCGTCGATCCGGCCGGCCTGGCGGCTCGACACTGACGCCGGACCCATCACCGCCGACAATGTCGTGGTCGCTACCGGCACCAACGACCTCCCTCGCACTCCCGAATTGGCCGCCGGCCTCCGAGAGGGAATCCGGCAATTGCACGCGTCCGAGTATCGGAATCCGGCGCAGTTGCCGGCCGGCGACGTGCTCGTGGTCGGAGCGGGGACATCCGGTGCGGAAATCGCCATCGAGCTCGCGGCGACGCACCGGGTGGTACTCGCTGGTCGCCCCACCGTGCACATCCCGGAGGTCCTGTTCAAGCGTGCGGGGGGCCTGTACTGGCGATTCGTGAGCTCGGTCCTGACCCGGTCGACGCCGATGGGACGCCGGGCGGCCGCGGGCTTCCTGAACCGTGGTGCGCCGCTGATCCGGGTGTCGATGGACCAGGTGGACCGGGCCGGAGTGGAGCGCCGCGGCCGGGTAGAGGGCACGGCCGATGGCTGGCCGGTCGTCGAGGGGCGCGCGGTGCAACCGGCAACGATCATTTGGGCCACCGGCTACCGGCCGGACTTCAGCTGGCTTGACGGCCTCGAGGTGGATCAGCGCGGCTGGCCCGTGCACGAGCGCGGCGTGGTCGGCGCCCTGCCGGGGCTCTACTTCGTCGGGATCCCGTTCCAGTACGCGCTGACCTCGGGACTCCTCGGCGGCGTTGGTCGGGATGCCGCATACATCGCCGACCAGCTGGTGCGCACCCCCGCACGCGAGAACGCACTTGTTGGGGTTATAAGGCGTTCATAAGCCCAACAAGTGCGTTCTCGGCGAAGGGGCGGAGGAGGGGCCTAGATGGCGAAGCCGAGTGCGCGCATCATGTCGCGGCCGTCGTCGGTGATCTTCTCGGGACCCCACGGCGGCATCCAGACCCAGTTGATCCGGAACTGTTCGACGACTCCGTCAAGGGCCTGGGCGGTCTGCTCCTCGAGCACGTCGGTCAGCGGGCAGCCGGCCGAGGTGAGGGTCATGTGGATGATGAGAGCGTCGTTCTCGTCATCCCAGCCGAGGTCGTAAATGAGCCCGAGGTCGACGACGTTGATGCCGAGCTCGGGGTCCATGACGTCTTTGAGCGCCTCTTCGATTTCATCGAAGCGCGCCGGGCTGAGTGTGGAAACCATGCTTCTAGCCTACGTTCGTGTCGACCAAATAGCGATCGTAGCCCTCGTCCTCGAGCCGGTCGGCGAGTTCGGCGCCGCCCTGCTCGGCGATCCGGCCGGCCACGAACACGTGCACGAAGTCGGGCTTGATGTAGCGCAGGATCCGCGTGTAGTGGGTGATCAACACCACGCCGAGGCCGGTGTTGGCCTTGGCCCGGTTGACGCCCTCCGAGACGATTTTGAGCGCGTCGACGTCGAGGCCGGAGTCGGTCTCGTCGAGGATGCCGAACTTGGGCTTCAGCAGTTCGAGCTGCAGGATCTCGTTGCGCTTCTTCTCGCCGCCGGAGAAGCCCTCGTTGACGTTGCGCTCGGCGAAGCTCTTGTCCATCCGCAGGTTCGACATCGACTCGCGCACGTCCTTGATCCAGCCCCGGATGGCCGGCGCTTCGCCGTCGATCGCGGTCTTGGCGGTGCGGAGGAAGTTGGTGACGGTGACGCCGGGGATCTCCACCGGGTACTGCATCGCCAGGAAGAGGCCGGCCCGGGCGCGCTCGTCGACGGTCATCGCCAGCACGTCAGCGCCGTCCAGGGTGATCGATCCGCTTTCCACGTGGTACTTCGGGTGGCCGGCGATCGTGTACGCGAGGGTGGACTTGCCGGAACCGTTCGGCCCCATGATGGCGTGGATCTCGCCCTCTTGGATGCTCAGGTCGACGCCGCGCAGGATGTGCTTGGTGCCCTGGTCGGTTTCGACGCTGACGTGCAGGTCTTTGATCTCAAGAACAGACATTGATTCGTGAACTCTTTCTCTTCTGGCGCTGGCGTGCTGGTGCTAGACGGCCAGGATGACAGTGGGGTCGATGTAGACGTCGCCGTCGACCAGGCTGACCTGGTAGACCGGGACGGGTTCGTAGGCAGGCAGCGTGAGCGGCTTGCCGGTGCGGAGGGAGAACTTGGAGCCGTGGGCCCAGCATTCGAGGGAGGGCCCATCGTCCCTTCCGGACGAGGGAGCGTCCTCGACGAAGCCCTCGGAGAGCGAGATGTCGCCGTGGGTGCAGGTGTCGCCGATGGCGAACACGTCCCCGGCGGCGTCCCGGACCAGGGCGATCGGGATGCCGTCGATCTCGATCTTCACGGGCTGGTCGGCTTCGAGGTCGTCGAATGCGCAGATCTTGATTCCGGGCATGGCTACTTCCCCTCCGTACCGAGCAGCTCGGCTTCAATGGCGGCGTTCAGCCGCTCTTGCAGGTGGGGGACGCCGAGCTGTTGCACGATCTCGGTGAGGAAGCCGCGCACGACGAGGCGACGAGCCTCGTCCTCCGGGATGCCACGGGCCTGCAGGTAGAACAGCTGCTCGTCGTCGAACCGACCGGTGGCGCTCGCGTGCCCGGCGCCGAGGATGTCGCCGGTCTCGATCTCCAGGTTGGGGACCGAGTCGGCGCGGGTGCCCTCGGTCAGCACCAGGTTTCGGTTCTGCTCGTAACTGTCGGTTCCGGTGGCCGTGTTGCTGATCAGGACGTCGCCGATCCAGACGGTGCGCGCGCCCTCGCCCTGCAGGGCGCCCTTGTAGGTGACCCGGCTGCGGCTGTGCGGGGCGTCGTGGTTGATGTACACCTGCTGTTCGAGGTGCTGGCCGGCGTCGGCGAAGTACAGGCCGAGGGCCTCGATGTCCGAACCCGACCCGACCAGGTGCACCGACGGGTTGACCCGCACGATGCTGCCACTGAGCGAGACCACGACGTGCTTGAGCCTGGCGTCACGGCCGACGGATGCGAAGTGGTTGGTCAGGTGCACCGCGCTGTCGTCCCACTCCTGCAGGCTGACCACGGTGAGGTTCGAGGATTCGCCGAGGATGATCTCGACGTTCTCGCTGAGCCGGGCCTGGCCGAGGTTTTCCAGGATGATGACGGCCTGGCTGAACGGCTTGGCCTCGATGATGGTGTGGGCGCCGCGCGGGGCGGTTCCGAGCTCTGAACGGGTGAGGGTGAATTCCTGCGGTTCCTCCCCGCTGACGGTGATCGCGAGGGCAGAGTCGAACGAGCTCCAGGCGTTGGCGGAGGCGCGCTCTTCCGGTTGCCCGGCCTGCCCGATGCGGGCGTCGTCGCGGCCCACCCACTCAACGGTGACTCCCCCAGGCGCGACTCCCCCAGGCGCGACTCCCCCGGGCGCGGCTCCGGACACGCCGCTGCCGGCGGCATCCGTCGTATCGACCGGGTACGTCGAGCCGTCGAGTTCGCCGGCGGTGAGGTCGGTGAACTTCGCCACCGGCGAGAAGCGCCAGACGGCCTCGCGGCCGGTGACCGGCCCGAAGTCGGCCACGTCCACGCTCTTGAACCGCTCGGAGCGGGTCTGCACGGGGACGAACCCGAAACGACCGTCGGAGTGCTCCTTGATGCCGTGCTGTTCTGCTGTGGGAAGGGCTGAAGATGTTGATACAGCAGACATTTAGCCGACGGATCCTTCCATGCCCATTTCAATGAGCTTGTTGAGCTCCAGGGCGTACTCCATCGGGAGCTCCCTGGCGATGGGTTCGATGAAGCCGCGCACGATCATGGCCATGGCCTCGGTCTCGGGCATGCCGCGGCTCATCAGGTAGAAGAGTTGCTCTTCGCTGACCTTCGAGACCGTGGCCTCGTGGCCGAGCTTGACGTCGTCGACGCGGATGTCGATGGACGGGTAGGTGTCGGAGCGCGACTGGGTGTCCACGAGCAGCGCATCACAGATGACGGAGTTCGAGGAGTGGTGCGCCGTCGCGTCGATGCGCACCTCGCCGCGGTACCCGGAGCGACCGCCGCCGCGCGCGATCGACTTGGAGACGATCGACGACTGGGTGTACGGCGCCATGTGCACCATCTTGGCGCCCGCGTCCTGGTGCTGGCCGGGGCCGGCGAACGCCACGGACAGCGTCTCGCCCTTGGCGTGCTCGCCCATCAGGTAGATCGACGGGTACTTCATGGTCACCTTGGAGCCGATATTGCCGTCGACCCATTCCATGGTGGCGCCTTCGGCAGCCGTCGCCCGCTTGGTGACAAGGTTGTAGACGTTGTTCGACCAGTTCTGGATGGTGGTGTAGCGCACCCGGGCGTTCTTCTTCACCACGATCTCCACGACCGCGGAGTGCAGCGAGTCTGAGGTGTAGATGGGCGCGGTGCACCCCTCGATGTAGTGCACGTAGCTGCCCTCGTCGGCGATGATCAGCGTGCGCTCGAACTGGCCCATGTTCTCGGTGTTGATGCGGAAGTAAGCCTGGAGCGGGATCTCGACGTGCACGCCGGGCGGCACGTAGACGAAGGAGCCGCCGGACCATGCCGCAGTGTTGAGCGCTGCGAACTTGTTGTCTCCGCTGGGGATGACGGTGCCGAAGTACTCCTCGAAGACCTCGGGGTATTCGCGGAGCGCCGTGTCGGTGTCGGTGAAGATGACACCTTGGGCGGTCAGGTCTTCCCGGATCTGGTGGTAGACCACCTCGGACTCGTACTGGGCCGTGACGCCGGCGACGAGGCGCGAGCGCTCGGCCTCGGGGATGCCGAGCTTCTCATAGGTGTTCTTGATGTCGTCTGGCAGGTCTTCCCAGGTCTGGGCCTGCTTCTCGGTCGACCGCACGAAGTACTTGATGTTGTCGAAGTCGATGTCGGAGAGGTCGGCTCCCCAGGTGGGCATGGGCTTGCGCTCGAACAGCTGCAGTGCCTTGAGACGGCGCTTGAGCATCCACTCTGGTTCGTTCTTCAGGCGAGAGATGTCGGCGACGACCTCTGGCGAGATACCGCGTTTGGCGGATGCGCCGGCAGCGTCGGAGTCGGACCAGCCGAACTCGTACACCCCGAGACTGTTCAGTTCGGGGCGGTCTAGCAAAACGTCCGACATGTCTACCTCTTCTCCCACCCACAACAACCCGGATATCAGTCCGGTCATTCCCGGGCATGCCTCCAGCGGGGCACAACCAAGCAATGGATTGTGTGGACGGCTACGTTGCGTACCTAAGATGTTCACGGACACGGATGGCGAACGCATGTCGCGCCTGCCTGTCGCATCGAGTAGCGGGTGCACCCGTGAAACACCTAATTCTACAGGGTGCGACCCGGATATATAGCGATTGCACGGCGTTTTCACATGCAGCGCATACGAACGCATGTTTTCGAGGAATGGATCTGAACTGGTGAAGCGCTTGGTGTCATGGCTGCCCGATCGCGTCGACGGACGCCTGCGGGTGATTGCCTGGGTTTATCTCGTGGCGCAGATCCTGCTGGTCGGAACCGGTGGGCTGGTGCGCCTGACCAGCTCAGGGCTCGGGTGCCCCACCTGGCCGAAGTGTTCGGAAGACTCGTTCGTGAATACCCCGGAAATGGGCATCCACGGCATCATCGAGTTCGGCAACCGGGTGCTCGGCGTCGCACTCGGCCTGCTCGCGATCCTCGCGTTCGTCGCGATCCTGCGGCTGCGGAAGCAACGCCCCGACTTGTTCTGGCTGACCCTGTTGGCCGGTCTCGGCATCCCGGCCCAGGCGATCATCGGCGGGATCACCGTCCTCACCCAGCTCAACCCGTACGTGGTGGGGCTGCACTTCGTGGTTTCAGCGGGCCTCACCGTGCTCTGCACGACGTTCCTGTACCGGGTGGCCACCGTGCCCGGTGAGCGGATGCTCCGGGCGCCGGCCTGGTTCGCCACTGTTTCGCAGTTGACCGCGATTGCCGTGGCGGTCACCGTCGTGGTGGGGATCCTGACCACGGGTTCGGGCCCGCACGCCGGGGATGCCGGTGCGCGGCGCAATGACCTGGATTCGGAGTTCCTGCAGCACGTGCACAGCTGGCCGGCCTACACCGCGTTCGTGCTCACGGTGCTGCTGGTGGTCGCCGCATACCGCCTCCGGCTTGCCGTGCGGGGCTGGACCGCGCTGCTGCTGGCGGTTGAGCTGGTGCAGATCGGAGTCGGACTGCTCCAGGCCAACACGGGGCTCCCGCCGCTCCTGGTCGGCGTGCACATGGTGCTCGCCTGCATCCTGGTCGCCGCGATGACCGCGGTGCTGCTGAACCTCCGGGCGCCGGTGTCACCCGGCCGGTCGGTGGACGGCGCCGCCGGCAGAGCGACCGCACCCGAGGCATCCGCTCGACCGCGGTAACGCTCGCACTGCGGTTTCCCGCTCGCGCTGCGGTTTCCTGCTCGCGCTGCGGTTTCCCGCTCGCGCTGCGGTTTCCTGCTCGCGCGGATGGCAGGCCATGCGCGCGTGGTCAAATCCTCAGCGCGACGGTACCGCGGCACCCATGGCATCCGCTTGCCGGCGATACCGACGGGCTCGCGGATCGGCAACGCACCAGCGCCAGTACGCCAAGGCCAGCAAGGTCGCGCCAGTAAGGTAGCGCCAGCAAGGTAGCGCCAGCGCCAGTACAACGCAGCGCTAGTACCGCGGCGCGAACCTCAGAACGGCAGCAGCGGGTCGACGCCGACAGCCACGAAGACCAGGGTGAGATAGGCGATGGAGCCGTGGAAGACCCGCATCGGCGACACGTGCTCGTGGCGGATGGCGAGGTTGTACAGCCGGTGGGTCTCGTAGATGAACCAGGCGCCCACCACCAGGGCGATGAAACTGTAGGTGATGCCCATTCCCGCGACCGGGATCAGCAGCAGCGAGCACGCTACGGTCGCCCAGGCATAGAGGATGACCTGCAGGCCGACCTGCACGCGGCCACGCACGACGGAGAGCATCGGCACCCCGGCGGCGCGGTAGTCATCGCGATACTTCATCGACAGCGGCCAGTAGTGCGGTGGCGTCCAGAGGAAGATGATCGCGAACAGGATGAACGGCGGCCAGGACAGATCGTTGGTCACGGCTGCCCAGCCGATCAGAACGGGCATGCAGCCGGCCAAGCCGCCCCAGACGATGTTCTGGGCGGTACGGCGCTTGAGGATCATCGTGTACAGCACCACGTACAGCACGATTGCGGCGAAAGACAACGCCGCGGCCAGAGCGTTGGTGAACACCCAGAGCCAGGCGATCGATGCCGCGCCGAGCACCCACGCAAACACCAGCGCCTGCCGGTCGGTCAGCTCCCCCGTGACCAGGGGACGATTCTCGGTGCGCTTCATCAGCCGGTCGAGGTCGCGGTCCAGGTAGCAGTTGAACGCGCCGGCGGATCCGGCGCTCAACGCGCCGCCGACCAGGGTGGCGAGCATCAGCCAGAGACTCGGGATGCCGTTCTGCGCGAGGATCATGGTCGGCGCCGTCACGACCAGCAGCAGCTCGATCACGCGCGGCTTCGTCAAGGCGATGTATGCGCCGACGGTGCGCTTGAGGCTCCGACGGTGGTTCGTCGTGCGGGGCTCTACGGCAACGTCCATTGCTCCTCTTACACTTGTGCTGACGAGCCAATTCTAGGCCATCGCCGCGGTTGGCCGTCCGCGTCACGGACCGACACCTGACGAAGGCCGGAGCCTATACTGGGAGATGCTCGCCAAACGATGTGGGTGCTTCTGGAATCCGCAATCGAGTTCCGGGCACACGCACGATGCCGATGATGTCTCCGGCGCGCTACACCTCAGCTCAGTTAGACGCGATGGGGAGCGGGTTGCAGGCAACCCGCCCTCCTTCTTTTCAGAAGGGTCAAGATCAAGTGGCAGCATTGCAGTGGGATTCCATTGACGACAAGGCAGTAGACACCGCGCGCGTTTTGGCAGCGGATGCCGTGGAGAAGGTTGGAAATGGTCATCCTGGCACTGCCATGAGCCTCGCTCCCGCCGCGTACCTCTTGTTCCAGAAGGTCATGCGCCGGGACCCGTCCGACAACACCTGGATCGGTCGCGACCGCTTCGTGCTCTCCGCGGGCCACAGCTCACTGACGCAGTACGTGCAGTTGTACCTCGGTGGTTACGGCCTGGAACTTGACGACCTCAAGGCCCTCCGCACCTGGGGCTCCCTCACCCCCGGGCACCCCGAGTACGGACACACCGACGGCGTGGAGATCACCACCGGGCCGCTCGGTCAGGGCCTCTCCTCCGCCGTGGGCTTCGCATACGCCGCCCGCTTCGAGCGTGGCCTGTTCGACCCTGAGGCCGCCGACGGCACCAGCCCGTTCGACCACTTCATCTACACCATCGCCAGCGACGGCGACCTGGAGGAGGGCATCACCAGCGAGGCATCCTCACTGGCCGGCCACCAGGAGCTCGGGAACCTGATCGCGATCTACGACAGCAACCAGATCTCGATCGAGGACGACACCGACATCGCCTTCACCGAGGACGTCGCGAAGCGGTACGAGGCCTACCACTGGCACGTGCAGACGGTCGACTGGAAGAAGACCGGCGTCTACGTCGAAGACATCCAGGAACTCCACGCCGCGATCGAGGCGGCCAAGGCCGTCACCGACAAGCCGTCGCTGATCATCCTGAAGACCATCATCGGCTGGCCCAGCCCGAAGAAGCAGAACACCGGCAAGATCCACGGCTCCGCGCTCGGGGCCGAGGAGCTCGCAGCGGTCAAGGAGGTGCTCGGATTCGACCCCGAGCAGAACTTCGAGGTCGCAGACGAGGTCATCGCCCACACCCGCAAGGCCCTCGAGCGCGGTGCAGAGCAGCACGCCGAGTGGAACCAGAAGTTCGACGCGTGGGCCGAGGCCAACCCCGAGAACAAGGTGCTGCTGGACCGCATCCTCTCCGGCGACCTGCCGGAGGGAGTCGATGAGGCCCTCCCCGTCTTCGACGGCGGCACCGAGATCTCCACCCGCGCGGCATCCGGCAAGGTCCTGAACGCACTCGCCGGTGTGATCCCCGAGCTCTGGGGCGGTTCCGCCGACCTCGCCGAGTCCAACAACACCACCATCACCACGGCCGCCTCGTTCGTCCCGAGCGAGCGCTCCACCCACGAGTGGACCGGCAACAAGTACGGCCGCGTGCTGCACTTCGGAATCCGCGAGCACGCCATGGCCGCGATCCTCAACGGCATCGTGCTGCACGGCAACACCCGCCCGTACGGTGGCACGTTCCTCATCTTCAGCGACTACATGCGCCCCGCGGTGCGCCTGGCCGCGCTGATGAAGGCACCGTCGATCTTCGTCTGGACGCACGACTCCGTCGCGCTCGGCGAAGACGGGCCCACCCACCAGCCGATCGAACAGCTGGCCACGCTGCGTGCCATCCCGGGGCTCGACGTGGTGCGCCCCGGCGACGCCAACGAAGTGGCCTGGGCCTGGAAGAACCTGCTCGCCCGTCGTAACGGCCCGGCGGGCATCGCCCTCACCCGTCAGAACATCCCGGTGTTCGAGCGCGGAACCGGCGAAGCATCCGGCGACGTCTTCGCCTCCGCGGAGAACACCGTCAAGGGCGCATACGTGCTGGCCGAAGCCGCGAACGGCAGCCCGGATGTCATCATCATCGCCACCGGCTCCGAGGTGCAGCTGGCCGTCAACGCCCGCGAGCAGCTCAAGGCCGACGGCATCAACGCCCGCGTGGTCTCCGCCCCGAGCCTCGAATGGTTCGAGGAGCAGTCCGACGAGTACCGCGAATCGGTGCTGCCGGCATCCGTCACCGCCCGCGTCTCCGTCGAGGCCGGCCTGGCGCTGACCTGGCGTGGCTACGTCGGCGACCGGGGCCGCAGCGTCTCGATCGAGCACTTCGGCGCATCCGCTGACTACAAGACCCTGTTCCAGAAGTTCGGTATCACAACGGATGCCGTCGTGGCCGCCGCCAAGGAAACTCTCGCCGCCAACTGAGCGCCACGCACACAACGCAGTTCGTTACCCAAGGAGAAAAGTACAATGACCCAGAACACTCCCCTCGCCGAACTCTCCGCTGCCGGCGTCAGCATTTGGCTGGACGACCTGTCGCGCGAGCGCATCGTCTCCGGTGGCCTGCAGCAGCTGATCGATGAGAAGAACGTGGTCGGTGTGACCACCAACCCGACGATCTTCGCAACAGCGCTGGCCACAGGCAACGCCTACGACGAGCACCTCGCTGAGCTGGCCGCGGCCGGCAGCAGCGTGCACGACGCCGTCTTCGACATCACCACCCACGACGTGGCCACCGCCAGCGACATCTTCCGTCCGGTCTACGACCGCACCGGCGGCACCGACGGACGGGTTTCGATCGAGGTGGAGCCAGGGCTCGCCCACGACGCCGCCGGAACCATCGAGCAGGCCAAGGAGCTGTGGACCAAGGTCAACCGCCCCAACGCGATGATCAAGATCCCGGCCACGGTTGAAGGGCTCACCGCGATCACCGCGACCATCGCCGAGGGCATCAGCGTCAACGTCACGCTGATCTTCAGCCTCGAGCGCCACCGCCAGGTCATCAACGCGTACCTCGCCGGGCTCGAGAAGGCCAAGGCCGCCGGGCACGACCTGTCCACGATCCACTCGGTGGCCTCGTTCTTCGTGTCGCGGGTCGATACCGAGATCGACAAACGCCTGGTCGCGATCGGAACCGATGAAGCCCTCGCGCTCAAGAGCAAGGCCGGCATCGCCAACGCCCAGTTGGCGTACCAGGTGTATGAGCAGGCCTTCGCCACCGAGCGCGCCCAGGGGCTCATCGCCGCCGGCGCCAACAAACAGCGCCCGCTGTGGGCGTCCACCGGCGTCAAGGACCCGAGCCTGCCCGACACCCTCTACGTGACCAACCTGGTCGCCCCCGAGGTCGTCAACACCATGCCGGAGAAGACCATGCTCGCCACCTTCGACCACGGCGTGATCACCGGCGACACCGTCACCGGTTCCTACGAGGCGGCCAACGCCGTACTCGACGCCATCGCCGCACAGGGCATCTCCTACGACGAGGTCACCCAGCTGCTCGAGCAGGAAGGCGTGTCCAAGTTCGTCGTCTCCTGGGGCGAGCTGCTCGACACCGTCGCGCAGACGCTGGAGACCGCCGGCGCCAAGGCGCAGGCGCGATGAGCTTCCGCATCTCGGTGAGCGGTGCGGCGGCCGAGGCCGTCCGCACCGCGGTGCCCGCCCTGGTCGACGACCTCGTCGCATCCGGGATCACCGCACTGGACCCCACACTGTGGGGCCCTGCCGCGGAGGATGAATCCTCCAAGCGCCTCGGCTGGACCGAATCCGTTTCGGTGTCGCGTCCGCTGATCGCCGAGATCCTCGCCCTGCGTGAGTCGCTGAACGCCGCCGGCGTTGACCACATAGCACTGGCGGGCATGGGCGGGTCATCGCTGGCGCCCGAGGTGATCACCCAGACCGCAGGTGTGGAGCTGACCGTGCTCGATGCGACAGCACCGGGCCAGGTCCTGGCCGCCCTGAACGACCGGCTGGAGTCCACCGCGCTGGTGGTGTCCTCCAAGTCAGGCTCAACGGTCGAGACCGACAGCCAGTTGCGTGTGTTCCGCCGCGCGTTCGAAGCGGCCGGCATCAACCCGGCCGAGCGGATCGTGGTCGTGACCGACCCGGGGTCGCCCCTCGAGGCATCCGCTACCGCCGCCGGCTATCGCGTCTTCAACGCCGACCCGACCGTCGGGGGGCGCTACTCCGCGCTCACGGCGTTCGGCCTGGTCCCGTCCGGCCTGGCCGGCGTCGACATCGCGGAACTCCTCGACGAAGCCGAGGCGATCTCGGTCGCCCTGGCCGTTGACGCCCCTGACAACCCCGGCCTGGTGCTGGGCGCCGCCATCTCGGCAGCCACCCCGCGCCGCGACAAGCTCGCTATCGTCGCCGACGGCACCCACATTGTCGGTTTCGCCGACTGGGCTGAGCAACTGATCGCCGAGTCCACCGGCAAGCAGGGCACCGGGATCCTCCCCGTCGTCCTCGGCACGGAGGCACCGGAACTGGCGCTCGATCTTCCCGACGTGCAGGTGCTGCGGGTTGTCGACGACGCCGGGACCGAACTGTTCGCCGACCACGGCGGACGCGACGAGATCCGCGTCAGCGGCACCCTCGGTGCCCAGTTCCTGGTCTGGGAGTACGCGGTAGCCGTTGCCGGGCGCCTGCTCGACATCAACCCGTTCGACCAGCCGGATGTCGAATCCGCCAAGATCGCCACCCGCGGGCTGCTCGACGCCCAGCCGGAGCCGGAACCTGCCGCATTCGTCTCGGATGGGATCGAGGTGCGCGGCACGCCCCACGTCATCGGTGCGGCGAGCGATCTCGGCTCGGCCGTCGACGCCCTGCTCGAAGAGCTGGGGCCGGACGGCTACGTCGCCGTCCAGGCCTACGTCGATCGTTTGGCGCTGCCGCAACTCGCCGAGGTGCGCGATCTTCTTGCGACCCTGGCGAAGCGACCGGTCACCTTCGGCTGGGGCCCGCGCTTCCTGCACTCGACCGGCCAGTACCACAAGGGCGGACCCGCGAACGGCGTGTTCCTTCAAATCCTTGCCACCCCGGCGGAAGACCTCGACATCCCCGGCCGCCCGTTCACCTTCGGTGAACTCGTCCAGGCGCAGGCGAGCGGAGACGCGAGCGTGCTCGCCGAACACGGTCGACCCGTTCTCACCCTCACCCTGACGGACCCGGCCCGCAACGTCGATACCCTGTTCGACGCGCTGCGCTAAGCAGCACCTGTCGCACTCTCCCAGAGAAGGAGCTGCATGTCCCCGGTGGAAATCACCCCGGAGTTCAATCCGCTGCGTTCGCCGTCCGACTACCGCCTGAACCGCATCGCGGGGCCGTCCAGCCTCGTGATCTTCGGCGTGACCGGCGACCTCTCGCGGAAGAAACTCATGCCCGCGGTCTACGACCTCGCCAACCGGGGACTGCTTCCACCGGGCTTCGCCCTGGTCGGATTCGCCCGGAGGGACTGGGACGACCAGGACTTCATGAAGGTCGTCCACGATGCGGTCAAGGAATACTCACGCACCGAGTTCCATGAGGACGTCTGGGCGCAGTTGGCCGAGGGCATCCGCTTCGTCCCCGGAAGCTTCGACGACGACAAGGCGTTCGAACTGCTCAAGGAGACCATCGAGGCCCTGGACCGGGACCGGGGAACCATGGGCAACCACGCGTTCTACCTGTCGATCCCGCCGAAGGCGTTCCCACAGGTCACCGAGCAGCTGCGCCGTTCCGGCCTGGCCGACCAGAAGGACGACCAGTGGCGGCGCGTGGTGATCGAGAAACCATTCGGCAGCGACCTGAAGACCGCTCGCGAACTGAACAGCGTGGTGGAGTCGGTGTTCCCTGCCGACTCCGTTTTCCGCATCGATCACTACCTGGGCAAGGAGACGGTGCAGAACATCCTGGCGCTGCGCTTCGCGAACCAGCTGTTCGAGCCGATCTGGAACGCCGATTCCGTCGACCACGTGCAGATCACCATGGCTGAGGACATCGGGGTCGGCGGTCGCGCCGGCTACTACGACGGCATCGGCGCTGCCCGCGATGTCATCCAGAACCACCTGCTGCAACTGCTCGCGCTCACCGCCATGGAAGAGCCGATCTCCTTCGACGCCGCCGACCTCCGCACCGAGAAGGAGAAGGTGCTCGCATCGGTGCGGTTGCCAGAAGATCTGGCAACCGGAACCGCCCGCGGGCAGTACGCCGGCGGCTGGCAGGGCGGTGAAGAGGTGGCCGGCTTCCTGGACGAGGACGGCATGGACCCGCAGTCCGTGACCGAGACCTACGCGGCGCTGCGGCTGACCGTCGCGACCCGCCGCTGGGCGGGTGTGCCGTTCTACCTGCGGGCGGGCAAGCGGCTGGGACGCCGCGTCACGGAGATCGCCGTGGTGTTCAAGCGGGCCCCGCAGTACCTGTTCGAGGAGGGCCACACGGCCAACCTCGGGCAGAACGCCCTGGTGATCCGGGTGCAGCCCGATGAGGGCGTCACCATCCGGTTCGGCTCCAAAGTGCCCGGTGTGGGCATGCAGGTGCGCGACGTCACGATGGACTTCGGCTACGGCCACGCGTTCACCGAGGCCAGCCCCGAGGCCTACGAACGGCTGATCCTGGACGTGCTGCTCGGTGACCCGCCGTTGTTCCCGCGCCATGAGGAGGTGGAGCTCTCCTGGAAGATCCTCGACCCGATCGAGGAGTTCTGGGCGACCCAGGGGCAGCCCGAGCAGTACCGCCCCGGCACCTGGGGCCCTGATTCCTCCGATGAGCTGATGGCCCGTGACGGCCGCAAATGGAGACGCCCATGATTGTCGACCTTCCTGACACCACGACCAGCAAGATTTCGAAAGCGCTGGTGCGCATCCGTGAAGAGGGCGGCGCCGTCGCACTCGGCCGGGTGCTGACGCTCGTCATCTCGTCCACGATGGGACACGAGGAGGAGGCCATCGAGGCCGCGAACGACGCGTCCCGCGAGCACCCGATGCGGGTCATCGTCGTCTCCACCGCTGACCCGAGCAGCGAGACGGCGCAGAAACCGGAACCTCGCGTTGACGCCGAGATCCGCGTCGGCGGCGACGCCGGCGCCAGCGAGGTCATCGTGCTGCGCGCTTACGGTGATGCGGCCAGCGACCCGGAGAGCCTGGTCACCGGCCTGCTGCTCCCCGATGCGCCTGTCGTGGCCTGGTGGCCCGGCGTCGCGCCCGAGGTGCCGGCGGAGTCGCCGCTCGGGCGGATCGCCTACCGCCGGATCACCGACGCGTCGGCGCAGCCCGACCCGCAGGCAGCACTGCACAGGCTGTGCTCCAGTTATCGCCCGGGCGATACCGACTTCGCCTGGACCCGGCTCACCCTGTGGCGGGCGCAGTTGGCCGCGGTCCTCGACCAGCCGCCGTTCCAGCCGGTCACCGCCGTCGAGGTGTCAGGCGCCGCTGACTCCCCCTCGACCACCCTGCTGGCCGCCTGGCTGCACCTGGCGCTGAAGGTCCCAGTGGACTACGAACTCACCCGCGGACCGCTGGCCAACGGCATCCACGGCGTTCACCTCACCCGGGAGTCTGGCGTCATCTCGCTGGTCAGGGACGTGCCGGATGTCGCGACCCTCACCCAGCCCGGCCAGCCGCTGCAGGACATGACGCTCAAACGGCGGAACCTGCGCGACTGCCTCTCCGACGAATTACGCCGTCTCGACCCCGATGAGCTGTACGGTGAGGTTATCGTTCGCGGCTTGCCGCAACTCGACACCGCCGTCTCAGAGCAGTCTGGAGCCCCAGCGTGACAAATGAACGACGCGTCTTAGTCGCCGCCGACAAGGAGACGCTCGCAGCGGCTATCGCTGCTCGCTTCATCACCAAGACGGTCGACATCCTGGACGACCAGGAAACCGCGCATATCGTGCTCACCGGCGGCTCGCTGGGAATCATGGTGCTCGCCGCCATCAACGACTCGTCGGCGCGGGACACGATCGACTGGTCGAAGATCAGTTTCTGGTGGGGCGATGAGCGCTGGCTCGGCAGGGACGACCCGGAGCGCAACGAGCTCCAGGCCCGTACCGCGCTTTTGGACCACATCAACGTGCCCACCGGGAACATTCACCCGTTCGCATCCGCTGATGACGGGATCGACCTGGACGCGGCGGCCGCGCGTTACGCCGACGAACTGGCCGCGGCGGCTCCGGAGGGTGAGCCGTTCCCGCGGTTCGACATCACGTTCCTCGGCGTCGGGCCGGACGGTCACGTGGCCTCGCTCTTCCCGCACCTGGCCGGTATCCGTGAAACGGATGCCCCGGTGATCGCGGTCCGCAACTCGCCCAAGCCGCCGCCAGAGAGGCTCAGCCTCACCCGGCCGGTGATCAACGCGTCGGAGCGGGTGTGGCTGGTTCTCGCCGGGTCCGATAAGGCCTCTGCGCTCGGCCTGGCGCTGGCCGGCGCGAGCCGCGACGAGGTGCCTGTCGCCGGAATCAAGGGTCGGCGGCGCACCGTGTTCTTCGTGGACCGCGACGCTGCTGCGCAGGTTCCGGAGACCCTGATTTCCCCGTCGTACTAGGCCGAGTCCGGTCGGGTTCGACCGTCGTCGGACGACGAGCGCCGCTGGCCGAGATCCGAAACCGGATGCTGCTGATCGGCTGTGGCCTGCGGGTTTCCGTCGATGTCGTGGCGGCTTTACCGCTTGGAGAGGACGAAGCCGGCCTTGAGGCGGGAGCAGCGACTGTGATCGAAGCGGCGCAACGGTTCCGGGTGGCTGCGGGCGGTTACCGGCTGGTGAATGTATTCCGCCTCGCCGTGGGTCGCACGCCAGCAGGTGGCACGCTGGCTGGTTGACGGTTCGGCAGCGCGACTGATTGGCGGCTCGGATTTACGGCTCGGCGCTGACACTCGGCAGGGCGTGTGCTGAGGCCGGGTGGGCGGCGCGAGAGTCGGGCGCCTCGGCGGCCGGCCGGAGAGTTATCCACAGGCGAAATTCTTCCGAAAGTTATCCACAGGTGCTGGTCAGCAAGCATTTCCGGACGCTGGAATGTCGGTGGTGGGTGAGACGCTGGGGGCATGGAAAACATACCAGTCGCACCCGGCCGGCACCGACCGGCGCCGCCGCCCGATGTCACGACCGGCACGCGGCCGGGCGTCCCCGCCGACACCGGGCCTCGGCCTGACGCTCCTGCCGACCCCATTTCAGGCACCCGGCCGGACACCACCACCCCGTCCGGCGCCGTCCCGCCCGTCGCCGGCGTTTCGGGTGGTGTCGGGTTGTCGCCGGGGGCGGTGTTTCTGGATGAGCAGTGCCGGCTGCTGGACGCGGTGTTCGACGCGGACCGGGTGGTCGCTGCCGCGTTCGCGGCGCGGGCGGTCGCGATCGACGCGGTCCGGGTCCACAGCGAACGTGACCGTGGGGTGTCGGTGTTGAGTCCGGTGATCGCCCGCCGGTCGCTGGTCGCTGAACTCGGGTGCGGGCTGCGGCTCCCGGCGCCGTCCGCGGAGAACCTGCTCGAGGAGTCCCGGGCCCTGGTGCATACCCTCCCCGACACCCTCGCCGCCCTGGCGGCGGGGGACGCCGGGTACCGGCACGCGCAGATCCTGGTCGCTGA
>NZ_JBFRFS010000012.1:0-158703 GCF_052114945.1 Glaciibacter sp. 2TAF33
ACGCAACGGCGGAGTCGCCAAATCCCTCTTCGAACAACGCTACCGCCGCTTCGCGCGACGACACCGACAACGAACTACGTGGATGCATAAAACTGCTCCCCAGGAATCGAAACTGAATTATTCAGTCCAACTCCCGGGGAGCAGTTCACATCCGGGGGTTTTTGCATTTGTACGACTGACGGCCAACCGTGTGCGGATTCCGTTAGAGGGGCGTGCCTGATGACCGCTCCTCACCCCTCCTAGCCTGGTTTCCGCGGATCTTCGAGTCGGCGAGGACTCGCAGCCTGCAGGAACGTGACATGAAAATCCGTGGAAGTCTGACCCAAGCGCAGATGACCGTCTCGATTGAGAGAATTCTCAGTTGTTGTTGGCTCGAGTTCAGGTACCCAGGGTGCAAAAACCCCGGTAAAGCGGAAGTTTCTGCCATTAGATAATATTGTTGTACTTATAATATTGTTCTTGATTGCCATGAATGCTCGTGTTAGCTTGATGCGCTGGTTCATCGATGAACTTGCAGGCAGGGCCTTAGCGGGTGTTGTCTTTGTGACTTGATCAGAGGCGATTGGTTATGAAAACTCGAAGAATTGTCATTGCCGCGACAGCGTTGGCCGCGTTGGGTGCGGGATTAGTGGGTTGTTCCAGCCCCGCTGCAGAAGACAGCGGGAGTTCCGCTTCGGGGGGTAAGCCGTTCAGCTTTGTTGTTGTTCTTCCGCTGACGGGGCCGCTCGCGGTGAACGCGCAGCAGCAGCTGAACGGTTTGAAGGCCAGCGCGAAGGAGTTGAACGCGGCAGGCGGTATCGGTGGCCGCCAGGTCGTGTTCAAGGTCGTAGACGACAAGGCAGACCCGACGCAGGCGGTCACGTTGCTGCAGGATCAGATCAATTCGGATACACCCCCCGACTTGGTCTGGGCAGGTGCGACCAGCGGCGAAGCATTGGCGATGGCGCCAATTCTGACCAATGCCGGGATAGTGTCAGGCGCCATTTCATCGTCCTTGTTGTTGAACGACCCCACGAAGTACCCGTACCACTTCGGTTTCACCACAGCGAACAATCAGAATTATCCCGATCTGGTCGAGGAAGCCAAATCCGAGGGGGCGAAATCGATTGGTTTCATCACCGGTAACGACGCTCTGGGCACCGATAACTTGAAAGTGATTAAGGAAGCCGCGGCCGCGGCAAGAATGCCGTTGACATATGAAACCTTCGACGCGACGGCAACTGATCTGACGGGTCCAATGGACGCACTCAGGGCGACAAAGCCAGACATCCTGGTTCTTTCCTCCTATGGCGCTGGTGCAGGGTACCTCCTCGAAGCCCGGGATAAGCTCGGCTGGAATATCCCCACCATCGGAGATCTGGCGATCAGTGCTTCGAATCCGGCGAAAGTCGTCGACCCGAAGGCGCTTGTTGGAATCAAAGTGCAAGAGCGACCGGTCGACGTGCTCTCCCTGAAGAGTGACTGGCTTCCAGCCGAAGAGCATGCTCTCAAATTGATAAAGGAGCAAGGGCCAATTGGTGGTGCGGCTGCAGTGCAGTCGCTCACGGCATATGACGCACTGCAGATCGTCGGTGCTGCGGCGGCCCAAGAAGGCGGTACCAGCGCAAGTCAGTTGAAGTCGGGCATGGAGAAACTGAAGGCTCCGAACCCGATCCCGTGGACGATGTATAAAACCTACGGCTTTACACCCAAAAATCATTTTCCCGTCCTTGGGAAGAACAGCCTCGTCTATGTCCCCGCAGGTCCGAGCCAAGACGGCTTCTACAAATAGAGGACGGCATGACCAGTTGGACTCTTCCAGCGACGGCAGCTACCTCGACGCTCCTCAGCTGTCCCCGGCAGCTGTGGAGCGGTTCCGTGCCGACAAAGCTTCGGCCTCAGCCGAGAGACATAGGACTCAACGAAGATGATGACGACACTCTGGTCCGGTTTGACGATGGGCGCTATCTACGCGATCGTGGCGGTCGGCTACAACATCACACTCATTCTGAGTGGTGTACTGAACTTTGCGAGCTCCCAATTCATCGCGATAGGAGCGTTTGTCGCCTATTGGGGGCTCACCCAGAACAACATCCCACTCCCGCTGGTAATCGCCATCGCGGTGGTGATCGCGGGTGGTCTTGCTTTCCTTGAAGAGCGGATCGCTGTTCGTCCGCTCCGAAAGAGCGGTAACCACATTGATCTCATCACCACCCTCGGTGCTTCCACGATTATCAGCGGAGTCCTCCTCTTGCTGTACGGTCCCGAACCGTTGCAGGTGAGGGTTCTTCCCAATGCCACCTGGGAGGTTCTCGGCGGACAAGTCCGGCCGAACGAACTGGTGTTGATAGCTGTCGCGATCGTGGCAACGGTGGCGGTGCACTTCTGGATTCATCGTTCGCGGCTTGGACTCGCGGGTCTTGCTCGGGCGGAAGATTCCGAAGCGGCCTCGATCAGGGGCATGAACGTGAGGGCCCTCGCCATCTTGGGTTTCGTCGCTGCGGGTGCGTTCGGCGGGCTGATCGGCCCGATTGTTGCGCAAAAAACGTTTGCCGTCGCAACGCTCGGACTGGTCCTGGCTCTCAAGGGATTCGTGGCAATGGCTGTAGGCGGCGTGGGCAGCATTCTCGGCTCCCTGGTCGGAGGGCTGATTGTCGGGTTGGTGGAGGCATTTGCCGCGCGCTACATAGGCAGCGATTTCGGGCAGATCGCGGTGGTTATTGTTCTGTTTGCGATGCTGCTTCTTCGGCCATCTGGTGTGCTCGGGAGAGGTCAGGCTCGTCTTGTTTGATAAATTTGCGAAGGCAATCGGTCGACCGGTCCTACTTGTCAATCGGAAATGGTCCGTAATCGGTCCCATTCTTGCGGTGATCGCGGCCATTTTGGTTGCCGTGGCTCCGTGGCTGGGACTGGGGTTCAGCGCGCAGCGGCAGATCATCCTGATAGCAATCCTGGCAATGATCGTCAGTGGCCTGAACCTGAGTTTCGGCTTCGCCGGCGAGCTAGCGCTTGGTCAAGTGTTCCTCTACGCCGCTGGCGCCTACACTGCCGGATACCTCGGCTCCCTCGGCGTGACAAACATCCTGATCGTCATCCTTGCTGCAGCCGTTGTCGCCCTCATCTTTGGAGTGGTAATCGGGCTGGCAGGATTGCGGCTGGGAGGGTGGATGCTCGCTTTGGCCTCACTGTTGGTCGTAGGACTCATCCCGAACATCGCCAATATCTTCACGGCCCAGCTTGGCGGGTATGCCGGTATGGCCGGCATCTCGCGACCGACGCTCTGGAGCGTCCCATTCAATAACAGCGCGTTTTATGTTCTGGTCATAGTGTGCGTTTCCGCCTGGCTGCTGATCCTTCGGAATCTCATCAAGTCACGTGAAGGTGCATCCTTCCTTGTGCTCAAAGAGAGCCCTGTCTTGGCGAAGACTCTCGGGATCTCTGTCAATAGAACGAAGTTGCGTGCCTATGCACTCGGTGCGGTTCCGGCTGGCGTTGCCGGCGCCTTGTACGCGTACCTGGACGGTTACATCTCACCGGCGGTGTTCACGTTCGATCTCGGTCTCGTTGTACTTGCTGCGAGCATCATCGGGGGATCGCAGTCGATTTACGGCGCGATCATCGGCACGGCTATCCTCCAGCTCGGTCCGCAGCAGTTGGATGTCTTTCAACAATATTCCGGAATCGCATACGGCGCGTTGCTGATTGTGGGAGGCGTACTGCTCGGCGGCGGCATAGCGGGTCTCGGGCATCGACTGTTCAACCGAGTGCTCGCGATCGCGCGTGAGGATGAATCGCGCCATGCCGTCGAGGTATTGCGTCCCGAGGTGACGTCGCTTCACGGGCAGCAGCTTGGTGTCGAGGGCATCGTCGTGAGGTTCGGGGGATTCACGGCCTTGAATGGTGTGTCTTTCGTCGCCAAGCCGGGCGAAGTGACGGCGTTGATTGGCCCGAACGGCTCGGGCAAGACGACGCTGCTGAATGTTATCTCGGGACTGCTTGTTCCACATGAAGGCGTGGTCAGGGTAGGCTCTCTGGTTTCTTCCGGTAAATCAACGTTCGCAGCTCAGCATGGAATTGCGCGGACATTCCAGACTCCTCTAGTTCCCAGTTCACAGTCGGTGCTCGAGGTCGCGGCTTCAGGAAGAATGTCCACAAAACCGGCGACACTCGTGGACACGGTTCTGAGGCTACCTCGTTATCGAAAACTACACGCTGCAGATCTAGCGGCGGCCCGGGGCGCATTGGCAGCCGTTGGGCTGGCCCCGCTGGCCGAGACTCATGCCGCCTCCCTTCCTCTCGGCACCCGTCGGCTTCTGGAGTTCGCGCGTTCCCTGGCGAGTAGGCCTTCCGTGCTGCTACTCGATGAAGTTGCATCGGGGCTCGATGAGAATGAATTGCGGGAGTCGGCAAACCTCATCCGGGCAGTGCGAGATGCGGGAGCGACGGTTGTGCTGGTGGAGCACAACTTTGAGCTCGTTCGCGAGATCTCGGATCGAGTGGTCGTGCTCGCCGAGGGAGAGATCCTCGCTGAAGGAGACGCGGAAGTGGTCGCGCGGGATGAGAAAGTGATCAATCTGTACTTGGGTGCGGATGTGCTTCACAACCGACCTGCAGCTGCAGCGGCATCTACAGGGAATGAGTAGGAAATGAGCGAACAAATCAGCCAGCCACTCGTGGACGTGAAAAATGTGACCGGCGGCTATGACGACATCACCGTCGTGAGAGATGTATCATTTTCGGTCTATCCGGGCAAGATCGCAGCCGTCCTGGGACGAAACGGAGCAGGAAAGACAACGACGCTACGACTCGTAAGCGGTTTGAATCCCCTGAGGAAGGGAACGGTCACCCTCGACGGGGTTGAGTTAGGCGGACTTCCGGCATACAAGCGCACAAGCTTGGGCATTGCATATGTGCAAGAGGGCAAGCGGATCTTCCGTCAGCGGACTGTTCGCGAAAACATCATGCTCGGGGCCTACCCTCTGCGGCTAGGGAGAAAAGAGCTTGCCGGGGCTGTCGAAGAGGCCTACAGCCGGTTTCCTGCACTCGCGCTCAAGAAGGATGTGGAGGCTGGTTTGCTGAGTGGAGGCCAGCAGCAGATGCTGGCAATTGCTCAGGCTCTCGCCGCGCGTCCGCGCGTCCTCATGTTGGACGAACCGACCACTGGTCTAGCCCCCGCGATCGTGGGCGAGTTGTTCGACCTGCTTGTACGACTCCGGGACGAAGGACTCGCTGTATTGCTTGTCGAGCAAGCCGTGGAGTTCTGCCTTGAACTCGCCGACGATGCGATCGTGCTGAATCTGGGTAGCGTGGCTTACTCGGGTCCCGCGGACAGTCCGAAGACGCGTGCAGCTGTGGAGACTGCGTACATGGGTGCTGAGCTCGCTTGAGGCTCGGGAGAAGGCTCGCCCTCGCTACAACGCGGTGGGTCATACGAAGAAGTTGTCGAGCCGCCCACGAGGCCACCCTGTCGAAAGAGGTCGGAATGTTGGAGTACCCGCTCGGCTGGTTCGAGGTCGTCGCGTCGAGCGCCGAGTGCCGCGAGGAGCTGTCGGAGTTCCAGCATCTTGGTGCGGAGAATCTGTCGTGCGCGAGGACGCCACCGGGAAGGCAAGAATTCCCACGGCCAGTTCATCGCTGGCCTATGGCAGCCATGCTGCTCGCCGACCAGGGTTCCGACGTCATCCGCGTCGAGCCGCCCGGCGGACCGCGCTGGGGACTCGGCAGCGAACGCGTGGCTGCTGCGCGGTGGTAGGAGCCTGTGCTCGACCTCACGCTCGACGAGGACCGCGAGCGGGCGGCTAAACCCATCGCCGATGCGGGTCGAAAACTTCCGCCCGGGCGTGATGAGTCGTCTGGGCTTGGTCCCGAGCGCTTCGCGTCCATCGCACCTGACGGGACAGCAAGTGGTTGCGGGTCTCCCCACGCACGCTCGAGGAGTGGCGGCAGACATGTACCGGGCCGCCGTGGCGGCGGATGATGCGTCACGTTCGGTACCTTCGGCGCGAGGTGCTTCGATGGTTCGAGGGGCTTGACGCGCAGGTCTGGGCGCCGGATGCCCGGGGGCGAAGTTGGCACGGTCCGCGTCGTCGTCTTGGCGAAAGGGCAGATGCGGTCGCATTCCAGGATGCGGGACGAGCTTGGAGCTCTACGCCGCCCGAAAGTGGTGCGTGCACCGCGCCCTGTAAGATCCGCTCGCTGCGGCGCTCGCGGTCGGCGTCATCACCTCGATCAACGCTCCCGCGGTCGAGTTGTCGGTGGATCGGACGCAGGGGCCATGGCGAGGGCAGACCATCGCGGACCTGCGCGGGCAACGTCTCGGACGCGTCAACCAGCCCGGCCGTCGCACTCGAGTCGTTCTGGATACGGACCGGCCGCTCGGTCCTCAGCTGATCGAACGCATCCTCGCGTTCCAGCCCACGTCTGTGACGACAACGCAGTAGCCGAATTCCTCGGCCGGGGTTCGACGCCAGAAAGGCGAAGGCGATGCGCGGAGCCTGCCGCCCCGCGAAAAAGACTGGTCCACAAATCGGAGCAGGACTATCGTCATGAGCGCGGTGATCGCTCCGCCGCGGGAAGGTTACGCAATGACGCATCAACTGGACTCCGCTGTGAACCCGATGCCGGCGCGGCCGACTGCATCGCCGCGACCGTGCAATCGCCCATCATGGTAGATCGCATCGCGGACATCTGGGGATCGCGTACCCCGTTCGCACAAGGTGAGCGCTGGCCCATTCGAGTCGACCAGAAACTACTGGATGGCGTCACCGAGGAGCAGGTTGACCGCTGGGTGCAGTCAGCCTGTGTTCTCTGCAGCAACGGGTGCGGCGCGGACATCGCCGTGAAGGACGGCCGCATGGTGGGCATCCGTGGGCGTGCGGTGGACATCGTCAATCACGGCCGACTCGGCCCGAAGGGGCTGTTCGCAAGCTGCCAGGGCGTGGACAACGCTGACCGGCTGACGCGCCCCCTGATCCGTGAGGGCGATCGCCTCGTCGAGACGGACTGGGAGACGGCCATGTCCCGGATCGTGGAGCGCAGTCAGACGCTCCTGGCCGACAAAGGACCGTTGACTCACGGGTTCTACACGACCGGGCAGATATTCCTCGAAGAGTACTACGCGCTCGGCATCCTCGGCAAAGCGGGGCTGGGTACCCCGCACATGGACGGGAACACGCGATTGTGCACCGCCACGGCCGCGGCAGCGTTGAAAGAGAGCTTCGGCTCAGACGGTCAGCCCGGCAGCTACGCGGACATCGATGAGTGCGATGCGATGTTCCTGTTCGGTCACAATATGGCGGAGACGCAGACGGTGCTCTGGATGCGCGTCCTCGATCGGCTGGCAGGACCGAACCCTCCCCAGCTGGTGTGCGTGGATCCGCGTGACACGGAGGTGGCCCGGAAGGCGACGGTGCACCTGGCCATTCGGCCGGGAACCAATCTCGCCCTGATGAATGGCCTGGTCCGGGAACTGATCGTCACCGGCGCGGTCGACGAGCACTATGTGGGGGAGCACACCCTCGGATTCGAGGGCCTCCGCGCTGCTGTGGAGAGGTGGACCCCCGATGAGGTCGCCAGGGTGTGCGGCGTCGAGGCCGCCGACGTGCGCCGTGCCGCACAGATCTTCGTCGCCTCCGAGCGCGTGCTTTCGACTGTCCTCCAGGGCTTCTACCAGTCGAGCCAGGCGACGGCGGCTTCGTGTCAGGTCAACAACCTGCACCTGCTCACCGGGAAACTGGGCCGACCGGGCAGCGGCATCCTGCAGATGAACGGGCAACCCACGGCGCAGAACAACCGCGAGTGCGGTGCGGATGGGGACCTGCCCGGCTTCCGGAACTGGGAGAACCCGGATCACGTCGGGGAACTCGCCGACCTGTGGGGCGTGCCCGTCGACAAGATCCCGCACTGGTCGCCGCCCACCCACGCGATGCAGATCTTCCGCTACGTCGAGCAGGGGAGTATCCCCTTTCTCTGGATAGTGGCGACGAATCCGGTGGTGTCCATGCCGCAGGCTGAGCGCATCAGAAGGATCCTTTCGGCCCCGGATCTGTTCCTCGTGGTCCAGGACCTCTACCTCACCGAGACGGCCCGGATGGCGGACGTGGTGCTGCCCGCCGCAGCATGGGGGGAGAAACTCGGCACATTCACCAATGTGGACCGCACCGTGCACATCTCGGAGAAAGCCGTCGATCCTCCCGGTGAGGCGCGACCTGACCTGGACATCTTCTTGGACTATGCACGGAGGATGGATTTCCGGCGCGACGACGGCGGTCCCCTTCTCGACTGGTCGGGCCCGGAAGACGGCTTCCGTGCATGGCAGGAATGCTCTCGGGGACGGCCGTGCGACTACACGGGAATCACCTACGACCGCCTTCGGGGTGGAAGCGGGATTCCATGGCCGTGCAACGACGAGCACCCGGATGGAACGGTGCGACTCTACGGGGACGCCGTCTTCCCGACGGACGTGCAACGGGCTGAGACGTTCGGCCACGACTTGCTCACCGGTGCCACCGTTGGTCCGCAGGCCTTCAAGGCGATGCGTGCAGACGGCCGGGCCATCCTGAAGGCCGCCGCCTACGCTCCCGCTCACGAACTGCCAAGCGACGAGTACCCGCTCCAATACTCCACCGGGCGCACCGCCTACCAGTTCCACACGCGGACGAAGACGGCCCGAGCGAGGCAGCTGAACAGGGCCGCGCCGAGCGCGTGGATCGAACTGGCGCGGGGGGACGCCGCGGCGCTCGGGATCGAGGAGGGGGACATCGTGCGGGTCACCTCGCCTCGAGGCGAGATCGTGGTTCCCGCGCGGGTCGGCGATGTGCGTGAGGGCACGGTCTTCGCCCCCTTCCACTACGGGTACTGGGACCAGGAACGTTCGGGCCCCGACAACGAGCCAACGGCAGCCAACGAGCTCACCATCACGGAATGGGACGCGGTCTCGAAGCAGCCCATCTTCAAGGTCGCCGCAGTGCGCGTCGAGAAGGTCAGGGACGGCGTGTCGCCGGCCCCCGCTCCCACCACGACCGCCTCCCGGCCCGCGCGCCCTGGTCAGGTCCCGCCGACCAGGGGAGGTACTGACGCGGAGGTGCTCGAACGGATGCCCCCGGTCGACCCGCCGACACTCGCCACGGACGAGGAGGCGAAGCCGTGAACGTCGATCTCTACCTCGGATTGCTTCGCAACGCGGAGCGCACTCTGGCAACGTCCTTTCGGCAGGTGGCGGACGGGCATGGTGACGAGCCCGACGTCTACAACCTGTGCCACACCCTGGCGGAGCAGTGTGACGACCACGTGAGCCAGCTTCATCCGATCGTCGAGCGATACGGTGCCCGGCCGGATTCTGAGCCGGAGCGCTTCCACGCGGACGCGCTGACCGAGACGCGTTCCGGCCCCGTCGGCCTGCTGCGCGACCTTCAGGACGTCTTCCTGCTCGCCTCCCTCGTCGACATCACCTGGACTGTGGTCAAACAGGCTGCCTTGGCGCTCCGTGACGAGGAATTGCTTGCCGTAGTGGGATCCTGTGAACCGGAGACGCAGGTTCAGCTCTCCTGGCTGAAGACGCGGATGAAGCAGGCGGCTCCGCAGGCCCTGATCGTCGCCTCGTGACGGAATTGCAGGGTGGTGTTGCCACCCGTCTCCGGGAACGGCGCGGCGGTGCCGCCGCCTACGCTGCGATGCTGTGCCTGATCGTGCTGGCCCTGGCCGGTGCTGTGGGCATCGCACTCAAGCAGCCCTGGCTCTTTCCAAGCCTCGGGCCTACCGTGATGCTGTTCTTCGAGTCCCCGGAGCAGCCTTCATCCCGGCCCCTCAATGCGCTCGTCGGGCATGCGGTGGGGATCCTCGCCGGAACTGCCTGCCTGCTGGCATTCGGACTGCAGGGCCAGTCATCGGTGCCGGAAGCCGGGCTTACCCTGTCCTCCCTCCTGGCCGGCGCGATATCCGTCGCGATCACGACCCTCGTCCTGACTTTCCTTCGATTGCCGCACCCGCCGGCTGGCGCATCGACGCTCATCGTCAGTCTGGGCATCCTGACCCAGCCTCCCCAGTTGGTGTCCATGATGGCGGCCGTCATACTGATCACCCTCGCCGGGTGGGGACTCAACAGCCTTCTCATCGGGCGGCAAGCCACATGAGTTTCGCCGCGATCATCCTCGCCGGCGGACGCGGGAGCCGGCTCGGTGGCATCGACAAGCCGGCCCTCCTGTTCCAGGGCAGGAGCCTCCTCCAGATCGCGGTCGATGCGGCCAACGGATCGGCGATGACTGTCATCGTCGGGCCGCGCGGGCTCCCCGGCGTGATCGCGGTGCAGGAGGAACCGCGGTGGGGCGGACCCGTTGCGGCTCTCGCCGCAGGGATGAGCGTGATCCCCGAGTCTGATGCCGAGGTACTCGTCCTCGCCGCCGACCATCCCCGGGTCGACGACGCCGTGCGGTCGCTTCACAGGGTCATGCTCGGGTCCGCGGACGGAATCGTCGCGCTGGACGCCGAGGGGCACCGTCAGCCACTGCTCGGCCGGTACCGCATGGACCGTTTGCGAGGCGCCCTGGACACCCTCGCCGCGGAGCGCGGCAATGCCGCCGGGGCGTCTCTCCGGGAGCTCCTCGCCGGTCTCACGCTCACCGAGTCCGTGCTTCCGGACGAGCTGTGCGCTGACATCGACACACCAGCGGATGCTCTGAGGCATGGCATCGAGGTACCGGCTCGAGAGCCCGATCGCCTGGCACGCTCACCCTTGTCGACGATGGGAGATCGCACTGATGGGAGATCGCAATGACCGATAGCGCTGATCTGGACGCCTGGGCGAGCGAGCTCAGCGAGGCACTCGGCATAGGGGAGTTGGTCGTCCCGGTCTCCGTCGTCCTCGACCTCGCACGGGACGCCGCACACTCGGTGGCTCGTCCGGCCGCTCCGCTCACGACGTTCCTCGTCGGTTTCGCGGCCGCGCGCCGGGGCGGCACCGCTGCGGACATCGCCGCTGCGGCGGCGATCGCTTCTCAGCTTGCGCTGCGGCGCCTGCCATGACGAGCTCATGGGACCAGGCGCGTGCCCTCTTCGGCCGCGTCGGCTCCGACCAGCTCCAGCCCGCACTCGGCCGGCCCCTGGGGGAGGCGGCAGGGCTCATCCTGGCGGAGCCGGTCCGCGCCCTGACCCCCATTCCTGCCTTCGACAGGTCGGCGATGGACGGGTGGGCCGTTGCCGGGGACCCGCCGTGGATCATCGGCCCCGGTATCGCGGCCGGTGACGCCCCGACGACCTCGCCACTGGCCGCGGGGCGGGCGCGACCGATCGTCACGGGGGGACCGGTGCCGCCGGGTGGGGTCGCGATCCTCCGCCGGGAGCACTCACGGGTGACGAACGGAGTCCTGGCGCCGATTGACGGCCGGTCCGCTCCGCGGCCAGGCAGGGATGTGTGCCGGCGCGGAGAGGAGGCGGACGAGGGAGAGGTCCTTCTGTCCGCGGGTTCGGCACTCTCGCCCGCTGCCATCGCCCTCGCCGCGATCGCCGGCACGGACACGGTCTCAGTGCGGCGGCGACCGACCGTCGACCTGGTGCTGCTCGGAGACGAGGTGGACGGCTGTGGCATCCCGGCCGTTGGGCGCGTTCGTGACGCCTACGGGCCCTCCCTTCCCGGCCTGATCCGCTCCCTCGGAGGAGCCGCAGGGACGATCACCAGGATTGGCGATGACCTCCGGGAAACGACCGAAGCCCTGGCGCGGTCCGATGCCGCCGTGACCGTGTCCACGGCGGGCACCTCTCACGGCGAGCGCGATCACATGCGGAAGGCCCTGAGCGGACTGGGTTGCAGCCCGGTCGTCGACGGGGTCGCGATGCGCCCGGGTCATCCGGTCATGCTGGCGCGCCGCCCGGACGGGCGGCCCATCCTCGCCCTGCCTGGGAATCCGTTCGCAGCGATGGTGTGCCTCCTCACTCTCGGGGCGGTGCTCCTGGATGGCATGGTCGGACGAGAAACCCGTCAGTTCGAACTACTGCCGCTGGCACAGGCGGTGCCCAACCCGCGTGAGGGCGTTGCCATCGTCGCGGGCCGTCGCATGCCGCGGGGAGTGGTTCCCGTCGCGTGGCAGGGCTCTGCGATGCTTCGGGGCCTCGCGGTGGCAGACGTGCTGGCCGTCATTCCCGGGGGAGGGGCGAGGCCGCACGGAGTCGTCGAGATGATTCCGCTGCCGTGGTGAGGTCTCACTCGGCGATGGAGTCATGCCCCAGCAGCGCGCGACCCTGAAGGCTCGCCTCTTCGACGCTACCGGTCACCCGAACGAGCCGCCACGGCGACGCCCAGGGATGCCGCGATCTGCCGCCCCCAGTCCTTCGCCCGGTCGTGCTCGCCGGGCTCCAGCGCGCCGGCCTTCGTCACCAGGAAACTCTCTGCCTGAATCGTCTCGGTGTACCCGTGTTTCACCAGTGCTTTGTGGATCGCGTTCGACGCCGCACCGCTCAGGATGCGCGGGAAGTCGGCGCGCGTGTCGAAGGCCGCCCCGCGAGCGCCGGTCGATTCCGCCAGCGACGCCAGCCACTCGCGCACGCCGATGCCCGGCGCCTCCGGCTCCAGGGTCAGCGAGCGTTCCGGGTCATCCGCCCATTTCTCCGCGTCGGCCCGGGACTCCGCGCGGCTCATGCCGTGGGCGTGGGTGGGTCCGCCGACGATCAGCACATCGGCGCCGGCGGCGATGGTCGCCGGGGCCTGGTTGACGTTGGCCACGGTGACGGAGGCAACGGATGCCGCTGAACGCATCCCCGCCGCGATGTCCTGGGCCGCTTCGCGGGTCGCCCCGAACATCGATTCGTAAACAATGACAATCTTCATCTCGGTGTCCTCTCGGTGGATCTGTCCGACGTGATGGACTCCTCGGGCCGGGCTCCACGGCGTGCACCGGTCGCGTGGACCACGATGGTGGGGGCGGCGAGGTTCACCAGCACGTCGTGCGCCACCGATCCCAGAAGGGTGGGGGCTCCCTCCCGTCGCGAACTGCCGATCACCAGCAGGGTCGCCGATGCCGCCGCGTCGACCAGCGTCTCCGCTGCCGGCCGGTTGACCTGCCGCGCGCGGACGACCAGATCGCCGTACGCGCTCTCAGCCTGCCTCCGCGCATCGAGGAGCACGCCTTCGATGCGGGACTTGACCAGGGCGGCGTGCCGCCGGCGCACCTCGCTGGTTTCGGTTCCGGCTGTCTCCGGCGCCGACCAGGCGCCGACGAGGACCAGCTCCTCGCCCGACCGGTGGGCTTCGTCGGCTCCGAACGAGACCGCACCGCGGGAAGCCGCAGAGTCGTTCACCCCGACGACAACTCCCGCACTCGCCCGTGCCCCGGATTCGGGGATGATTGCGACCGGCGCGGGAGAGCTGCCCGCCAGCAGCAGGCTGCGCGAGCCGAACACCCGCCCGCGCACGAATCCGGTCTTGTGGGTCCCCACGGCGACGAGGTCTGCACCTTCGGCGGCGGCCGTCAACTCCCACATCGGGTTGCCTTCCCGAAGCTCGGTCGTCACGGCCACCCGCGGGTTGATCGACCGGGCGAACGTCGCTTCGACGGCGATCAACGCCTCAGCCTCCACGCGCACCTCGTGCAGTAACCGAGAGCTGACGACGCCCCACTCGTCGTCGATGACATGGACGATCACGACGTCTTCACCGGTTGAGGTGGCCCGGTGGACGCTCCACCTGACGGCCGCCCTACTGGGCGTCGATCCGTCTACTCCGACCAGGATCATCTCGGCTCCGAACTGACTCATCTGATGCACCCCAGCATCCGCTCCGGCCAGGGCGGATGACAGGGCCATTGGTCCCACGGGTCGACCCGTCCACAACAGGGATGACAGCGGCATGGAAACCCGCGACAATACGCATGAGACCGGATGCTGGGCACCGAGCGGAAGGAGAGCCATGAGCGAGGAATTCCTCACCTTCCCCGATGCGCCCCGGGTTGAGCTCGACCGCCTGCTCGGAGAGCTCGTCGAACAGGCCAGGGAGGTGATGACCACCCAGGGTCGCCTTCGAGCGCTCTTGCGCGCCAACCAGGCGGTCTCCCTGCAACTGGACCTGCCCGTGGTGCTCCGACGCATCGTCGAGGTCGCTGTGGAACTGGTCGGCGCCCGGTACGGTGCCCTCGGGGTGATTTCGCCGCACGGCGGGCTCGAGCAGTTCATCCACGTGGGCATGCCGCCCCGCGCTGTGGACGACATCGGTCATCTGCCCGAGGGCCGTGGGCTATTGGGCGCATTGATCGACGACCCCCGTCCGATCCGGGTCGACCACATCGCAAACGACCCGCGGTCCGTCGGGTTTCCGGCCGGGCATCCACCGATGGACAGCTTCCTCGGCGTGCCGGTGCGCGTGCGGGACACGGTGTACGGCAACCTGTACCTCTCGCACGGCGTCGGCGGGCATTTCACAGCGGAGGATGAGCAGCTGATCGGGTCCCTGGCTTCCACCGCCGGATTCGCCATCGACAATGCCCGCCTGTTCGCCCAGACCCGTCGGCAGGAGGCCTGGTCGAAGGCATCCGCTGAGATCACGGCGGCGCTGCTGGAGAAGAGCCAGGGAGAGGCGCTCGGCATGCTCGCGGACGCGATCCTCCGTTTGTCCGCCGCGGACCTCGTGGCCGTGGTGTTCCCGTCGGACGAGCCGGCAGAACTCCTGGTCACGATCGCACGCGGCGCCGCGGAGGAAACCCTCCCGGGCGCTGTGATCCCCGCGGCCGGCTCAATCGCGGGAAGCGTGTTCGAGGGCCGGCAGCCTCGTCTCCTCGATGACGCGGGCGGGTCATTCGCGCTGCACCAGGTCGTCACCCTCGGGCCGGTGATGGCCGTGCCGGTGGTCGAATCCAACCGGGTGCAGGCCGTGATAGTGATCGGCCGGCTCGTCGGTGGAACACGGTTCCTGCCGAGCGACCTCGAGATGGCAGCCGATTTCGCCGCCCAGGGAAGCATCGCGATGGGGTTGGCCAGGGGGCGGGCCGACCGCACCAGGATGGTGCTGCTCGAGGACCGTGGACGGATCGCCCGTGACCTCCATGACCATGTGATCCAACAACTGTTCGCCACCGGCCTCGACTTGCAGGGCCTTGCCGGAATGGTTCCCGCATCCGCTGCGGAACGGATCACGCAGGCCGTGACCGGCCTCGACACCGCCATCGCGCAGATCCGCACCGCGGTGTTCGCGCTCTCGAGGTCCGGGCAGGGCAGCAGCACGACGCTGCGCCACCGCGTGATCGGGGTCATGAACGAATTCGAGTCGGGGCTGGCCAGGCCGCCGGCGGTGCATTTCTCCGGCGCGGTGGACCTGTTGGTCACCGCCGACCTGGCTGACGACGTCGTCGCTGTGGCCAGGGAGGGCCTGGCCAACGTTGTGAAGCACGCGGCGGCCGAGCATGTCTCGGTCGCGATCGCGGCGAACGACGGATGCGTCACGGTCACCGTCACCGATGACGGCCGCGGACCAGGATCGCCCGGTCATCGCGGCGGACTGGCCAACCTCGAGGAACGTGCCCGGCGTCGGGGAGGAAGTTTCGCGTTCGTCTCCGGCGAGGGGGACACCCGGCTGACCTGGCAGGCGCCGCTCACGGAGGACGCTGTCGCCGGCGACGACAGGCCGGTGCCATGATCCGGGTCTTCCTGCTCGACGACCACGAAGTCGTGCGCCGCGGGGTCGCCAACCTGCTCGACGCCGAACCGGACATCGAGGTTGTGGGGGAGGCGAGCACCGCCGCGCAGGCGCGCGGACGCATCGAGGCCACCCGGCCGGACATCGCGATCCTCGACGTTCGCCTGCCTGACGGCAGCGGAATCGATGTCTGCCGTTCGCTCCACGCCCACGATTCGACGGTGCATTGCATCATGCTCACCGGCTACGACGATGAGGACGCGCTCTACGCCGCGGTCATCGCGGGGGCCGCCGGCTATGTGGTGAAGGACATCCAGGCCGGCAAACTCGTCGAATCGGTGCGCGCCGTCGCTGCGGGGCGCAGCCTCATCGCCCCGGGACTGGCCCGGCGTGCCGTTGACAGCCTCCGCCGGGGCGCAGCGGGCGATACCCGACTCGACGCGCTCAGCGGCCGCGAGCGCCAGGTGCTTGCCCTGGTTGCCGACGGCCTCACCAACCGCCAGATCGGGGAGGAACTGGCGCTCGCCGAGAAGACGGTCAAGAACTATGTGTCCAGCGTGCTGGCCAAGCTCGGCTTGCAGCGGCGCACGCAGGCGGCGATCGTCCAGCTGGAATCACGGCAGCCCTGACGAGGGTCTGGCGTGGCCCGCTCTCTATCCGGCCGGACTAAAGGCCCTACCGCCGCCAGCGCTGCGCGCCATACCGTGGCAGGCACAACGCGACGAGTTCGCGACACGGCAGCGAGAGGTGAGCGCACCATGAAGGCACTGGTTTACGGCGGACCGGGAGTGAAGTCCTGGACGGACGTCCCCGATCCCCTGATCACCCATCCAACGGATGCGATCGTGCGGGTCGACACGACCACGATCTGTGGCACCGACCTGCACATCCTGAAGGGCGACGTGCCCGCGGTCGAACCCGGGCGCATCCTCGGTCACGAGGGCGTCGGAACCATCAGCGAAACCGGCACCTCGGTGACGAACTTCGCCGTCGGAGACCGGGTGATCATCTCCTGTATCAAGTCGTGCGGTCACTGCGTCAACTGCGCCGTGGGGCTCTATTCGCACTGCCTCGGCGACGAGGGGCAGCCCGGCATAGGCTGGATCTTCGGACACCTCATCGACGGAACCCAGGCCGAGTACGTGCGGGTGCCCTACGCGGACAACAGCCTGCACAAACTGCCCGACGGCGTGCCAGACGCCGAAGCTGTCATGCTGTCCGACATCTTGCCGACGGGCTTCGAGATCGGTGTGCAGTACGGGCAGGTCAAGCCCGGCGATGTCGTCGCCGTCATCGGCGCGGGTCCGGTCGGCCTGGCCGCGATCGCCACCGCCGGCCTCTACGGAGCCGCGACCGTCATCGCGATCGATCTCGATCAGAACCGGCTCGAACAGGCCCGGGAGTTCGGAGCCACCGACACGGTGCTCTCCGGGGCCACTGACTGGAAAGAGCAGGTGCTTGCCCTCACCGACGGTGCGGGCGTGGATGTGGCGATCGAGGCGGTGGGGATTCCGCAGACCTTCACCATGGCCACCGAGATCGTGCGGCCCGGCGGGCACGTCGCCAACGTCGGCGTGCACGGCAAGCCGGTGGAACTGCATCTGGAGTCCCTCTGGATCCAGAACATCACCATCAGCATGGGGCTGGTCAACGCCAACACCACGCCGATGCTGCTGAAACTCGTGGCGCAGAAGAAGATTCCGGCGGACAAACTGGCCACCCATCACTTCACCTTCGACCAGATGCTCGACGCCTACGACACATTCGGCCGGGCCGCCGAGACCAAGGCGCTCAAAGTTGTGATTACTCGCAGCTAGTCCGCACACGTAGAGCGGGGTGGAGGGCGCATAATCAGGACCATGGATCACGGCGCGCGGCTCGTCGACGCCGCCGCGCTTCCGGCCGCCGAGGTCCTCGCCGGACTGAACTGCGCACCCACCGGCCTCAGCAGTACGAATGCCGCCGCGCGGCTGGCCGAGGTGGGCCCCAACGCGTTGCGCACCCACAAGGCCCGCGCGTTGGCCGTGCTCGGCCGCCAACTGAAAAGTCCCATCCTGATCCTGCTGTTCGTCACCGCAGGACTCTCACTCGCCCTCGGTGACGCCACCAATTCCACCGTTATCGGCATCATCCTGGTTTTCAGTGTGGGGCTTGGGTTCTGGAACGAGTTCCGGGCCGAGCGTGCCGCGGAGGCGCTGCACTCGCGGGTGACCCACCGCGTGGTCGTGATCCGTGACGGCGCCCCGCGCGAGATCGACGTGGTGGAGCTGGTACCCGGGGACATCGTGCGGGTCGGCCTCGGCGCCATCGTTCCGGCCGACATCCGTCTGCTGCACTGCGACGAACTCCTCGCCGACGAGAGCATCCTCACCGGCGAATCACTCCCGGTGGGCAAGAACCCGGACCCGGTCGCGGCCGGCACCGCGCTGGGTGACCTGGCCTCCTGCATCCTGATGGGCACCGTCATCCAGTCCGGCAGCGGCACCGGCGTGGTCGTGGCCACCGGCGGCAACGCTGAATTCGGACGCATCGCGCTCGGGCTGGGTGAGCGTCAGCCGGAGACGCAATTCCAGGCCGGGCTTCGCCGGTTCTCGGTTCTGCTCCTCGAAGTGGCGCTCGCGCTGACCACCGTGATCTTCGTGGTCAACCTGCTGCTGCACCGGCCGCTCCTGGAATCGTTGCTGTTCTCACTGGCGATCGCGGTGGGGATCACCCCGCAACTGCTGCCCGCGGTGGTGAGTACGAGCCTCGCCACCGGCAGCCGTCAGCTGGCTCGCAAAAGGGTCTTGGTGAAACGGCTGGTCTGCATCGAAGACCTGGGCGACATGGACATTCTCGTCACCGACAAGACCGGCACCCTCACCGAGGGGCACATCACCTTCACAGCTGCGCTGCCGGTGGGCACCGAGGTGACGGCCGGCGAGCTGCTCCGGCTGGGGCTGCTGGCCACGGAAGGCGACTACGCCGAACACTCCGGTGCCACCGTCGGCCAGAACCCGCTCGACACCGCCCTCTGGGAGTCCGGTCAGGCGGCCACGTTCAATCCGGCCGGGTGCGAACGGGTCAGCCTCATCCCGTTCGACCACCAGCGGCGCATGACCAGCGCCCTGGTGCGTGAGCACGGTGGTCCGGCGCGACTGATCACCAAGGGCTCTCCCGAAGATGTGCTCGCCCGCTGCGTCGACGCCCCGCCCGGCGCACAGGCCATCCTCGACGCCCAATACGACGCCGGAGCCCGCGTCATTGCGGTCGCCACCCGCACGGCGCCCGGGCTGGCCGGCATCGAGGCAGCGGATGAGACAGGGCTGGGCCTGGCCGGTTTCCTGGTCTTCCTGGACAGGCCCAAGGCCGATGCCAAAGCGTCGCTCGACGTGCTGGCGACCCTCGGCATCACGGTGAAGATCGCCACCGGCGACAACGCGCGGGTAGCCGAGAAGGTGTGCGCGGACCTCGGACTGGTGCCTGCCGACGCCCCGGCCGGCACCCCTGGCGGCACACTGACCGGCGCCGAGATCGACGCCCTGTCCGATTCCGAACTGGAGGTCGCCGCTCACACCGCCCGCATCTTCGCGCGGGTCGCGCCGGAGCAGAAGGCGCGGCTGATCAAGCTGCTCCGAAAGAGCGGCGGTGCGGTGGGGTTCCTGGGCGACGGCGTGAACGACGCCCTCGCCCTCCACGCGGCGGATATCGGGATCTCGGTGAACAGCGCGACCGACATCGCCAAGGACGCCGCCGATGTGGTGCTGCTCGACAAAGACCTGGCGGTGCTGGCCGACGGTGTGATGGAGGGTCGGCGCATCTTCGCCAACACCATCAAATACGTGTTGATGGGCACCTCGAGCAATTTCGGGAACATGTTCAGCGCGGCAGCGGCATCCGCTTTCCTGAGCTTCCTGCCCATGCTGCCCGGCCAGATCCTGCTGAACAACCTGCTCTACGACGCGGGTCAGCTCGCCATCCCGGGCGACCGCGTGGACACGGAGCAGTTGCGTGCGCCGTCCCACTGGGACATTGCCTTCATCCGCAGGTTCATGGTGCTGTTCGGCCCGCTGAGTTCGGTCTTCGACTTCGCCACCTTCGCGCTGATGCTGGTCGTGTTCACCGCCGCACCGGGGGAATTCCGGGCCGGGTGGTTCATCGAGTCGATCGCCACCCAGACGCTCATCATCTTCGCGATCAGAACGCGCCGGGTGCCCTTCTTCCGCAGCCGGCCCTCAATCGGGCTGCTCTCTGCGTCACTCGCGGTGGTGGCCATCGGCGTGTACCTGCCGCTCTCGCCGCTGGCCGGGATTCTCGGTTTCGACCCGTTGCCGCCCGTGTTCTTCCTCACCCTGGTGGGGCTGGTCGTCCCGTACCTGGTGCTCGTGGAGATCGCGAAGAGCTGGTTCTTCTCCCGCGCCGCCCAGCGGCCCGCCGTGCCGCGGGCGCCGCGCGGTACCGTTCACCACATCAGCCGCCGGGCTGCCCGTTTCTCTGCGCCGGTGCCGGCGAAGGTGCTGGCGCCGGGGTCACGGGCAGCCTATCCTGGCGGCCGCCCGCGTCGGCGCCCGGGTGCGTCGCGCGCGTCGACTCCCTCCCGGGCTGCCCGGCCTTTCGGTTCGTGAGGGGTCGCACATCGACCTTCCCGACGCTGCGGAAGGTCGATTCGTGCCCCCTCACACGCGGTGCCCGGCCAGGCGCGTCAGCTCGTCCCTCATCGCGATCGCGAACACCGCGCCGGGCACAGTTGTCTCGTCGAAGTGGATGCCGCACTGCAGCCGGCCGGCATACGACACCGCCGCAGTTCCGAGGCGCACGTTCGCAGCGAGCACCCCGACCGGCCAGATCGCGACAACCAGCGCACCCGCGAGACAGAGCAGGTCGGGCGAGCCTGGCACGTTAGTGATGAAGCCTGCGACGACGTGCTGCCGGCGGGCGACGCGGTCCATGAAGCGCGCACCCCGGGGGCCGCGCATGAATTCGAGTGTGCCCTGCTCGCGTGCGCGCCTTTTGTCCGCCCGGGTGCGCTCCGCGATGAGTCGAAGGCGCGTGTCGGGATCGGGTAAGGCCAGGGGCAGCCGCACGAGCATGACGCCGACCTGGTTGTTCGACGTTCCGTGCCGACGGAGGGCAACCGGGATCGAGACCGGCAACTCGGCGGGAAACCGTTCGCCGGCGGCCGAGAGAGCCGCCACGTACCCCGCAGCAGCAGACGCCAGCAAGGCGTTGTTCACCGTTGCTCCGCGGCCGACGGGAGAGCAGGCGGGCATCCGCTCCAACCCGCTCGAAGAGCAGCTCCACAACCCCGACCGTGGCCATTCCGTCGGCGATCGCATGGTGGATGCGCAGGACGATCCCTACTTGTCCGGCGCTTGCTCCCGGCACTACGAGGAGCTCCCACGGTGGACGGTCCAGCGCCAGCGGCACGGTCATCAGCTCGCCGCACGTCCGCTCGAGCCCGCCGAGCCCGTCGACCGGCTCCACTAGACGGATGTGCACATCGAGGTCAGGTGACACCTCGACCCAGCGATGCCGGCGACCAACCGCGACCGGGATGCGACGCAGGGAGGGAATCGCCGCGATCCGCTCGCGGACGCCCGCGCGCAGGGCTGCCAGGTCGGGGCGACCGTCGGGCTCGAGGAAACCGCCGGGCCCGAGGAGGCCGGCAATGAGGACACATTCATGCTCGCTCCGTGAGTTCATCGATGACCGCGGCGACACCGACCACCCGGAGCGTCGCGGTGCTCGCTGCGACGCGCTCACGCCGGCTCCCGATCATCCCTGTGAGTCGCACCACCCCACGGTCGACTTCCACGTGGATGTCAGAGGCATCCACTGCGCCATCCCGGGCGAGTTCGACGGTCACGTCGGCCCACAGGCGCCGATCGGGGCTTGACCCGGGTGTGTTCTTGTCCGGCATCAGCTGTTTCCGTCGACTCCGACCAGGATGCAGGGTGCCTCGTGTCGGGACGCAGGCACTGTGGTTCGGGAAGCGCTCATACGTCCACGATTCCGCTCGCCGGGCGGCGTGACCAGGGCCAAAGGTCACGGACCTGGTGGGAAGCGGGTGCTGCGGGTCTTTCGTCCCTAGCGACCGGGTTCGGGTGTGCTGAGATGGTTGGTGTGGAAACACCGGCCCAGGGGGCGCGTCACATGATGGCTGGAACGGCCCGTTCCGCCCCGAGTTCACCCGTGCGGAGTAAACGGCTGGGTGGCGCTGTCGCCGTGTTCGTGGGTGTGGCGTTCGGCTTCAGTTGGCTTGTCTGGCTGCCCCTGGCCGTCGCCGGACGGACGACTGTCATGCCGTGGTACTTCTACCTGGGTTCGATGGGGCCGGCGCTCGGAGCCATCATGGCGGCATTCGTGCTGCGATCGGCTGACGGGGTCCGGGTCTGGCTGCGGCGCACGTTCTCGCTCCGGGGCATCCGCTTGGCGCTCGGCGTGGTGCTCGTCTCGATCGTCCTGTACGTCGGTGTGGGACTCCTGGTGGAGGAGGTCGCCACAGGGTCGATCGGCAGGCTTACCTCGGTCGGGTTGACGACCCAGTTGCCCGGGGCATCCGCCGTCCTGGTGGCGGCGACGTGGGTCGTCACGTTCGGCCTCGGTGAGGAGACGGGATGGCGGGGGTGGCTGATGCCAGTCCTGACCGGACGCTTCGGGTTTGTCCCTGCCGGGCTCATCGTCGCCGGGGTGTGGCTGGTCTGGCACCTTCCCCAATTCTTGTTCAACATACAATTCCGCGCGATGGGGTGGGCGACAATCGGGTGGGCGGTCGCGCTGGTCGCAGGGTCGTTCTGGCTGGGGTGGCTCGCCCGGCTCGGACGATGGAGCATCGTGCCGGTAGTGCTCTGGCACGGCGGGTTCGACTTCCTCACCTCCAGCGATCTCGGGCCGTCCACCTTCCCCGCTACGGTCAGCACCATCGTGATGGCGCAGGCAGCGGTCGTCGTCGTCCTCATTCTGGCGGGCAGGACGCGTGCCCGGGCGTTCGGTGTCGGATAGGCGCGTTCAGGTCTCCTGGGAGTGCCCGAGTTGGGCCGGTTCACCGGTCGCGGCGAGGATCGCCTCTTCGTCGCGTTCCATGCGGCGACGGGCCCCGCTCACCCCGAAGAGGTAGATGGCGTCGAGGATTCCGAGCGTGTTCGAGATGAGCAGAGTGACGAACCAGGGCTTCCTGTCGTCTTTCACTGCACGCCACAGCGAAGCGCCCTTCCAGGCGAGGTTCCACGCCACGAGCGCGACGATGAGTCCCCGCACATGAGTTGGAGCAGCTGCTTTGGCCCCGTGATGCTGTTTCATGTCATTTCCTTCTCTCTGTTTTCGGTCAGGCCGTCGAATTTCACTCTGCCACGGCATGGGTCGGATGTTCGCGCCGGCCTCCCACAGCGCGCAGGGCGGCCAGGACCGCGTCCGCCGATTCGCTGGCCGCCGTCGCGCCCTTCGCGCACATCGCGATACCGACGTCCGCCGCGGTGACCGCGGGACATGAATCTCTCAGGACGAGCTGCATGAGGGCAACCGGGGCGCCACGGTTTATCCGTGCGCTCCTGCGGCCGGCCCGCTGCCCGGTTCCGTCTGGTCGGGCTCGGCCGGCCCCTGGTCCAGACGGAACGGCGGGTACTCGTCCCGCATCAGCGCCGTGTACGCGATCACGCGGTACACCCAGCGGTTGATGCCCATGATGAGGTTGAACAGCGGATGCTGGTAGCGCCCGCTGAACAAGAGGATGACCCCGGTGATGAAGACCAGGAGACCCAGCAGCGAAACACCCGAACCCCATCCGTTGTTGATGCCGGACACCCCCGCCCACGACTGCCCGAACCAGGGCTGTCCGGTCCAACTCCACCACCACCAGGCGCCACCGCCCAGAATCGCCACGATCACCAGGTGCGGGATGGCCAGGAGCCACCACTTCACCAGCACCAACCCGTGGGAGAGCCGCTCGGGATAGTGGACGTCGAAATCGGCCGGGTAGTCCGTCCTGGCCAGCGTGAACGGGGGATAGCGGTCCGTGCCGAGCGCGGAGTAGGCGTAGAACGACACCCGCCAGTTCCAGCGGAGTACACCGACGTTGAACCAGAACAACGAGCGCGGGTACCGGCCGGTGAAGAGGATGGCGAAGCCGGCGATGATCGTGACCGCGACAAAGGCGAACCAGAGGAACGCCAGGAGCAAGAAGTGGGGGATGCCCAGAAGCCATTTCACGATCCACAGCCCCCGCGACAACGGGGAGTCCAGATGCCCGGTGAGTCGCACCGGGTACACCGGCTGGAGGGCTGCGCCGCCCGCCGCGCCTCCTGCGGGAGGCTCGAGGGGTTCGAGTTGCCGTCCGAGTATGGCGGCACCCATCACGGTGAGGGCGACGCCCACGATGAACATCACGGCGCCGCTGACCAGCAGTCCAATCGCCAGGGGCAGGACCAGGCCGCTGTGCACGCCCGCTGCGAGGTCAACCGTCGCCCCCGGGCTGGCGTCGGCGTTCATCACGACAACAGACCAGCTGCCCGAACGCACGGTCCAGTCGACATGCTGGGTCCCCGTCCCGGTGGCCGACTCGGTCCAGAACCCTTCGGCGGCGGGGTCCCCCGGGCTCTGGGTGCCGGCGACATCGCGGTACTCCACGTTGAAGGGAGAAAGCCGCACATTCCAGATCTCGCTGTGATGCACCCGCGACAGATAGGCGTCGACATCCGTCCGCGGTGCGATGCCGATGAAGACCTCCCGGTTCGGATCATTCGAGGTCGCTTCCAGCCGGAGGGTGGCGATGTCGAACGGCGCCCCGGTCGCAGCCTTCAAACCATCGGCGACATCGAGGCTCGGCGACGTCAACGCGTACGATCCCGACGAGAACGTCTCGGTCGGCGAGGTGAAGAAGCCGTCGTCCCGTTGTGCGGCGCTGGCGACGGTGAACGCGATGCCCGCGGCGCACAATCCGGTTCCGACGAGACCCAGTATCGTGCCGATGACCAGCAAGACGATGCCGCCCGGCTTCAACCGACTCGGTTGGCCGGTGGTCAGTGGGCTGTTTCCGTTGTATCCGGTCGTAGTCATGTCGCATCATCCTCAGGTCGTGACCGCGGGTTGCTGGTCGCACGGTGCCGCAGCACGGTGCGCGATAAACCACGATCCTCGCCCCGCCGACTGGCCGCAAGAGGCCGAAAGACCCGCGGTTCCTGCCGCTCTCGTCTCACGAGTAGGTGTTGATGATCGCCATCTCGGCGAAGATCCAGATCAGCATGCCGAACCCGGCGACAGCACTCATCCGCGCTGCCCAGGACCGCCGGGTGAGGAGTGCGACGGATGCCGCCAGTTGCGTCCCGCCGACCACAATCCCGAGGATGAGGCCTGGCACCACGAAGGTCGTGAACGGGGTTCCAGCGAGGTACTCGCGCGGCACGCCCAGCCCCACCAGTACCCTGACGCTCAGCCGGGATGATTGCGCACCAGGGGGCACCACGGTAGTCTGCGACCATGTCGGGCGCGCACGCTGCCAGCAGCGGTCAGGATTCGGTATCGACGCCCGCCGTCGGGCCCGGCGATGACCGCGACAGGTTCGCATACGACCAGCTCACCGCGCGGTTCCTCGCCCACGACCAGATGCTCTGGCAGACGCCGGCGCTCGCGCTCACCGCGCAAGCCTTCCTGATGACGATCGCCCTTGGTCCGCAAGTGAGCGCCTGGAAGGGGGCCATTGCATCCGTGCTCGGCCTCATGGTGACCGTGATGTCGATGCACCTTCTGGCGCGACACCGGTTCCTCGAACTCGTCGAGAAGGCCAAGCTGATCGAACTCGAAGGTCGCCTCGGCATCGAACCGCTCAGCGTGCAGTCGTGGGCGTGGAAATATGCCACGCCCCCGCCACTGGGCACGGCATACGCCAGGGAGGGCTACGTGCTGGAGAGCCCGAAGTACACCTGGCTGATGAGTAAGCCGAGCTACAACATCTGGCAGGGCGGCTTGCTGCTGTTCGCGGCGGCCAACGTCGTCATCCTGATCGAGTCCATCAACCGCTGGCTGACGGGCGGCTGACCCACCCTGGGTTCAACCGCTCTGGGCGTGTTCGATCACGCTGTCGCGGCCGGGGTAGACCAAGGCCTCGTGCCCGTCGTCGAAACGCACGAAGTATGGCGGTGCGCCTTCGGCCCCGCGCACTTCGAGGATCTGACCGTGTCGATCGGGGGACTCGACCGTCTTGCCGCGGATGACGATCCGCTCACCGACGTTTGCCTGCATGATCCACCACCTCCATGCCGCAGATACTACGCCGGTCGTTCGCTACAGGTCGAGTGATTCGTGTGGCTCGAGCGGGAAGAATTCGCCGCCGCCCTGCTCGGTAGCGCTGCGGATCCGTCCGTTCGACATGTCCTTCCCGGCGCGCGAGAGCAGCATCTCGTGCACCGGGAAACTCCGCTTGGGCTTCACGGCGAGAACATAGTCGATGACCTCGCTGATCTTCAGCCACGGGGCTCCCGCCGGTACCGCCAGAGTTCCCACGTCGACGCCCTCCGGGACGACGAAGGAATCGCCGGCGTAATAGAGGTCGTCGTTGATCAGGACGCCGATGTTGTCGACCACCGGGATCGACGGGTGGATGACGGCGTGGATGCCGCCGAAGAAGCGCAGGGTGAAGGGACCAGCCTCGACTGTGTCGCCGGGCTTGACCACGGTGATGTCGTAGTCGGCGGCCGCGGCAGCCACGCCGGCCGGGCCGTAGATCGTGACGGATGGGCTCATCTCCAGCACCCGGTCCAGCTGCTCTGGCGTCCAGTGGTCGGCGTGCTCGTGTGTGATCACGACGGCGACCGTGCCGGCCGTCTCCGTGAGCGCGGTCGTGAACGAGCCAGGGTCGACGAAGAGCTTCTGGCCTCCGAGTTCGACGAGCAGTGCGGAATGTTCCATCTTGGTGAGCTTCATGCCCCTGAGCTAATACCCAATCGATGCCCCGGTGCAACACCGTGCCCTTTTCGGCGCCGCCGCCGGCATCCGGCATACTCGGCAGTGTGACCCCCATCCTGCGCATCGCCGTTGCCGTCAATCCGTTCGCGTCCTTCGGGGGCCGGCGTGACGTCGGCCCCCGGGTGGCGGCCGCCTTGCGCGCGGCCGGGCATTCTGTTGCGGCGCTCAGCGAACCGAACATCGCGCTGCTGCGCCGCGACGTCGAAGCCGAAGTCGCCGCGGGCATCGACCTCCTGGTCGTCGTCGGCGGCGATGGCATGATCAGCCTGGGCACCAACATCGTCGCCGGAACGAAACTGCCGATGGCCATCGTCGCGTGCGGCACGGGAAACGACATGGCACGCGGCCTCGGAATCCCGATCGAGAACACCGAGACGTCGATCGCCCACCTCCTCGACGCCATCACCCGGCCACCCCGCCCGATCGATGCCGCGCGGGTGCGGCACGGCAAGCTCACCACCTGGTATGCCGGCGTGCTGTCCGCGGGTTTCGACGCCGTCGTCAATGAGCGGGCGAACCACATGTCGTGGCCGCGGGGCAAGAGCCGCTACACGCTGGCCATCCTGCGGGAGCTTGCGACGTTCCGCCCGATCAGCTACCGGATCACCGTCGACGGGGTCGAACGCGCCACCGAGGCGATGCTCATCTCCGTCGCCAACAACGTGTCGCTCGGCGGCGGGATGATGATCGCACCCGACGCCGTGCTCGACGACGGCCTGCTCGACCTCTTCATCGTGTCGCCCCTGTCACGACTGGGACTTCTCCGGGTCTTCCCGAAAGTATTCTCCGGAACGCATACGAGCCTGCCGCAGGTCGAACTCAGCCGGTGCCGGACCGTTCGCATCGAAGCGGATGACGCCGTCGCGTACGCCGACGGCGAGCGCGTCGGCCCGCTCCCGGTGGACATCGAGGTCGTGCCGGGAGCGCTCCTGATCCACGCGTGAAACGCCGGGCCGGTGGCTCAGTTTGGATGCGCTGTCTCGCGTGTGGCATACTCGATAAGTTGCAAAAACGGCCCCATCGTTTAGCGGCCTAGGACATCGCCCTCTCACGGCGGTAACGCGGGTTCGAATCCCGCTGGGGTCACCAGGCAAAGCTCTCCCGCACTGTGCGGGAGGGCTTTTTGCATGCGGCGGGCTGTCAGCCCGCGGGCCGGGCGGCGACGAACGCCTTCACGCACGCCTCCACGTCCTCCGCCGAATGCGCCGCCGACAGTTGCACCCGGATGCGCGCCGTGCCCATCGGGACCACTGGATAGCTGAACGCGGTGACGTAGACGCCCTCCGCCAGCATCCGCTCGGCGACGCCGGCCGCCACTGCCGCGTCCCCGAACATGACCGGCACGATCGGGTGTATCCCCGGAAGCAGTTCGAAACCCTCGTCGGTCATGCGGGCGCGGAACAGGGCGGCATTTTCCTGCAAGCGGATGCGCGCCTCGCCGCTGCCGGCGATGAGGTCGAGGGCGGCAAGCGTTCCCGCCACGACCGCCGGGGCGACGGTATTCGAGAACAGGTACGGCCGCGCCCGCTGGCGAAGGAGTGCAACGACCTCGGCGTGGCCGCTCACGTACCCGCCGGACGCGCCGCCGAGCGCCTTGCCGAAGGTGCCGGTCACGAAGTCGACGCGCCCCTCCACCCCGGCCAGCTCCGGCGTACCGCGACCGTGCTCGCCGATGAACCCCACGGCGTGGGAATCGTCCACCATGACCAGCGCGTTGTGGCGGTCAGCGAGGTCGCAGATCTCCTGCAGCGGCGCCAGGTAGCCATCCATCGAGAAGACCCCGTCGGTGACGATCAGCCGCTGCCGGGCGCCGGCTGTGAGCACGAGCTGGGCTTCCAGATCCGCGAGGTCCCGGTTCCGGTACCGGAACCGCTGCGCCTTGCACAACCGGATGCCGTCGATGATCGACGCGTGGTTCAGCTCGTCGGAGATGATCGCGTCCTCGGCGCCGAACAGGGTCTCGAACACACCGCCGTTGGCGTCGAAGCAGGAGGAGAACAGGATGGTGTCCTCGGTCCCGAGGAACTCGGAGACCCGCCGCTCGAGTTGCGTGTGCAACTCCTGGGTGCCGCAGATGAAGCGCACGCTCGCCAGGCCGAAGCCCCACTGGTCCATGGCCCGCTGCGCCGCGGAGACGATGTCGGGGTGGTCAGCCAGGCCCAGGTAGTTGTTGGCGCAGAAGTTCAACACCTCGGCGCCGCCGGCCGTGATGTGCGCCGACTGGGCCGAACCCAGTTCGCGTTCGTTCTTGTACAGGCCGGCCGCGCGGATCTCATCGAGGGTCGCCTGCAATTGGGCTTTCATGGTGCCGTACATGGTGCTCCTACGAGGTCGCGGCGGTTGAGGCGGATGCCAGGTGTGGCGCCGGGGAGATCGCGCTCCAGTCGAGCACGACCTTGCCGCCGGTCGCGGCCCTGGCGGCGTCGAAGCCTTCCTGCCAGCGCTCGGCCGGGAATCGGTCGGTGATGACAGACGACAGCGCCGCGCGGAGCCACGCGCTGGTGTGCAGCATCGCGCTCATCGCGACCCAGGTCTCGAACATCTCGCGTCCGTAGATGCCCTTGATCGTGATCATGTGGGTGACCACTTTCGCCCAATCGACGTCGATCGGCTCGCTCGGCAGCCCGAGCATGGCGACCCGGCCACCGTGATTGAGGTTCGCGATCATCTCGGGCAGCGCGCCGGGGTGCCCGGACATCTCGAAGCCGACGTCGAACCCCTCCCGCATGCCGAGCCGGCGCTGTGCGTCGATGATCCGTGAGCCGGCGACGTTCACCGTGAGGTCGGCTCCCATCGCTCCCGCCAGCGCCAGGCGCGGCGCTGAGACATCCGTCACCACGATGAAGCGTGCCCCGACGTGCCGGGCCACGGCCGCCGCCATCAGCCCGATCGGACCCGCACCGGTGATCAGCACGTCCTCGCCGACCAGCGGGAAGCTGAGGGCGGTGTGCACGGCGTTGCCGAACGGGTCGAAGATGGCGCCGAGTTCGGGGTCGATGTGCTCGTGGTGCACCCAGACGTTGGACTCCGGGATCACGACGTATTCGGCGAACGCGCCATCGCGGTTGACGCCGACGCCGAGGGTGCGGATGCACATCTGCCGGCGGCCGGCACGGCAGTTGCGGCAGGTTCCGCAGACGATGTGGCCTTCGCCGGACACCATCGCCCCCACCTGGACATCGGCCACCTGGGAGCCGATCTCGACGACTTCCCCGTAGAACTCGTGGCCGGGGATGATCGGCGGGTTGATCGTGCTCGCCGCCCACGCGTCCCACGCCTCAATGTGGAGGTCGGTGCCGCAGACTCCGGTGCGCAGCACCTTGATCTTGACATCCCGCGGGCCGGGCTCCGGCTCCGGCCGTTCATCCAGCTCGAGTCCCGGTGCGGCGGAGGGTTTGAACAATGCGAGCAAGGGGTTGCCTTTCGTTCGTCGTTGAACTGCGCTTGTGGCGCCCCACCGATTGTAGGCGCTGAGTTCGGGTAGAGTATGGGCAGTGAAGGGGAGTATCCCGCCGGACCGTTAGACAGGTCCCTCATCGTGTACGTCAATACGGACCGCGCCGTCGCAGGTCCCGGCACGATGGCGCCGGCCGCGGCCGACGTGGGAAAGACTTTCGGGCAGTGCGCTGCCCACGGTCACCCCCAGTGAAAGGTTCCCATGGAACTCGCTCTCCCACTCCCGTTCGAAATCGGCTCCCTGGTCGTGCTGAGCCTGGTCCTGCTCGCGGACCTGCTGATCGTGTTCAAGCGCCCTCACGTGCCGTCGATCAAGGAAGCCACCCTCTGGGTGGTGTTCTACGTCAGCCTCGCGCTGATCTTCGCGCTCCTGATGCTGCTGCTGGCCGACGGCGAGCACGCCGGCCAGTTCCTGGCCGGATGGCTGACCGAGTACAGCCTGAGCATTGACAACCTGTTCGTCTTCGTCATCATCATGGCCAGGTTCTCCGTGCCCCGGAAGTACCAGCAGGAGGTGCTGATGGTGGGCATCATCATCGCGCTGGTGCTGCGAGGCATCTTCATCCTGCTCGGCGCGCAGCTGATCGAGAACTTCAGCTGGATCTTCTACATCTTCGGCGCGTTCCTGCTCTACACCGCCGTGCACCAGGCGGTCTCGAAGGAGGAGGCAGAGGACGGGGACGCGGAGAACGCGGTCATCCGCTACCTCCGCCGGCACATGCGGATCTCCAGCGCCTTCGACGGCTCCAAGCTCCGCACCCTCATCGACGGCAAGAAGGTGTTCACGCCGATGCTGATCGTGTTCATCGCGATCGGAACCACCGACCTGATCTTCGCGCTCGACTCCATCCCGGCGATCTTCGGCATCACCACCAGCCCGTTCATCGTCTTCACGGCCAACATCTTCGCGCTGATGGGCCTCCGCCAGCTGTACTTCCTCCTCGGCGGCCTGCTGGAACGCCTCGAATACCTCAAGTACGGGATCGCCTTCATCCTCGCCTTCATCGGCGTCAAACTGGTGCTGCACGCGCTCCACACCAATGAGGTGTTCTTCATCAACGGCGGCAACGGCATCGAATGGGCGCCGGAAATCGACACCTGGACGTCGCTGGCCGTGATCATCGCCTCCATGGCCGTTGCCACGATCGCGAGCCTGATCAAGGCCCGCCGGGACGCCCGCACGCGCGGCCACAGCCTCGCCGACGAGATCCCGGAGCGGGTCGGGGAGTAGTCCGTACCGGGAATGGTCCCCGGAATTGGTACGGTGGGAGACCGATGCCCTCGAAACGGGGCCGAGGCCCCGGTCCGGGGCCGGTACACAGACAGTGGGGTACGCGTGGCGGTCAACGGCGAGAGCGAAATCCGGCTCCCAGCAACGACCGTTCGGCTCGCGTTCAGCTCCCGCAGCGATGTGGGCGCCGTTCGCAAGGTCAACGAGGACAGCGTCCTGGCCCAGTCGCCGGTGTACCTCGTGGCGGACGGCATGGGCGGCCACGCGCGCGGCGACGTGGCCAGCCAGACGGTGATCCGCGTCTTCACCGAACACATCGAACCCGACGCGCCCTCGACGCCGGAACGCATCCTCGACGCCATCCACTCGTCCAACGATGCGGTGCGTGACCTCAGCGCCGCCGATGACTACGGGACCATGGTCTCCGGCACCACCCTGGCCGGCGTCGCCTTCGTCGACGCCGGTGCCGATATCGGTTTTCACTGGATGGCCTTCAACATCGGCGACTCCCGCGTCTACACCTGGGACGGCCGCGCCCTCGAGCAGCTCAGCGTCGACCATTCCGCGGTGCAGGAGATGGTCGACGCGGGCCTGATCACGACCCTCGACGCCGAACACCACCCCGAGCGGAATGTCATCACCCGGGCGATCGGTGCCGACGAGTTCGTCGACGCCGACGTCTGGCTGATTCCCGCGGCCGGCCGCCATGCCTTCTTGATCTGCTCCGACGGCCTGACCAAAGAACTCAGCGCCGCGGACATCGCCCGGCTCCTCGCGGCGCACGACGGCGCGGCCCACACCGGCGAAGACGGCAGCGCTACGATCGCCGACGCCCTGGTTGACGCGGCCCTGGCCCGTGGCGGCAGGGACAACGTGAGCGTGGTCTTTCTCGAGTCGCGCCTGGGTGAGCCAGAGCACCAGTCCGAGAACACCCGTGACCGCGGAGACAGCGGGCACGAGCACCTCGAAGACACCAGGCCGAGGGAGTAAGGGGGACCGATGTTCTGGTACGAAAACGACGGCTCGGGGGAGTGGCTCGCCGTAACGGATGCCTCCCGCCTGGTCCTAGTGCGCGTCGAGGGTTCGCCGGATGCCGGCGCCCGGCTCTGGGAGCGACTCGCGGCCGCCGACGTCCAGGGCGTGCTCGACGAACTCACCGCTCGCGGCCTGTCCGGCACCCCGCCGTTCGCGGTCGTGACCTGGGACGGGGACCTGGACAGCGGCACGGCCACCGTGCGGACCATCGTGCGCGGGGACGTCGCGGTCCGCCTGGAGACCACTGCCGGTCCGATCGAGGTTTCGGGCCGCGGCGTCTCCACCTGGCTTGAGCAGTCCCACCCGGGCGTGTCGGGCATAGCCCTCTCCGCCGAGTCAGCACGCGGGGCGGGCGACGGTGCCGGACCGGGAGTCCGCGCGCTGCCGATCGCGGTAGGAGCGGTGCGAACCCGGACGCTGTCGACGAGCACGGCCGTACGGATCCCCCCGCTTGCTGTCGCTCCTCGGGGTGTGCCGGCACCGCAGGCGACGCCGGTGCAGGAGGAGACGATCGTCGCCGCCACGATGGCCGGCCTGGCGGGCACCGATGCCAGCGGCAGCGAACTCACGATCACCGACTTCACGGTTACCGATGCCGTGCCTCCGGACTCCGGCTACGACCACCTGTTCGGCGCGACGATGATGCGCGGTGTCGAGCAGGCCGCTGTGCGACCGGCCGAACCCGACGACGCAGAGCCCGGCACGGCATCCGCTGCCGCCACAGGAAGCGGCCCGGAGGCGGGCGACCATGACGGCCTCACCGTCATGAGTGGTGACATCCAGAAGCTCCGCGACTCCCGGCGGCGCCCCGCCCGGCCCGCCGAGGCGGCCCCCGCACCGACGCAGCTGTCGCTGTTGCTTCCCAACGGAAACCGCGAACTGCTCACCCAGCCGGTGCTGGTGGGCCGTTCACCGAGCGTCAGCAAGGTTTCCGGCGGACAGGTGCCCCGGCTCGTCAGCCTCGGCAGCGCAGACCAGGACATTTCCCGCAACCACGTGCAGTTCCAGGTCGAGGGCGACACCGTGGTGGTCACTGACCTGCACTCCCGCAACGGCACCATCGTGGTGCTTCCAGGCAAGACACCGCAAAAGCTGCGCCAGGGCGAACCGACGGCGGTGATCGCCGGCACCATCGTCGACCTCGGCGGTGGCGTCACGCTCACCGTCTGCGAGGACTGATGCGACGCACCACATCGACACCGCCGGAACTGCCCGGATACGACTTCATCAAGGTGCTCGGCTCCGGGGGCTTCTCCGACGTCTTCCTGTACCAGCAGCGGCTGCCGAGACGGGAGGTGGCGGTCAAGGTCCTGCTGACCGAACAACTCGGGCCGTCGACCCGCGCCCAGTTCGCCGCCGAGGCCAACCTGATGGCACAGCTGTCGACGCACCCGTACATCGTCACGATCTATCACGCCGACGTCGCCGGCGACGACCGCCCGTACTTCGCGATGGAGTACTGCTCCGGGCCGAGCCTGGCCGAACGGTACAAACGCGAGCGGTTCAGCGTCGAAGACGCGCTCCGCACCGGCGTGCGCCTGGCCGGCGCCATCGCCACCGCGCACGGCGCCGGCATCCTGCACCGCGACATCAAGCCGGCCAACGTGCTCACCAACGCGTTCGGCTGGCCGGCGCTGACCGACTTCGGGATCTCGTCCACGCTCGAGGACGAACTCCCCGTGCACACGATCACCGGCGCATCCAGGTCCGGCGCCGACGCCACCGGCACCAGCGAAAGCCAGTCCGTCGGGATGAGTGTGCCCTGGTCGCCGCCCGAGATGTTCGACGACGACCCTCGGCCCGACGTGCGCAGCGACGTCTTCTCGCTGGCCGCCACCATCCACACCCTCCTCGCCGGCCAGACCCCGTACGAGATCCGCGGCCGGTCAAACGGCACCCTCGACCTGATCGGCCGCATCGAACGCGGAGCGATCACGCCGATCGCCCGGGACGACGTGCCGCGTTCCCTGGCGGCGGTGCTGCAGAAGGGAATGGCCACCAGGCGGGCCGACCGGTATGCCAGCGCCCTCGACTTCGCCCGGGCGCTGCAACGCATCGAGCTCGAGCTCGGCTACGCCCCGACCGGGATCGAGGTGCCGACCCTGCACCTCGCGCAGCAGGAGAAGCCCGACGCGCCAGCCGGTGAGGACGAAACCCGCGCGCGCTCGGTGACCACGATCTCGGCACAGGACCCGGCGCGGGCACCCTTCCTCAACGGGACGGCGGATGCCGGGCCGAGGGCAGCCGAGGAGGGTGCCGCCCCGCCGGAGCCTGCTCCCCGCGCCGACGAGACCCGGGTGCGTGGCGCGGTCGTGGTCGATCCCCAGCAGCGCACAGGCAGAACGCTGGCCGACTCCTCTCCCGTGGTCGGTGAAACCATCGTGCGACCCGTTCACACCGGGGGCGCGGCTGCCGCCCACCACGCATCCTCGGACGACGCGCCGTCCGGCAGGGGCCGGGCCCTCACGGTCGGTATCTCGACAGCAGCGGCGGTCCTGGTCGTCGGGGCCATCGTGGCCGCTGTGGCACTGTCCGGTTCCCCCGGAGGCATGCTCGGCCCCACGAAGCAGCCGGCGACGGGCCAGCCCGGTGACGCCACCATCGCCGCGGGGGTGCCGCAGCCGACCCTGCAGAACACCACGACGTCCGTCGACGGGACAGTCGTGGCGTTCACCATCGGCAACCCCGACCCGGAAGACGGCGACCTGTTCCGCTGGGCGCGAACCGAGACACCCAACCAGCCGCATCCGAGCACGTCCGCCGAGATCTCCATCGACGGCGTGACCCCGGGCACACGGGTGTGCATCGATGTATACCTGCAGCGGAAGAACGGCAAGGTCTCCGAACCGCTCACGGCCTGCAACACATGAAGCCGCTGATCTCATGAAACCACTGAAGGTCGAGTTCTGCGGCGAGTGGTACACCCTCGAGGCCGGGACCACGTTCGGTATCGGCCGCGAGTCCGACCTCACCATCGACGACAACCCGTACCTGCACCGCACCTTCCTGCAGCTGTCCGAGGACTACGGCATGTGGTGGCTCGCCAACGTGGGGAACCTGCTGTCGGCAACCGTGTCGGACTCCACCGGGACCGTGCAGGCGTGGCTCGCCCCCGGGGCCAAGCTGCCGATCGTATTCCAGAAGATGCACGTGATGTTCAGTGCCGGCTCCACAACCTACGACCTCACCATCCATGCCGAAGAGGACTACTTCAACACGTCGGTCTCAGCGTCAACGGCGCCCGGGACGACCACGAAACTCCCGGTGGCATTGACCACTAACCAGCGCCTGCTGGTCGTCGCCCTGGCCGAAGGGGTGCTCACCCAGTCGGTGCCCGGTCGCGGAGTCATCCCCACCTCGGCCGAAGCCGCTGCCCGCCTCGGGTGGAGCATGACCACGTTCAACCGAAAGCTCGACAACGTCTGCGACAAGCTCGACAAGGTCGGCGTGCCCGGCCTTCGGGGCGGCAAGGGAAAGCTCGCCGCCAACCGACGGGCGCGGTTGGTGGAATACGCGGTCGCGACCCACCTGGTTGGCGTCGACGACGTGGCGCTGCTCGATGACGCAGCCGCCGCTGCGGCCGAAAAAGTGGTCCAGTAGCCGGCCGGGACCGGCTCTCCGGCCGCGGGTGGGTACCCCTGCCCATGGGCGGTAGGTCCGACCCGTGTTAGCGTTTAGCCGGGCAGCGTCGGGGTGCGGCGTGAGCGATTTATGTTGTGACGTTGATTTGCGGGGGGAAACACACACGTGGTGAGTCTTCGATCGTGGCTGCGCACCCGCAAGACCACGGCATCCGTCGTCGCAATCGCCGTGATGGCCGGCGTTCCACTCACCTTCGCGGTCCTCCACCAGGGATTCCCGGTCACCGACGTCGACCTGACCGCGCGCGATGTCTGGGTCACCAACGGCAAACAACTGCTGGCCGGCCGGCTCAACCGGCAGATCGAAGAACTCAACGGCTCGGTCAACGCTGCCTCGAACCTGTTCACCGTGCTCCAGGACGGCGATGACGTCTTCATGTACGACGAGAGCGTCGGTTCGCTGGAACGGGTGGACCCCGCGTTCACCACACTCGGCCAGCGAGTCGACGTGCCGCCGGGGTCCGAGGTCGCATACGGGGGCGACACCATCGCGGTCATGTCGCCGAGCTCCGGCGACGTGTGGGCGATCAACGCGACGGGTGACCTGAACTTCGACCCGGCCAAGACGGACCCCGTCGCCACGCTCGGCAAGGGCGGGCACATCGCCGTCTCCGACACCGGCGTCGTCTTCGGCACCTCGCCCGCCAAGCACAAGCTCGTGACGATCCCGGACCGCGGTGCCAAACCGGTCCGCACCGACCTCGATATCGGCGGCGTCCACCAGCTCGCCGCGGTCGGCGACACGGCGGTGGTCCTCGACACAGAGGATGACCGAATCCTGGTGGCCGGCGGCCGCACTGTAACGCTCAAGGCCCGCGGCCTGAAACTGCAGCAGTCAGGCGCGGAGAACGACTTCGCCGTGGTCGCCACCGGGAATGGGCTGCTGGAGGTTCCGCTCACCGGCGGCGACGTGAGAAGCGTGGCCGCCGACATCTCGCATCCGCTCGATGACCCGAAAGACGTCTCGTCCCCGGTCTGGCTGAACGGATGCGCGCACGGCGCGTGGGCCGGTGCCCAGAAATACCTCGCCGCCTGCACGGATAAGGCCCCCATTCTGCAGCACATCGAGCAACCGACACAGGGGTCGACGCTCGAGTTCCGGGTGAACCGCAACGTGATCGCGCTGAACAACCTCTCCAACGGCAATGTCTGGCTGGTCGACGCGAACATGCGCCTGGTCGAGAACTGGGACGAGGTGACGCCGCCTGAGGAGGAGGACTCGGAGGAGGGCGACGAGAAAGCGTCGCAGCAGTCCTTCGAGGACACCCTCGCCGAGCGCACCCCGCAGAACCGGGCGCCGTTGGCCCACGACGACACCTACGGCGTGCGCCCCGGGAAGACCACGGTGCTTCCCGTGCTGGAGAACGACACCGACCCGGACGGCGACGTGCTGACGGTCGTCAACCTCAACGGCTTCTCAGACTCCCAGGGGCATCTCGACTTCATCGACGGCGGGCGCGCCCTCCAGTTCACCCCGTCGACGACGATGGCGGGCACGGCCACCTTCCGCTACACGGTGGCAGACGGCCGGGGCGCCGTCGCCGAGGCGAGCGTGAACCTGTCCCTGCGCCCACCGGAGGTGAACCTGGCCCCGGTCTCGAACCGGGCCGGAGCGATCACGGTCGAGCAGGGCCAGCTGGTCAGCTACAACGTCCTCTCGGACTGGATCGACCCGGACGGCGACGACATCTACCTGGTGAGCGCGTCGCCGACCACCGGGGACGGTGTGCGGTTCGGCCCGGAAGGCTTCGTCACATTCGAAAGCAAGACCGCAGAGCTCGGGGTGAAGGAGGTGCAGTTCGTCGTCTCTGACGGCACCCTCACGGCGACCGGGGTGCTGACCGTCGACGTCAAGGCCCCCGGTACGTTGAACCCGGTGGGCACCCCGGACTTCGCCTCCACGTTCGTCGGTGAGACGGTCCTCGTCGAACCACTGGCCAACGACGTCTCCCCGTCCGGTGCGCCGCTCGGCCTGATCGGGGTGAACGAGGTTCCCAAGACGGTGTCCGCGGTTCCCAACCTCGACCGTGGAACCGTCGCGTTCTCCGCCCCGGAGTCCGGAAGCTACGTCTTCACCTACAGCCTCGGCGCCGGAGCGACATCGAGCGTCGGGCTGATCCGCGTCGACGTCAAAGAGAAGCCGACGGAACAACTGCCGCCGATCGCAGTGAAGGACACCGCCTACCTCCGGGCCGGTGAACCACTCTCCGTGCCGGTGCTGAACAATGACGTCTCGCCCAGCGGCCGGGTGCTCGCGGTGCAATCCGTCGACACGGCCGGCGCTGAAGACCTGGTGTCGGTGGAGATCCTCACCAACACCGTGTTGCGCATCACCGCCTCCTCCGCACTGACCCAGCAGGTGCAGCTCAGCTACACGATCAGCGACGGCCAGGCCAGCTCGACCGCGGGCATCACCGTGGTTCCCGTTCCGCCGCTGGTCAAACACCAGCCCCCGGTGGCAGTGGACGATTCGGTCAACGTGCGCAGCGGCGACATCGTCAGCGTGCCCGTGCTCGACAACGATTACCACCCCGACTCGGCCACCATGACGCTCATGCCCGACCTCGTCGACGTGACGAACGTCGGCGGCCTCGCCTTCGTGAGCGGTAAAGAGGTGCGCTACCAGGCGCCGAAGGAGCCCGGCTCGTACAGCGTCGCGTACAAGGTCACCGATCCGTTCCTGGAGACGGCGACGGCGGTGGTGCGCTTCACCGTGGTGGCGCAGGACGCGGCCGGCAACCGCCCGCCGACACCGCTCCCGCTCACCATGCGCACCTTCGCCGACTCCACGATCACGGTGGACGTGCCGCTGGACGGCATCGACCCGGACGGGGACTCGGTGTACCTCGCCGAGGTGACCACGCCGCCGGGTATGGGGCGAATCGTCGACCAGGGCAGCGACCACTTCGTGTACGAGGCCTACCCCGGAACCGCCGGCACCGACACCTTCGAGTACCAGGTCGAGGACACGTTCGGTGCGACCGCCACCGGCACCGTTCGGATCGGTGTGATCCCGCGCCCCAAGGAACTGCTGCCACCGAATGCGGTCGACGACGCCATCGAGATCAAGCCCGGGCGAACCGGGTCGATCCCCGTGGTGCTGAACGACTCCGACCCCAACGGCTACAAGCTCACCCTGACAAAGAAGCTGCCGGAAGTCGACAAGGGCATCGCGGCGAAAGTCAACGGCAGCCGGATCATCATCGATGCGCCGGACGGGGAGGGGTCATACACGCTGCGCTACGAGATCACCAACGGTCACGGCGGTGCGGACACAGCATTCGTGCAGGTGAAGGTCACAGCGGATGCCAAGGCGCAATACCCCACCGCAGAGGACCACGTCATCGAGCCGAACGACGTCTTGAAGAAGGACACCATCAGCGTCAAGGTCCGCGAGGGCGCCGAGAACCCCAGTGGCCTGATTAATGAACTGGCGATCAGCCTCGAAGGGCCAAACGCCAAGTCGGGCGAGGTGCGCCCGAACGGGACTGTCACCGTCACCCCGACCACTGTGCGCCAGGCGATCGCGTACCGGCTCAGCAACGAGGTCGACGAGCTCAGCGCCACAGCGTTCATCATCGTGCCGGCCAAGCCAGACAAGGACGAGGAGAAGAAGCCACAGGAGGAGCAGAAGTTCCCGCCGCCGTTCCTCAAACCGCTGCCTGAGCAGATCGTGCGCATGAACGGTTCGAAGTCCTGGAGCCTCGCCGACATCGTCGAGGTGCCGTCCGGCCGCCCCGCCATCATCGTGTCCGCGACCGCCACCAACAGCAACGGCTCGGCCGCGATGATGGGTCCGCAGGGCCTCAACTTCGCGGCGGGCAAGGATTACCGAGGGCCGGCATCCGTCACCTTCGTCGTCACCGATGGAGCCAGCGCCTCGGACCCCAAGGGCAACCAGGCGACGCTGACCATTCCTGTCACCGTCGGCGACGCGAACTTCGAAGACGTGCCGCCCACATTCACACCGCCGAACGTGACACTGGAGGCGGGGGAGAAGGCGCTCGTGGTGAACCTGCGCAGTTCCAGTGGGCACCCGAACCCCGCCATCGTCCAGCAGCTCAGCTACGGCTCCCTCACCGGCGCGACAACCGACGTGAAAGCAGCACTCGGTGGCGCTGAGCTCACCATTTCGTCGCCGCTCGGCGTGCAGCCTGGCACCAAGGTCACGCTCGGCTTCACCGTCACCTACAAGGAATTCACCATTCCCGGCTCGGTCAACGTGACGGTCGTGTCGTCGACACGGGCGAAGCCCCAGGCCGTCGACGACTGCGGTCCGAATTGCAACGGCATCGAGACCAACCCGAGCAAATCGGTGGTGATCCCGGTGCTTGACAACGACTTCAACCCGTTCGCCCAGGACGGCGTGCCGCTCACCGTGATTGCGGCGTCGATCGAGCAGGACGTCAAGGGCGGCACCGCGTCAGTGAGTTTCACATCGAGCAACGTGACGATCCGCACCGGCGCCGGTGCCACCGGAACGCTGACCGCGGTGTATCGGATCCAGGACGGCACCAAGGACAAGTCCCGTGAAACCCAGGGGCGGATCACGCTGGTGATCCGGGCGGCCCCCGACGCACCGAACAAGCCCACCGCGGTCGAAGGAGACGGCAGCGCAACCGTCACGTTCTCGGCCCCGGCCTCAAACAACTCGCCGATCACCGGTTACACGATCACGTGGACCGGCGGAGGCGGCGGGTCACTCCCCGTCGGCAACGCCGGAACCCATTCCATCACGGGGCTCGGCAACGGCACCAACTACGCGTTCACGGTGACGGCGACCAATGCCATCGGCACCTCCACATCGTCCCCGGCCAGCAACACCGTCACGCCGTACGGAGTTCCCGGCAAACCCGCCGACGCGAACCTGTCGGCTTCGCAGAACGGCAACGGCGACCTCAGCCTCAGCTGGGCGGCCCCGGGGAGCAACGGCGGTCGCGGGGTGACCGGCTACAAATACCAGTGGACTGAAGGATCGGGCGGGTCGGGTTCGACCACCGGCGCGAAAACGGCGTCCGGCAGCGGCAACAACGGAACGCAGTATCGCTACCAGGTGCAGGCCTGCAACCCCCGCGGCTGTGGCGCCTGGACCACCTCGAACGCTGCGACACCGACCAAGCCGCCGCCCCCGGTGCCGAAGAAGAACATCAGGCTGTTCAAGGGCACCGGCGGCGACATCGCCGGCACGTACCACTACAACGTCGACCTGGACGACTGGCCGAGCGGCAGCTACGGGCTGCGCCTGTACTGCAACAACGGGTATCTCCTCACCGAGGGCAATATCGCGGTCGGCGGCAACGGGACGGGCAGCTACCGGGGCACCAACGGTTACTGCGGCTACAACAACGTCTGGGTCGAAGTGGGCGGCAAGAAGAGCGACGTGCAGGACTGGCGATAGACGTGACGATGAATCGGGAACAGGGAATCAAATGGCAGTGACACAAGAGCAGGCGGACTGGTTCGCCGACGCCTTCAACAAACTCGTCGGAAACGTCGACCAGGCGATCCTGGGGAAGGAGCACGTCATCCGGCTCGTGGTGACGGCTCTCCTCTCCGACGGCCACGTGCTGCTCGAGGACTTTCCCGGCACCGGCAAGACGGTGCTGGCCAAGGCGCTGGCGAACACCCTCGACGGCACCAACTCGCGCATCCAGTTCACCCCTGACCTGCTGCCGTCCGACGTCACCGGCGTCACCATCTACGACCAGGGCAAGGGCCTGTTCGAGTTCCACAAGGGACCGATCTTCGCGTCGATCGTGCTCGCAGACGAGATCAACCGGGCCAGCCCCAAGACGCAGTCCGCCCTGCTCGAGGTGATGGAAGAAGGCAGGGTCACGGTCGACGGCGTCAGCCACGAGGTGGGCAGCCCGTTCATGGTCATCGCCACCCAGAACCCGGTCGAACAGGCCGGAACCTACACGCTGCCCGAAGCCCAGCTCGACCGGTTCCTGATCAAGACGTCGCTGGGCTACCCCGACCACGACACCGCGGTCACGCTGCTGCTGGACTCCTCGAACCGCAACCGGGCGGGACGGGTCACACCCATCATCGCCTCAAGCTCGGTGACGACGATGGCCGCCCTGGCCTCCGACGTGTTCGTCGACGCCGCCGTGCTCGGCTACCTCAACGAAATCGTCACGGCCACCCGCACCGACCCGTCATCCACTCTGGGTGTGAGCATGCGTGGGGCGCTGGCCCTCGCCCGCATCTCGAAGACCTGGGCGCTCTCGCAGGGCCGCACCTTCGTGACGCCGGACGACGTGCGCGACCTGGCCGTCCCCGTGCTCGCCCACCGCATCATCGTCGACCCTGAGGCCGATTTTGCCGGCGTCACCGCCGAAGACATCGTCAGCCGCATCGTCGTCGAAGTCGCCCCGCCCGCGTACCGCGCGGCCTGAGCAGAGCAGTAACGGCAGCAGGAGCCAGTCGGATGAGCCGGGCAACACCACGGGCGTCTCCACGCCGAATCTCACAGGCGGAGTACGCCGTGAGGTCGGTCTGGCGCGCCATCCGTGACGGACTGCGGGTCGCGTTTGCCCTGCTCGCGAGGCTGGTACGCCGGGCGTGGCAGCTGGCCAAGCCGGTGACGGATGTCGTCGGCCCGGCCGGCTGGCTGGTCCTCTGCGCATCCGTTGTCGCGTTCCTGGTCAGCGCAGTCTTCGGCTGGACCGAGTTCACCTTCCTCGCCACCACCCTCCTCGCCGCCCTGCTGGTTGCCGTCGGCTTCGTCTTCGGCCGCGCCACGTACGGCGTCGACATCGCGCTGAACCCGCACCGGGTGGTCGCCGGGGAGCGGGCACTGGGGCAGATGAGCGTCGTCAACACCGGCGACAAGAGCCTGCTGCCGGTGCGGATGGAGCTGCCCGTCGGCTCAGGGACCGCCGAATTCGTCGTTCCGGGGCTCTCACCGAAACAGCAGCACGACGAACTCTTCGCCGTGCCCACCCAGCGCCGAGCGGTCATCATCGCCGGTCCGGCGATCTCCGTGCGCGGCGACCAGCTGGGCCTGATGCGGCGCACGGTGCGCTGGACCGACCCGGTGGAATTGTTCGTGCACCCGGTGACCACCCGGCTCGCGTCGTCGGCCGCCGGGCTGGTGCGCGACCTCGAGGGTGAGATCACCAAGAAGATCACCAACAGCGACATCTCCTTCCACGCACTCCGGGCATATGCGCCGGGCGACCCCCTCCGCAACGTGCACTGGCGCAGTACCGCCCGCACCGGCCAGCTGATGGTGCGCCAGTTCGAGGAGACCCGCCGCTCCCAGCTCACCATCGTCCACACCACCCGGACTCCCGCCTACGCCTCCGACGACGAGTTCGAACTCGGAATCTCCGTGACGGCGTCACTCGCCCTCCAGGTGATCAGGGACGGGACCCGCATCAGCGTGGTCACCGAAGAGCGGATGCTGAAGACCGCCACCCCGGTTTCCCTTCTCGACGACGCCAGCCGGATCGAGCCCGCGCCCACGAGGTACGCGTCGATGCGCGACTTCGCCCGCGACGCCACCCGCCGGCTGCCGGCTGCGAGCGTCCTGATGGTCGTCGGCGGCTCACAGCTCGACCTCGCCGAGTTCCGCGGCGTCCAGACCCTGGTCGGGCAGGACACCAAGGTCCTCGCGTTCCGGATCCTGCGCGGCGAACAGTCGAGGCTGTCGAAGGTCGGGGACCTCACCCTGGTCACCATCGGCGACCTGGCCGACCTCCCTCGACTCCTCCGCCGGGTGAACGCATGAAGGCCGTGCTGAACACCATCCCACGCCGCGCGTGGGCCGACGTCCTGGTGCTGGGCGTGCTGTCGCTCCTCGGTGTCCTCGGGCTGGAGACGTCGTTCGGCGACTACAACTTCCTGGTGGCCGGGCTGGGCGGCCTCCTGGTCGGCACCGTGGTGGCCATCGCCTGCTCGGGGGCCCGGCTCGGCGTGCTGGTCAGCATCCTGGCCGCGGTGATCGCATACTTCCTGCTCGGGACGCCGTTCACGATGCCGCACGACGGGGTGTTCGTGGTACTGCCGAGCCTGACGAGCCTCGCCGGCCTCGCGCTCGGGGCGGTGTTCGGCTGGTCCGACATCGTCACTCTGGGCACCCCGGTCGAGGCCCCGTACTACATGCCGGTGCTGCCGTACTTCGCCGCCTGGCTGGTCGCGGTGGTGGGCACGATGCTTGCCGTCCGGTGGCTGCCCGCGCGCACCCGCACCGTGTGGCGCTCCAGCGTGCTGCTGGTCGGGCCCGTCCTGCTGTACCTCGCCGGGATCCTGATGGGAACCGACGAGGCGTACTACGCGGGCGTCCGCGGCGTGGCCTTCGCCGTGATCGCCCTGGTGTGGCTGGGCTGGCGGCACGCGAGCGCCGGTGCCGCAGCCGGGGCTGGTGCCGGAGCCGGTGCCGGTACTGGTGCCGGTACGGCCGCTCGGGTTTCCGCGAGGATGCTGCGGCGCAAGGTCACCGGCACCGCGATGGTCGTCGCCGGCGCCGTGCTGGTCGGCTCGCTGGTGGGTGCTGCGCTGGCGCCGGTGCAGGACGAGAACCGCTTCGTCCTGCGGAACGAGATCCAGCCACCGTTCGACCCGCTGCAGTTCCCCAGCCCGCTGGCCGGGTTCCGCAGCTACACCAAGATCCTCACCGATACACCGTTGTTCACCGTGAAGGGGCTCGCAACCGGCGAAGTGCTGCGCCTGGCCAGCATGGATTCATACGACGGGAAGTTGTGGAATGTGGCCGGCCCCGGCAGTCCCACTGCCGGCGCGGGCAGTTTTCGACTGGTGGGCCGGACCATTCCGGAACCACCCCTGATGACCAGCGCGCAATCCTCGACCGTCACCATTTCGGTCACCGGCTATTCGGACGTCTGGCTCCCGGGCGTGGGGTATCCGACGACGATCGACTTCACCGATCCGGCATCCGCTGCCTCGGCCGAGAACCTGCGCTACAACGCCGGAACCGGAACGGCCGTGCTCACCGACGGGGTTCGGAAGGGCTACCAGTACCGGGTCAAGGCGGAGCTGCAGCAGGCCTACAAGGATGAGGATCTCGAGACGGTTCCGGTCGCACGGGTGACCCTTCCCCCGGTCGAGAACATCCCGGACGTGGTCGTGGCCAAGGCCGTCGAGTTCATCGGCGACGCCCAGACCCCGATCGACCAACTGCGCGCCATCGAGAAGGGGCTGAAGACGCAGGGCTTCCTCAGCCATGGACTGGCGTCCGACGGCATCCCGTCGCGCGCCGGTCACGGCGCCGACCGCATCGACGAACTGTTCACCCGCAGCCAGATGGTCGGGGACCAGGAGCAATATGCCGCGGCCATGGCTTTGATGGCCCGCAACCTCGGCCTTCCCGCCCGGGTGGTGATGGGGTTCGCGCCCGACGTGCCGGAGGGTGCCGCATCGGTTGAGATCACCGGGAACGACGTGACCGCGTGGGTGGAGGTCGCCTTCGACAAAATCGGCTGGGTGCCGTTCAACCCCACGCCAGACCAGACGGACGTTCCCCAGGACCAGACACCGAAGCCGAAGAGCGTGCCGCAGCCGCAGGTTCGGCAGCCGCCGCGCACCGACAACCAGTCAGACGACCTGCTGACGGCCGTCGAGATCGACGACACCAAGAAGGACGACAAGAGCAAGGACTTCATGCTGCCGGGATGGGCCTGGGCGCTGATCGGCATCGGCGGTATCCCGCTGGTCGTCTTCTTCGGCCCGTTGCTCGTGATCGCCCTGCTCAAGGCCCGCCGACGCCGCCGACGCAGGAACGGCGGCAGCGGGGACGAGCGCGCAGCGGGGGCATGGGACGAACTTGCCGACGGATACGCGGAGCTCGGTTTCGAGGTACCGCGGGCGTCGACGAGGCGCCAGGTGGCGGCGCGGCTCGAAACCCAACTGGCCGAGCAGCGTCTCGGCGAGGCATCGGGGGTGCGCACGGACACCGGCCCGGTGCGGGTGGTGGCGGCGGAGCAGGCGCCGAGCGGCGGGACGGGCGGTGCCAGTGGAATCCGATTGCTCCCCATCGCGGATGCGGTCGATCGCGCGGTCTGGGGCGGCGCCGAGATCGACGATGCCGCGGTGGAGCACAGCTGGAGGGCCGCTGACGAATCGATCGCCGTCGCACAGAAGGCAGCCGGGAGGGTGCGCCGGCTGATCAGCCGGTTCCGGATCAGGTCGAAGCGCGACTGGACGAGGGTCGCGCCGCCGAAGGCGGGTTCGCGCTAGGCGGGTGCTGAAGAAGTCGTCCCCCGGTTTTCGCCAACTGAGAGCTGGTTCTCCCGGTTTTGGCCTCTGCCGTTGGAGTTGCCGGAGGGGACGGCTCTCACACCGCAGCACGGCCAGGAAGTAGAGTGGCACTCGTGGGTAATTCGGGGGAGAAGGCGGGCTTCATCGTTCCGCCACCGGGACTGATCCCGGCGCGCGGTGCCGAAGAGGCGGCGCCTCCGGCGCCCATCACCCCCGTCTCGTTCCCCGGCTTCGTGCCGGTGCCGATCGGCGTGACAGTGCCGTCCGCTCCCCAGCCGGCCGACGCCGGCCAGGAAGCGCACGCCGCAGCGGCTCCGGCCGCGCTCGAGCGGCCCCGGAATGTGCTCCCGCAGGAGGACACCCTGATCCCGAAGATCTGGAGACTCACATTCGCTGACGGGCAAAGCCTCGAAGCGACGAGTTCGATGGTGATCGGTCGTGACCCGGCCGTGGTGCCGGTGCGTCCACAGGCGCAACGCATACCGGTGGCCGACCCGGCGAAGTCGGTTTCCAAGACCCACGCCATCATCGACCTCGAAGCGACCGAACTCTCCGTCACCGACCTGCACTCCACCAATGGCGTGATCGTCACGCGCCCGGACGGCCGGCAGGACGACCTCCCGCCGGGCGGGCGGACCGTCCTCTTCGTGGGATCCCGTGTGCTGCTCGGCGAGTTCGCGATCGACATCACACGCGAGTGAACGGCATCACAGTGCCGTTCGCAGCGCCTGCTGCACGGATCGCACCCGGCGCCCGCCCCGCACCCGTGGCGCGAGACGGCGCCCCCGATCCGAAGTGTTAGCCTGAATACGTGCAGTTCAGTAGGCTTCTTCTTCTGTGCCGCGACGAGGCCCAGTTCTGAAGGCCTCCCTCGTCGCGGAGTTTGTCGTCGGCTGAACGAAAATTCTTGAGGAAGACCCACGAACATGACGAACGCACCAACTGTGGACGCACGTCCGCGCACACTGGCCGAGAAGGTCTGGGACAAACACCTGGTTGCCAAGGGTGAGGACGGCACGCCCGACCTGATCTACATCGACCTGCACCTCGTGCACGAGGTCACCAGCCCGCAGGCCTTCGACGGTCTCCGCCTCGCCGGCCGCCCGGTGCGACGCCCTGACCTCACCATCGCAACCGAGGACCACAACACCCCGACGATCGGCATCGACCGCCCCATCGCCGACCTCACCAGCCGCACCCAGATTGAGACCCTGCGGCGCAACTGCGAGGAGTTCGGCATCCGCCTGCACTCGCTCGGCGACATCGAGCAGGGCATCGTGCACGTGGTCGGTCCGCAGCTGGGCCTCACCCAGCCCGGGATCACGGTCGTCTGCGGCGACTCGCACACCTCGACCCACGGCGCGTTCGGTGCCATGGCGTTCGGCATCGGCACCAGCGAGGTCGAGCATGTCATGGCCACCCAGACGCTGCCGCTGAAGCCGTTCAAGACCATGGCCATCACCGTCAACGGCGAACTCCGGCCCGGCGTCACCGCCAAAGACATCATCCTCGCGGTGATCGCCAAGATCGGAACCGGCGGCGGACAGGGCTACGTCCTCGAATACCGGGGCAGCGCCATCCGCTCGCTCTCGATGGAGGGCCGGATGACGATCTGCAACATGTCGATCGAGGCCGGTGCCCGCGCCGGAATGGTCGCCCCGGACGAAACCACCTACGCGTACCTCAAGGGCCGCGCCCACGCGCCGTCCGGCCAGGACTGGGACGACGCTGTCGCCTACTGGGAGACGCTCGCCACCGACGACGGCGCCACCTTCGACGCCGAGGTGATCCTCGACGCCAACGAACTGGAGCCGTTCGTGACCTGGGGCACCAACCCCGGCCAGGGCGTTTCACTCAGCCAGTCCGTGCCGAACCCGGCCGACATCGTGGACGCCAACGAGCGGTCCGCCGCCGAACGCGCGTTGGAGTACATGGACCTGGCCGTCGGCACCCCGATGAAGGACATCCGCGTCGACACGGTGTTCCTCGGCTCCTGCACCAACAGCCGGGTCGAAGACCTCAGGGCTGCCGCCGAGATCATCAAGGGCAGGACCAAGGCTGAAAACATCCGGATGCTGGTCGTCCCGGGTTCCGCCCGGGTGCGACTCGAGGCGGAAGCCGAAGGCCTGGACAAGGTCTTCACCGACTTCGGCGCCGAATGGCGGTTCGCCGGATGCTCGATGTGCCTGGGCATGAACCCGGACCAGCTGGCACCGGGGGAGCGCTGCGCCTCCACCAGTAACCGCAACTTCGAAGGCCGACAGGGCAAGGGCGGACGCACCCACCTGGTGTCGCCACTGGTCGCCGCCGCGACCGCGATCCGCGGCACGCTGTCAAGCCCCTGGGACCTGATCCGCGATGGCGTGCTGGAGACCAGCAGCGTTCCGACCCTGGATGGAGTGAAGTAACGTGCAGAAGTTCAGCCAAGTCACCGGGGTCGGCGTCCCATTCCGCCGGTCCAACGTCGACACCGACCAGATCATCCCGGCCGTCTACCTCAAGCGGGTGACCAAGACCGGCTTCGAAGACGCGCTGTTCGCCGCCTGGCGTCAGGACCCTGATTTCGTGCTCAACCGTCCCGAATACCAGGGCGCCAGGGTCCTCGTGGCCGGGGCCGATTTCGGAACCGGTTCGTCGCGTGAACACGCCGTCTGGGCGTTGCGGGACTTCGGGTTCGACGTGGTGCTGAGCCCCCGCTTCGGCGACATCTTCCGCGGTAACTCCGGCAAGCAGGGATTGCTGGCCGGGCAGATCACCGAGGACGATGCCGAAGCCCTGTGGACAGCCATCGAGGCGGCCCCGGGAATAGAAATGACCGTCGATCTGGTCGCACGCGCGGCACGAGTCGGCAACCTCACAGTCTCATTCGAGATCGATGATTACACTAGATGGCGGCTACTCGAAGGCCTTGACGACATCGGCCTGACCCTGCGTGATGAGGCGCGGATAGCAGAATTCGAATCCAAGCGGGAGTCCTGGCGACCCCGTACCCTCCCCGCAGAAGTAGGTAATGAGTGAGCACACCCGACGAAGACGCACACAACCGCGAAGAAGCCCAGAACCATGGCGCAGCCGTTGGACTCCGAGGCGACAAGATCACCATCCGCGGCGGTATTCCTCTCGTTGGGCGTATTGAACTCAAGGGCGCCAAGAATCTCGTCACCAAGGCCATGGTTGCGGCCCTCCTCGGCGAGAGCCCCAGCGTGCTCAAGGACGTTCCGAACATCAGCGATGTGCGGATCGTGCGCGGCCTCCTCGAGGTGCATGGGGTCAAGGTCACCGATGGTGATGAGCCCGGCGACCTGATCCTCGACCCGGTCGACGTGGAAAGCGCCCACTTCGCCGACATCGACGCCCACGCCGGGTCTTCGCGCATCCCGATCCTGTTCTGCGGCCCGCTGCTGCACCGCCTCGGCGAGGCGTTCATCCCCGACCTCGGCGGATGCCGCATCGGCGACCGCCCGATCGACTACCACCTCGAGGTGCTGCGCACCTTCGGCGCCGTCGTCGAGAAACTCCCCAACGGCATCCGGATGTCGGCCCCCAACGGCCTGCACGGCGCCAAGGTGGAGTTGCCGTACCCGAGCGTCGGCGCGACCGAGCAGGTACTGCTGACCGCCGTGCGGGCCGACGGGATCACCGAACTCAAGGGCGCCGCGATCGAGCCCGAGATCATGGACCTCATCAACATCCTGCAGAAGATGGGCGCCATCATCACGGTCGACACCGACCGCGTGATCCGGATCGAAGGCGTCGAACGGCTCGAGGGCTACCAGCACCGTGCCCTGTTCGACCGGAACGAGGCGGCCAGTTGGGCCGCGGCCGCCCTGGCCACCGACGGTGACATCTTCGTCGGCGGGGCCCGCCAGGCCGAGATGATCACCTTCCTCAACGTGTTCCGCAAGGTCGGGGGCGCCTTCGACATCCACGATGACGGCATCCGCTTCTATCACCCCGGTGGCGACCTGAAACCGGTCATCATCGAAACGGATGTCCACCCCGGCTTCATGACGGACTGGCAGCAGCCGCTCGTGATCGCCCTCACGCGTGCCCACGGCGTGTCGATCGTGCATGAGACCGTCTACGAGCAGCGCTTCGGATTCGTCGACGCACTGATCGAGATGGGCGCGACGATCCAGATCCACAAGGAATGCCTCGGCGGCCACCCGTGCCGGTTCGGTCAGCGCAATTTCAACCACTCGGCCGTCATCACCGGTCCGACGAAGCTGCACGGCGCCGACATCGAAGTGCCGGACCTCCGCGGCGGCTTCAGCCACCTGATCGCCGCACTGACCGCAGAGGGCACGTCGACGGTCAGCAACGTCGGAATCATCTCCCGCGGATACGAGAACTTCATCACCAAGCTTCAGCTTCTGGGGGCTGACTTCGATCTCGAAGGATAATAGGTCTGTGCCCACAAGCCCACCGCCCCAGCCAGACCGCATCCGTCGCGAGACATCCCGTCCGTCGATCTTCTGGGTGCTCGCCGGCATCCTGCTGCCCCTGATGAACCTGGCAGCCCGCTACGAGATCGTCGACGCCGAGAAGTTCCCGCGGAGCGGCGCCTTCGTGTTCGCGCCGAACCACTACAGCGAGATCGACCCGGTGGTGATGGGCGTGGTGTCGTGGAAACTCGGGAGACTGCCCCGGTTCATGGCCAAGGCCTCGCTGTTCGAGCTGCCGGTGGCCGGGTGGGTGCTGCGCAAATCAGGCCAGATCCCGGTTACCCGCGGCGGGTCCGCCCGCGGAAACGGTCCGGTGCAGGCCGCAGAGCGGCTGGTCGACAAGGGTCAGATGGTGGTCGTCTACCCAGAGGGGTCGCTCACCCGCGACCCCGACCTGTGGCCGATGCGCGGCAAGACCGGCGCGGTGCGGGTGGCGCTCGAGCAGGACATCCCGGTGATCCCGGCGGCGCATTGGGGCACCCAGGCGCTGATGGCCCGGTACTCGAAAAAGGTCAGCCTCTTCCCGCGCAAGTCGATCAGGGTGAAGATCGGCGACCCGGTCGACCTGTCCGAGTTCCGCGGCCGCAGCCTCGACTCTGCGACCCTCAACGAGGCGACAGCTGTCGTCATGGATGCCATCACGCGCCTCCTCGAAGACCTGCGCGACGAGAAGGCTCCGGCCGTGCGCTGGAACCCGGCGGACCACGACCAGAAAGAGACCGGCCGTTTTGAAGCCTAAAGTCCAGCCCGGCACCCGCGTCGCAGTTCTCGGTGCCGGAAGCTGGGGCACGACGTTCGCGAAAATCCTCACCGACGGCGGCGCCGACGTCATGCTCTGGGCCCGGCGGCCCGAGTTGGCCAGGGAGATCTCCGAAGCCCGTCGGAACAGCGACTACCTGCCCGGCGTGAACCTGCCGATCGGACTCCGCGCGACGGCGCGCCTCGACCTCGCCCTGGCGGGGGCCGAGCAGGTGTTCGTCTCGGTGCCGAGCCAGTCCCTGCGGGAGAACCTCATCTCCGCTGCGCCCTACCTGGGAGCGGACGCGATCGTCGTGTCCCTCATGAAAGGGGTCGAGCGCACGACGGGCCTCCGCATGAGCGAGGTCATCGGGCAGGTGCTCCCGATCGCAGCCGAGCAGGTCGCGGCGATCTCCGGCCCCAACCTCGCCCTGGAGATCGCCAAGGAGCAGCCCACCGCAGCCGTTGTGTCCTCGGCCAGCCTCGAGACGGCCCAGGCCGTTGCCAAGCTTGCGACGAACCGCTACTTCCGCTCCTACGTGAACACCGATGTGATCGGCACCGAGTTCGGCGGTGTGCTGAAGAACCTCATCGCCGTGGCGATCGGCATCGTCGACGGCGTCGGCTACGGGGAGAACACCAAGGCGTCGATCATCACCCGTGGCCTGGTCGAGATGACGGACTTCGCCGTCGCGTATGGCGCCCAGGCCGAAACGCTGGCCGGGCTGGCCGGGCTCGGGGACCTCATCGCCACCTGCCAGTCCCCGCTGTCGCGCAACAACACCGCGGGCCGCCTGCTCGGGCAGGGCTACGGTTACAACGACGTCGTGAAGCAGATGCAGCAGACCACCGAAGGACTGGCATCCGTCGGCCCGATCCTGGAGCTCGCCCGCGCCAAGGGCGTCGAGATGCCCATTGTCGAGCAGGTGCGGCAGGTCCTGGCCGGTACGCTTGCTCCCCGGGACATCGCGCCCCACCTGACCACCGACTCTGCCGAACCGCAGGGTGAAAGGACGATTGATGACGGACAAGCTCACGGTGGCGCTGCTCTTTGGGGGGCGTTCAAGCGAACATTCGATCAGCTGCGCAACAGCGGGCGGGGTGCTGGCGGCGCTTGACCGCGATCGCTACGATGTCATCCCGATCGGCATCACCCGTGACGGGGTCTTCGTGCTCGAAGACGACAACCCGGCGAAGTTCACCCTGAACCCCGACGCGCTGCCCGAGGTCACCGACAACGGCAGCCGCGTGCGCTGGCCGGATGGCACCGGTTCCCGCGAGTTCACCGTCGTCGACGGCACCGGCAAGCCGCGCTCGCTCGGGACCGTCGACATCGTCTTCCCGATCCTGCACGGGCCGTACGGCGAGGACGGCACGATCCAGGGCCTGCTCGAATTGCTGGGGTTGCCTTATGTGGGCAACGGTGTGCTCGCGTCGGCCCTCGGAATGGACAAGCACTTCACCAAGACCGTGTTCCAGCAGGCGGCGCTGCCGGTGGCGCCCTGGCGCACCATCACCGCCGACGACTGGGCCGACGCTCCCGGCATGGCGTACGCGGCGATCGAAGACCTTGGCCTGCCCGCCTTCATCAAGCCGGCCCGTGCCGGGTCGAGTGTCGGCGTGAGCAAGGTGTCCGAGCCTGAACAGCTGGCCGACGCGATGCGCGTGGCATTGGCCGAGGACAGCAAGGTCCTGATCGAGGCGGGACTGGCCGGACGCGAAGTCGAGGTCGGAGTGCTGCAGGGTCGGCCCGGTCAGCCCACCCGGGCATCCGTCGCCGGTGAAGTGGTGGTCTCCGGGCGAGACTTCTACGATTTCGCGGCGAAGTACCTCGATGCCCCCGGCATCGAGCTGGTCTGCCCCGCGCCGCTGTCGGTCGAGGAGCTGGCGTCGATGCAGCAGCTGGCGATCCGCGCGTTCGAGTCCATCGGTGGGGCCGGGCTGGCCCGGGTTGACTTCTTCCTCACCGCCGACGGCTGGGTGATCAACGAGATCAACACGCTGCCCGGCTTCACGCCGATCTCCATGTTCCCGAGCTGCTGGCTGGCGAGCGGGTACACCTACCCGGGACTTATCGACGAACTGATCGACGTGGCGCTGGCGCACGCGGCGCACGGCTCGTAGCGGGGCGTTCCCGCTGGCGTCCCTGCCCAGGGGTTTTCCCTCTCGCGCTGGGCTTTCCGCCTCGCGCTGAGGTTTCTGCCTCGCGCTGAGGTTTCCGCCTCGCGCTGAGGGCCTGCCAAGCGCGCGTGCAGGAATCCTCAGCGCGACCGGGTGCACGCGTGCAGGAGACGCGTCGCGACCGGGTCAGCGACGCCGGTTACGGCGCTGTCGAGGGGGACGGCGTCGGTGCGAGCGTGGTGGGCGCAGAACCGGCGTCGCCCGGCAGCTGGAGGTCAGCGATCCCGGTGCACGCAGTCCCGGTGACCGGCACCAGGGCGACGGCGCTGGTGAGGTCGGCCAGGACGGTCGACCCGCTCACCGTGCCGGAGTCGACGACGACCTCCACCGCGGGTGTGCGCCCGTACGTGGTGAACCGGTACTTCGGCGCTTCGGAATCGTCATTGATCCAGTCGATGCCGTTGATGTTGACGCAGGGAAGAGTGGTCGGACCCGGCGCGTCGACACCGCAATGCAGGAGAACGGATGCGGGTGTGCCCCACGCACCGGTTCCCTGGGCGTTGGTCTCGCGTTCCTTCTGGTCCGCGACGGCGGGGGGCAGGTGAACGACCACGTCCGCGCAGATCGGGCTGACGGCATCCGTTGCGGGTTGGAGCGGGACAGCAGCGGTGCAGCCGACAAGTGCCACCCCGGCCAGGCCGAGGGTGAGGCCGGCGAGAACGGATCTGGCAGGGCGCGACAGCCGGGTGCCGGCGAGGCGGGTGGGTCGGGGAGTCATCCCTTTCAGGCTACCGTTTGAAGCATGACGCAGCAGACACTCGCCGACCTCACCGAAGGCGAAGTCCTCGCCCGCATCTTCCCGCGGCTCCCGGTCGCTGCCGCCCAACTTCTCGGTCCGGGCGACGACGCCGCGGTGATCAGCGCACCGGACGGCCGCTTCGTCGTCACCACCGACATGATGGTGCAGGGACCCGACTTCCGGCTGGCCTGGTCGACGCCGCACGACCTCGGCTGGAAGGCCGCAGCGACGAACCTGTCGGACGTGGCTGCGATGGGCGCCACGCCCACCGCGCTGGTCGTCGGGATCGCCGCGCCTCCCGGCACCCCCGTCAGCGTGCTCGAAGGGATCGCCGACGGCCTGCGAGACTGCTGCGAAGCCCTGGCGCCTGGCTGCGGGGTCGTCGGGGGAGACCTCTCGGCCTCCGACGCCCTGACCCTGGCCGTGACCGCGTTCGGCGACCTCGACGGGCGCGCCCCGGTCCTCCGTTCCGGTGCCCGGCCGGGCGACGTGGTGGCCCTGGCCGGTCGCCTCGGGGACGCCGGCCTGGGGCTGGCGCTGCTGTTCCGGCACGCCGTCGATGACCAGGGGAACCCGGATGCCGAGCGCGCCGCGGCGCTGAAGCTCGCGCATCCCGGTCCCCTGGCGGCACAGCTGACGCCAGAGCCGCCGGTGGGCCTCGGCGTTGCGGCGGCGCGGGCGGGGGCATCCGCGATGCTCGACGTCTCGGACGGTCTGGCCATCGACGCCGGCCGGGTGGCCAGGGCGAGCGGGGTCGGCATCGACTTCGACTCGGTGGCGCTCGGTGCGGATCCGGATGCCGCGTTGCACGGCGGCGAGGACCACGGCCTGTTCGCGACGTTCCCGCCCACCGCGCCGCTCCCGTCCGGTTTCCGCCGACTCGGCACGGTCACAGCGGATGCCGGCGCGGTGCTGGTCGACGGCGTGCCGCACGACCAGCGTGGCTGGGACCCCTACCTGGGCTGGGACGGCTCCGTCGCCTGAAGCCGCGCCTCCTCCCGCGCCTCGCCCCGCATGGCCCCGCCCCGGTTCCGCGAGAACGCACTTGTTGGGTCTAAGACGCCCGCATAAACCCAACGAGTGCGTTCTCGGCGAGAAGGGGAGGGGGGCGGGGGAGAGGGGGCGGGGGAGAGGGGGCGGGGGAGAGGGGGCGTCAGGTCCCGTAAGGGGGAAGGGGGGCGGCGACGGCGTACCAGACGGTGGTGTCGCCGTAGTCCTTCCGCCGGGCGAGCTCGATGGCGCCGCCCCAGGCGGGCTCGGGTGAGCGGGAACTGCGCTCGACCACGACGACTGCGTCCTCAGCGAGAAGGGCGCCCAGCGCGGCCAGGTTGTGTGCGAGTTCGACTTCGCTGAGCTCGTATGGCGGGTCAAGGAAGACCAGGTCGAATCGGCTGCCCGACCCCCCGAGAAACGCCTGGACCGGCTGTCCGGTGACGCGGATGTCCACAGAGTCGCGCTGCGGCGCAGCCTTGAGTATCGCCTCCGCGTTCTTGCGGCAGATCTGGGTCGTCCCGAAGCTCTTCTCGACCAAGGTCACGGAGCGGGCACCGCGACTGGCCGCCTCGAGGCCGAGCGCGCCGGATCCGGCGTACAGGTCGAGCACCCGGGCGTTGTGGATGGCGTCCTTCGCCTCGAGCGCCGAGAAGATCGCCTCGCGCACGCGGTCGCTCGTCGGCCGGGTGCCGTACTTGGGTACGGACAGGGCAAGAGAGCCGGCGAACCCGGCGATGATTCGCGTCATTTCAGATCGAGCCTATCGCCGCCGACGCCCGCGGGTGCGAAGATGAAAGGGTGACCGACGCCTCATCGATCAGCCAAGCCACCCTCGATTCGCTCTGGGATTTCAGCGACCCGGCCGCGTCGGCCGAACGGTTCCGCGGCGCCGCCGACACTGAGTCCCGCCCATCGGTGCGCGTCGAACTGGCCACCCAGCGTGCCCGCGCCCTCGGCCTGCTCGGACGGTTCGACGAAGCCGAAGCAGTGCTCGACACTGCCCTGGCCATGGTGGGTGGTCCGCAAGGTGACACAACGGATGCCGCGTCAAGCGAGCCCGCGTCAAGCGAGTCCGCGTCCGGCGAGCCCGCGTCCGTCACGCCCGCGTCCGGCCCGGCGGAACCCGCCCAGGCCGGGTCCGGCCGGCACGAACAGGCATCCGCTCACCCGGACGCAACGAGGGAGCGCCTCCTCGCCCGGATCGCCCTGGAGCGTGGACGACTACGGGTGAACGCGGAACGACCCGCTGAGGGCGTGCCACTGTTCACGCTTGCCGCCCGCCACGCTGCCGCGGCCGGCTCGCAGTTCCTCGCCCTCGACGCCCTCCACATGCTCGCCCTGGCCGACGAAGGCCAGGAAGAGGAATGGGCAGCAGACGGCCTAGACCTGCTGGACACCGTGACGGATGACCGCACCCGGCGGTGGGGTGTCGCGCTGCACAACAACCTGGCCTGGCACCTGCACGACAGCGGCCGCCCCGACCAGGCGATCACCCATTTCGAGCGGGCACTCGCCGCCGCCGACGCCGTCGGCACCGCCGACCAGCGATTCATCGGGCGCTGGGCCCTCGGTCGGTGCCTGCGCACCCTCGGGCGGACCGACGAGGCGCGGGCGATCCAGCAGGTGTTGGCGGAGGAACGCCCGGACGACGAATTCGTCCGGGCCGAACTGGCCGCTCTCTCCACCCCGGTCGAACCCGACTGACAGTGGCTCCGCATACGATCGACGTATGACTTCCACGCCCGCGCCCGTAGCCGGCAGCTTCGGGCTTGACACCAAGCTCGTCGACGCGGTGGGCGGGGCATCCGCGCGGGCGCTCCAGAAGGCATTCGCGATGGTCACCGTCGGCGACCTCCTGGGCCACTACCCCCGCCGGTACGCCCGGCGCGGGGAACTCACCGCCCTCAGCGACCTGCCGATCGATGAGAACGTGACCATCGTGGCCGAGGTGCTGGAAGTGCAGGAACGGTCGATGAAGACCCGCAACGGATCGATTCTCGAGGCCAAGATCTCCGATGGCAAGGGCATCCTTGCCCTCACCTTCTTCAACCAGGGCTGGCGCACCAAGGAGTTGAGGCCCGGCGTTCGCGGCGTCTTCGCCGGCAAGGTGACCGACTACCGCCATAAACTGCAACTCGCCCACCCCGACTATGAGCTGTTCGGTGCGGCGACGGACGCGATCCTGGCCGACCCGATCACCGCCGACAAGTGGGCGAAGACCCCGATCGCCATCTACCCCGCCACCAGCACCATCCCGAGCTGGAAGATCCACAACGCCGTCGAGCTGGCGCTGGACGGCTTGGCGCCGGTGCCCGACCCGGTGCCGGCCGCTGTGCGCGCGGAGCTGCACCTCGAGCCGCACGGCAGGGCGCTGGAATGGATTCATCGTCCAACGGTGGACGCCGAATGGCGCAAGGCGCGGGACACCCTCCGCTTCACGGAGGCGTTCGTGCTGCAGGCGGCACTCCTGCAGCAGCGCGCGGAGGCGAGGAAGAAACCCGCGACGCCGCGAATACCGGTGGAGGGCGGGTTCCTCGAGCGCTTTGACGCGAGCCTCCCATTCGACCTCACCGGAGACCAGAAATTCGTCGGGCGCGAGATCGCCGACGACCTGTCGCAGACCTGGCCGATGAACCGGCTGGTGCAGGGTGAGGTCGGCTCCGGCAAGACCCTGGTGGCGCTGCGGGCGATGCTCACTGTCGCCGACTCCGGCGGCCAGGCCGCGCTGCTGGCCCCGACCGAGGTGCTCGCCGCCCAGCACCTCCGCTCCATCGCCCGGGTGCTCGGCCCCGACCTGTCCGCGAGCCTGATGCCGACGCTCCTCACCGGCGGGCTGCCGGTCGCCGAACGGCGCAAGGCCATGCTGCGCGCCGTGTCCGGGCAGGCACGCATCGTCATCGGCACCCACGCCCTCCTCGGAGAGAAGGTCGAGTTCTTCGACCTGGGCCTGGTCGTCATCGACGAACAGCACCGGTTCGGCGTTGACCAGCGCGAGGCGTTGCGGTTGAAGGGCGCCGTCCCCCCGCACGTCCTGGTGCTGACCGCCACCCCGATCCCGCGTACCGTCGCAATGACGGTGTTCGGTGACCTCGACGTGAGCACCATCACCGAGCTCCCCGTGGGCCGGGCCGGCATCGAGAGCTTCGTGGTCCCGCCCGGCGAGCGACCGGCCTGGGCCACCCGGGTCTGGGATCGGCTGGCCGAGGAACTGGCGCTCGGCCGCCAGGCGTTCGTGGTGTGCCCGGCGATCACCCTGAAACAGCCGGAAGAGGGCGAGATCCTCGACGCGTCGGAGGCGACCGGAGGGCCGAACGCGAGCGGCGCGCCCGCCCGCCCGCCGTCATCCGTTAAATGGGTCCTGGCGGAACTTCGCGCAAACCCCGTACTGGCCTCAGCCCGGATCGAAGAACTCCACGGCCAGATGTCGAGCGACGCCAAGGACAGCGTCATGCGGGCGTTCGCCGCCGGCGACATCGATGTGCTGGTGGCGACGACCGTGATCGAGGTGGGCGTCGACGTGCCGAACGCGTCGGTGATGGTCGTGATGGACGCCGACCGGTTCGGGGTCTCACAGCTGCACCAGCTGCGCGGGCGGGTCGGCCGCGGGGACGTGCCGGGGCTCTGCCTGCTGGTCACCTGGGCTGAGTCCGGCTCCCTCGCACGCGAGCGGGTCGATGCTGTCGCCGCGACTCTCGACGGCTTCGACCTGGCGCAGGTGGACCTCGAACTCCGGCGGGAGGGCGACGTGCTCGGGAGCAACCAATCCGGCGGGCGGTCCTCACTCCGGCTGCTCCGCGTCGCCACGGACGGCGACCTCATCACCGCGGCCCGCCAGCACGCCGGGCGCCTCATCGACGAAGACCCCGGCCTGGCCGGCATTCCCGCGCTGCAGGGCGCCGTGCAGCGCCGGCTCGATGACTCCGAGCGTGCGTCGCTCACCAAGAGCTGATCGCGGAGGACAGCGTCCGTCTTGGAGTGTGCTGAACCGCGTACCCGCGGTTAGCCCATGGCGCTAGTGTGAAAGTATGCGAAGGATTGCCGTCGTCCCTGGTTCGTTCGACCCCGTCACGCTCGGGCATCTCGACGTGATCGGACGGGCTGCCGGCCTCTTCGACGAGCTCCACGTGCTGGTCGTGCACAACCCGGACAAGTCGGCGCTGCTGCCGATCAACCGGCGGGTTTCCCTGCTCGAGCAGTCGATCCGTGACGGCGGTCTGCCCACCAATATCGTCGTGGCCTCCTGGAACGTCGGCCTGCTGGTGGACTACTGCACGGATGTCGGTGCCAGCGTGCTCGTGAAAGGCATCCGTTCTCAGGTCGACGTCGCCTACGAGACGCCCATGGCGATCGTCAACCGCAACCTGGCCGGTGTCGAGACCATCTTCATGCTTCCCGACCCGTCGCACGCACACGTGTCGAGTTCACTGGTGCGGCAGGTCGCCGGGCTCGGCGGGGACGTCGCCCCGTACGTTCCCGCTGCCGTGGCCGACTTCCTCCAGGGGACGAGAGTATGAATATCATCCCGTCCCGGGTGCTGGCCGATGACGCGGCTGTCCCACTCGACGACGACCAGGTGATGACCATCACCGAGGTGCAGTCGGCCGCCGAATCCATCATGCGGAACATCGAAGCGGTCATCGATGGCAAACCGGAAGCCGTGCTGACCGCGCTCACCGTGCTCCTGGCGGAGGGGCACCTCCTGATCGAGGATGTGCCCGGCGTCGGCAAGACCATGCTGGCCAAGGCGCTGGCCAAGTCGGTGGACTGCTCGGTCAGCCGGATCCAGTTCACGCCCGACCTGTTGCCCTCGGATGTGACCGGGGTGTCGGTCTTCAACCAGGCCGAGCGCCGGTTCGAGTTCAAGCGCGGCGCGGTTTTCGCGAACATCGTCATCGGCGATGAGATCAACCGTGCCAGTCCCAAGACCCAGTCGGCCCTGCTGGAGTGCATGGAGGAGCGACAGGTCACCGTCGACGGCACCACGTACCCGTTGACGATGCCGTTCACGGTGATCGCCACCCAGAACCCGATCGAGATGGAGGGAACCTACGCGCTGCCGGAAGCCCAGCGCGACCGTTTCATGGCGCGGATCTCGATGGGCTACCCCGACAACGAGTCGGAACTGATGATGCTCGACGCGCGTGACACCACCAGCCCGCTGTCCATGATCGACGCGGTGGTCACCGTCGCGCAGTTGCGATCGATGATGACATCGGCCCGCGGCGTATTCGCGTCGCCGGCCGTCAAGGAGTATGCGGTCAATCTGGTGCGGGCAACGCGAGAGGACCGTGACCTGCGCCTGGGTGGGAGCCCGCGAGCGACGCTTCAGCTGATCAGGGCGGCGAAGTCGCAGGCCGCGGTCAACGGACGCGAATACGTGCTTCCGGACGACATCGACTCCCTCGCCGTGCCCGTGCTCGGGCACCGCCTGATGCCGACCAGCCGCGCCCTCGGCCACCATCACCAGGACAGCGGCCCGCTCATCGAGGAGGTCGTGCGCCGCATCGTGGCGGCCACCCCGGTTCCCGTGGGCGTCCAGAGCAGAACCTGACGGCCATGCCCGCGCGCAGGCGGCGCAGCCGCCCGGTCTGGTTTCCACGCCTCACCCTGCGCGGAGGGATCTTCCTGGCCACCGGCGGCGCCTTGTTCCTGAATGCGCTCGTCATCGACCGGCGCGACCTGCTCTTCGTCGCCTGCCTGCTGCTGGCCGTCCCGGTGGTCGCGCTGGTCTATGTCACGGTGCGGCCGGCGAAGCTCGACATCTCGCGCACCTTCCGCCCGCCGATCGTGCCGGCCGGCGGCGATACCGTCGTGTCGCTCCACGTTCGGAATCGTTCGCTTCGCCCGGTGTACGGGACGAGGTGGCGGGACACCGGCTCCGCCGGCATCCGGGTCCCCGCGAGCATGCAACTCCCGGCCCTGGACCGCTATGAAGGCGGCCCGGAGGGCGGTGCGGACACCGCGATCCTGGAATACACGATCACCCCCCGGCAACGCGGCGTGTATGACGTAGGGCCGTTGATGCTCGGCCGGTTCGACCCGTTCGGCCTCGCCTTGTCCGAGCGGGTGGCCGGAATCGCGCACGACCTGGTCGTGACGCCGCGGGTCACCCCGCTGCCCGGCAGCGGTGAAGCCCTGATCCGGGGTGACGGCTCGGTCCACGAATTGCTGCGCCACGTCAACCCGAACTCGGATGAGCTGATCGCGCGCGAATACCGGCCGGGAGACTCGCTCCGCCGAGTGAACTGGCCGGCCACCGCGCGACACGGCGAGATCATGGTTCGCCAGGAGGAGCAGCGCAGCAATCCAGAGGCCTTGCTGATCATCGACACCACCCTCACCGGGGCGCCGACGTCCGGGGCCGGCCGGGCGGGCGATCGGACCAACCATCACGACCAGGCCTTCGAGCTCGCCGTCGAGGTGGCGGCATCCGTCGGCGTGCACCTGCTCGACGAGAACTTCCGCCTGCAGGTGATCGAGCTCGGCGCCAGCCAGCTGGCCCCCGGTGCCGCGCAAACGCGCGGCGGACTGCACGGGGACGCGAACAGCACGTTCCGCGCGCCGGGCGGCGACCGGCTGTTGCTCGAAGGGCTGGCCAACCTGGTGCCGGTGGAGCGTGCCGACCTGGATGCGGCCCGGGCGATGCTGCCGCGTGGCGCGGCCAGGGGGCTGAACGGCCAGGTACCGGCGTTCGCCGTGCTGGTCGACCTCGACGAAGAGGACGCCACGGACCTGGCGGCCCTCCGCGGGCACTACCAGCCGGCCGTCGTCTTCGCCCTGGACACGATGGCGCACCGCCCGGTGGAGATCCTGCAGGACGCCGGGTGGCACTGCATCGCGGTCCGCACACCCCGGGACATCCCCGACGCCTGGAACCAGGTGCAGCGGGAGCGAGGGGCCGTCCATGACCCTGCTTAGCCGTCGCGGCCCGCAGCCCGCACGAGCCGCGCACTGGCCGCTCACCCTCGCCTCGCTCCTGTTGCTCGTCGTCGGGTTCAGTGCGCTCGGCCCGTTGCTGCGTGGCTCCGGGTGGTGGTTCGCGATGACCTTCGTCGCCGCCGTCGTGCTGTGTTCGACCGCAGTGCTCCGCCGGTGGGGCGTTCCCGTCTCCGTGGTTCCTGTCGCCGCGGTCGGCGTGCTGCTCGGCGTGATCACGCTGCTCTTCGGCAACGCGACCGGCCTCCTGTGGATCCTGCCCTCGACCGACACGTTCGAGCACTTCCACGCGCTGATCACATCGGGCATAAGGTCGATCGAACAACAGAGCACTCCTGCCGTACCAACGGAGGGGATCGTCTTCCTCCTGGTCTGCGGCGGCGGCCTCATTGCGATCCTGATGGACATCCTCGCGATCACGCTCCGCTGGCCGGCGCTGGCCGGCCTGCCGATGCTGATACCCGTGCTGGTGCCGGGTGTGGTCGTGGACGGCGGAGCCGAGGCGATCTCACTCGTCCTGGCCGGCGCCGCCTTCCTGCTGCTGTTGCGAGTGGACGTTCGTACCCGGCGCACCCAGGAAGCCGACAATCCCGACCAGGGCAGGGACGCGCCCCGGGTGTTCGCGCCGGTGCGCCGGCGGGGCCCCGGTCCGCTCTGGGGCTCCGTGATCGTCGGAAGCGTCGGCATCGTGAGCGCACTGGTGCTCAGCACGACCACGCCGGCCTTGACCACGGGCAGCCTCGCCGGTTCCGGGTCCAGCCGGCTCCTGTTCGGCTCCGGAGTAAGCCCCATGATCGACCTCGGTCAGGATCTCCGCCGGCCCAAAGCCGGGCCTGCCCTGCACTACACGACAACGGCGACCGTCCTGCCCTATTTCAAGCTCCTCACGCTCGACCAGTTCGTCGGCACCACCTGGACGGCCAGCATCGACCGGGCAGACCCGGAAAACACCGTGGACAAGATCGCCGACCCGCCGGGCTTGTCGGCAGACGTGCGGACCACCGAGTCCCGCACCAGTGTGGTCATCGACGGGGTCCAGACCAACTGGCTGCCGGCGCCGACGCCCGCGACCAAGGTCACCGGGCTCAGCGGCGCCTGGTACTGGGATAGCCGCACCCGCGCCATCGGCAGCCGTGACACCACCACGCGCGACCAGAAGTACACCGTCACCGCGCTGCAACTGGCACCGACAGCGGAACAGCTGCGCGCATCGAGCACCACCTACCCGGCGAGCGTCGTGTCATACCTCGACCTGCCGGTTCCGAGACCGGAGATCATCGATCAGACGGCGCGGGAGGTGACGAGTTCGTCGGCATCGAACTACGACGCCGCGGTGGCGATCCAGGACTACCTGCGTGGCGACGACTTCAGCTACGACACCGAGGCGCCCGTCGAAGACGGCTATGACGGCGGCGGCGCCGACGTCATCGGCACCTTCCTCGAGGTCAAGCGCGGCTATTGCGTGCATTTCGCGTCGGCAATGGCGATCATGGCGCGCAGTATCGGCATCCCGTCACGGATCGTCCTCGGCTACCTGCCCGGCAGCGCATCCTCGAACGTCACGGAAGGCTTCGGGCGGTACAACGTCAGCTCACACGACCTGCACTCCTGGCCCGAACTGTACTTCACCGGAATCGGCTGGGTACCGTTCGAGCCCACCCCCGGCCGCGGCAGCGTGCCGGACTACGCCACCCCGGAAGCCGCGTCTGCTGCCCCAACGACCCCCGGGGGATCCCTTCCCACGTCCGCCCCGCGCGCGAACGAGGACGGTGCCTCAACCGGCCAAGGCGGCACATCCGGCCAGACCGTGCAGAGCCAACAGCTCGATGCGCTGCTCCACGCCGGCCTCGCCGTCGCGATTCTCCTCGCCATCCTCCTCGCTCCGGGGGTCACGCGGCGCATCCGGCGCACCCGGCGCCTGGTCCGCATCCGCTCGGGCGCCGACGGAGCCGCGGCCGCGTGGGCCGAACTCACCGACACGGCAATAGACCACGGCATCCCGGTGCGCGACACCGAGACGCCGCGCGAACTCGCCGCCCGATTGACCGGGTTCGTCAGCAGAACGGAGCCCGGCACCGGACCCGCGCGAGACGATGCAACCGGAGACGCGCACGGCGTGCGGGCGCAGGTGGATCGGCTCCTGGTCGCAGAGGAACGGAGCAGCTTCGCCCGGCCGGGCCAGCCGACCACGACGGATGCCGGTGCGGGTCTCGCCGCCGACCTCGCCGTCGTCATCGGAGCCCTGCACGCCGCGGCCGAACGGAAGGCCCGCTGGCGGGCCACCGTGCTGCCGGCGTCACTGTGGCCGGCGGTGCTGGCAGGGCGTGCCGGGCGGGCCGAACGTACGGACAGCCACGAACGGGTAGAATTGAGCAAGTGACCAAGTTCAACAAGACGCCGTACACGATTGACGTGCGTGACCTCATCAACCGCCCCGGCGCGATGCTGGAGCGAAGCCTCGATATCACGGTGCCCGATGACCTCGGAGAGGGCCTGGTGGCGGTCAAGGCCGGTTCCACCATGGAGACCGAACTGCGACTCGAGTCGATGCACGAGGGCATCCTGGCCAGTGTTGACGTGTCCGCGCGCGCCCTCGGAGTGTGCGGAAGATGCCTGATTGACATCGACTTGCCGGTCCAAGTCGAGTTTCAGGAGCTTTTCGCGTATTCTCTAGACGAAGCTTTCGAATTTGAGGTTCACGATGACCATGTGGATCTGGAACCTCTGATCAGGGATGCGGTGGTGTTGTCACTGCCGTTCCAGCCGGTTTGCCGGCCGGACTGCCCAGGTCTCGACCCCGAGACCGGACTGCGGCTTGCCGCGGCCCCTGAGAGTGAACCAGAAGAAACGCGCGATCCCCGGTGGGCCGCGCTTGCGGGATTCCAGGCTTCCGAAGACATCAGCACGGATGAAATCAGCACGGGTGCAGTCAGCCGCGCTGAAACAGACAGAGAAGAGAAGTAACCATGGCAGTTCCGAAGCGGAAGCAGTCACGCTCCAACACGCACGCACGCCGTTCGCAGTGGAAGGCCGAAGCGCCAACCCTGGTCAAGACCGTCGAGAACGGCAAGATCACGTACAGCCTGCCGCACCGCGCCAAGGTGGTTGAAGACTCCGCGGGCACCGCGTTGTTCATGGAGTACAAGGGCCGCAAGGTCGCCGACGTTTAACCTGTGCGAACAGCCGTGACCGACGTGGAGGCCGACCAGTCTGCCCTGCAGGCGACTCTCGGCGTTCAGATCGACCGGGGCCTGCTTGAGTTGGCCCTGACTCACCGGTCTTTCGCGTACGAAAACGGCGGAATACCCACCAACGAACGCCTCGAATTCCTCGGCGACTCGATCCTCGGGCAGGCCGTCACGGTCATGCTCTACCGGGAATACCCGCAGCTTGACGAGGGAGACCTCGCCAAGCGGCGGGCCAGCCTGGTGTCGAGTGCTGCCCTGGCCGAGGTCGCTCGCGGCATCGGACTCGGCAGGTATGTGAAGCTCGGCCGCGGCGAGACGCTCACCGGCGGACGGGAGAAAGCCTCGATCCTGGCCGACACCGTCGAGGCCCTGATCGGTGCCGTGTACCTGGACGCCGGCGGCGAGGCAGCGACGGCATTCGTGCTGCGCATGCTCGAGCCGCTGCTCGCGGACCCCGAGCGCTTCGGCGCCGCGATGGACCCGAAGACCAGTCTTCAGGAACTCGCGGCCCGCCGTGGAGCCGGCGTGCCCGTGTACACGGTCACCGAGAGCGGACCCGACCACGCCAAGATCTTCATCGCCACGGTGACCGTCGGCTCGCTGGTCACCACGCACGGCGAAGGCACTAGCAAGAAGCACGCCGAAATGGCTGCCGCGCTCGAAGCCTGGTCGCGGCTCGGTCCGGTCACGAAGCCCCGGGCATGACCGGCGTCGCCGGGACCACCGGCATCCGTTCGCCCCGATAGCCGCATGCCTGAGCTTCCCGAAGTCGAGGTGGTCAGGGCCGGCATCTCCCCGGCCGTCAGCGGCGCGCGCGTCTGTGGTGTCGACGTCGCCGAACAGCGTTCCCTGCGCCGCCACGACGCCGCCGCCGGAACGTTCGGCGACCTGCTCGAGGGCCAGCGCATCCTTGCCGCGGTGCGCCGCGGCAAGTTCCTCTGGATGCCGCTGGAGAGCGGCCGCGCCCTGGTCGTGCACCTCGGCATGAGCGGGCAGGTGCTGCTCGGCAGCCCGGGACTGGCCGCCAATGCTCCCGGCGGCGACCGCCTGTTGCGGATCAGGCTGCACCTGGACCACCCCGGCCATGGCGAACTGTGGCTGAACTTCGTCGACCAGCGCATTTTCGGCGGCATGGCCATCGACACCATGGTCCCCACAGCGGATGCCCGCCCGGCCGGCTACTCCGGCGGCGCGGTGGGCCCCTGGGAGAGCCTGATCCCCTCGCAGGTCGCGCACATCGCGCGCGACCCCCTCGACCCCGCATTCAGCGACACCGCCTTCCTCACCGCCCTGGCCCGCCGGAAGAGCGGGATCAAGCGGGCACTGCTCGACCAGTCGCTGGTCAGCGGCATCGGCAACATCTACGCCGATGAGGCGCTGTTCGTCGCCAGGATGCACTACGACCAGCCGGCGTCGTCGCTGTCACGGGCGCGGGCGCGAACCCTGCTCGCCGCCGCGCGGGAGATCCTGCACCAGGCGCTGGCCGAGGGCGGCACCAGCTTCGACGCGCAATACGTCAACGTCAACGGGGAGTCGGGATACTTCGCGCACAGCCTCCGCGCCTACGGCCAGCACGGGAAACCGTGTCCCCGCTGCGGAACCACGATGGTGCGGGAACAGTTCATGAACCGCGGCTCGCACTTCTGCCCGCGCTGCCAGCGCCTCCGCGCCGCCCGCGGGGCCTAGCGGGCCACCCGTTTCCAGGCGCCCTCGTATCCCATCGGCACGAAACCCAGCGCTTCGTTGACGATCAGCATGTGGCGGTTCTCTTCGGCGTTGAAAGTCGTGACCGCCGGGTGGCCGGGACGGAGCCTGGCCAGTTGGAGCAGGTTCGCTGCTTTCAGCAGCATCCCCAGCCGGTGCCCGCGGTGCTCGCGGAGCACCAGGGTGTCCTCCTGGGCCACCGCGCGCCGGATCTCGGGCGGCGCCGACAGTTCGGTGTACCCCGCCAGCCGTCCACTCGGCAGGTGCAGGGCCACGGCGGTCAGTGTCGTGCGCGGGCTCGCCTCCCGCTCGGCCTCCAGCTCCAGCAGCCGCTCGACGGTCCACACGTCTTCTGGTTCCTCCAGGCCCGCGCTCGGCGCATCCGTTGACATCCGCGTGTACAGCAGGGCGAGGTCGTCCCGCCAGTTCGGCGGCGCGGCGCCCATCCAGGTGCGCACGTCGTAATCGGCGCCGGCGTGGGCGGCGGCGTCGGCCAGATAGTGCTCCAGCACCCCGTCGGCAACCGGAAGCGGCAGCCTGCTGCCGCGTTCGACCTGCTCCAGGCGGTAACCGCGCCGCAGCAGGAACCGCACCTCCGCGTTCCCCACCGGCACCGAGCCGAAACCCGTCAGGGCGGGAAGGCGTTCACCCGGTGCATCCGGTGACACCGTGTACACCACGTGCGTGGTGCGGCCGTCGCGGACGGCGAGGTCCTCCAGCCGGTCGAACATGGCAGTGCCGACTCCGCGCCTCCGCCACTCCGGCAAGACCTGCACTTCCAGCCACGCGTACTCGTTCGTCGGGTCGGCCACGGTTTCCATGGCGCCGCGGGCGATGATGCGTCCGCCCACCCTCGCCACGAACAGGCGCTTGGGGTCGAAAGCCTGGTTCCGCCAGATCGGCAGCAACTCCTCCGCCGAGTAGCTCAACTCGGCGTTCCCGTAGCCGGCCGTCTCGATTTCGTTCCGCACCCGGGTCATGGCGACGAAGTCGTCCCAGCCCTCCGCCCCGGGCCGGTCCGGAATGCTGAGTTCGTCGATGGTGAAACGCGCCTGTTCCATTGCTGGTCACGGTAGCGTGCCGACACGCCCGGCGCCACCGGGTCGGGTACCGTAGTTCCCACCGGCAGACCAGGAAGGGCGGGGCGCGTTGTACCTGAAGAGCCTGACCCTCAAAGGGTTCAAGTCATTCGCGCAGCCGACGACCTTCGCATTCGAACCCGGGGTGACGTGCGTCGTCGGGCCGAACGGGTCCGGCAAGTCCAACGTCGTCGACGCACTCGCCTGGGTGATGGGGGAGCAGGGCGCCAGAACCCTCCGCGGCGGCAAGATGGAAGACGTCATCTTCGCCGGCACGTCCACCCGGGGGCCCCTCGGCCGGGCGGAGGTGGTCCTCACCATCGACAACGCCGACGGGGCCCTGCCGATCGAGTACTCCGAGGTGACGATCTCGCGCACCCTGTTCCGGAACGGCGCCAGCGAATACGCGATCAACGGGCAGACCTGCCGCTTGCTCGACGTGCAGGAACTCCTCAGCGACTCCGGCCTCGGCCGGGAGATGCACGTGATCGTCGGCCAGGGCCAGCTCGACGCCGTGCTGCACGCCAGCCCGGAGGAACGCCGCGGGTTCATCGAGGAAGCCGCCGGGATCCTCAAGCACCGCAGGCGCAAAGAGAAGACCCTCCGCAAGCTCGACGCCATGCAGGCCAACCTCACCCGGTTGAGCGACCTCGCCGGCGAGATCCGCCGCCAGCTGAAACCGCTCGGCCGCCAGGCCGAGATCGCCCGTGAGGCGCAGACAATTGCGGCGATCGTGCGGGACGCCCGCGCTCGACTGCTCGCCGACGAGGTCGTCACCCTGCGCACCGCCCTCGACGCGCATGGCCGCACCGAGAGCGAACGCCACTCGGAGCGCATCGTCATCCAGGAGCAGGTCGAACAGAAGCAGCTGAGGGTGCAGCGCCTCGAACAGGCCCAGATCGGCGACGCCGTCGACACCGCACGGCGCACCAGTTTCGGCCTTGAATCGGTGCAGGAGCGACTCCGCGGCCTCTACACCCTCGCCAACCAGCGGCTGGCCCTGCTGGGCTCCCAGGCTGAGGCCACGGAGCAGACGCCGAGCGTCACCCCGCAGATGCTGACGGATGCCGCGGCCGAGGTCACGCGCCTGCGCACGTCGATCACGGCCGCCGAACAGGCCTGGACCGCAGCCCAGGCGGCGACGGTGGACGCGCGCAGCCAGTTGGATTCGGTGGACGAGGAGATCGCCGCCCAGGCGGCTCTGGTCTCCCGCCACGACCTCGAAATCTCGAAACTCAGGGGGCAGTCCGAAACGGCCGCATCCCGCCTCGCCGCGGTGCGCGGCGAGGTGCTCCGCCAGCAGAACGCCATCGACGCGGCGCGGGACCGGCTCACCTCGGCGCAGCAGGTCGAGGCCGCCCTCGAAGCCGAGGCCGACGTGACAGACGAGGGTGAGGGCGACCGGGGCGAGGCCTATGAGCTCGCGCAGGCATCCGTCTTCGAAGCCGAGGGCGAGATCGAGCGGTTCCGCGAAGAGCTGCACGCGCTGGAACGCGAACGCGACGCCCTGGCCGCGCGTACCGGCGCGCTTTCGCTGGCACTGGACCAGAAAGACGGCTCCTCAGCCCTGGTCGCGGCCAGGCTCGACGGCGTGCGCGGCCTCGTCGCCGAGCACGTGCGCGTGCACCCGGGCTTCGAGACGGCCATCGCCGCCGCGCTGGGCTCGCTCGCCGATGCGGTGCTCGCCGAGACCCGCGACGCGGCGTTCGGGGCGATCGAGCACGCCAGGGATGATGACCTCGGCCGGGTCGAGGTCATCATCGCGGCCGGTGGGGCGGACCCCGCCGGCACCGCCGACCGCCCGAACCAGGCCGCACACCCCGAGCTCGACGGCGTCGCCGGAGTCGTGTGGGCCCGTTCGGTGGTGGATGCACCGGCCGGCGTCGCCGGTATCCTCGCCCACACCCTGGTCGCCGACGATCTCGCCGCCGCGCGCGCAGCCACCGAGGCGCTGGCGGCACGCCAGCCGGCCTCCCCGCTCACCATCATCACCCGCGCCGGCGAAGTGATCACCGACTACGTGCTTCGGGGCGGCTCCGGCGCCAGGCAGAGCAAGCTTGAACTCGTCGCCGAACGTGACATCGCCCGCGACAAGCTCGAACTCGTCACCGCAGGGATCGAGCGGGTACGGTTCGACCTGGCCGAACAGCGCGGCCTGCTGCAGGCGTACAAGCAACAGTCCGCTGCAGCACTCGGCGCCCTCCGCGACTACGACTCACGCCTGGCCGCCCGCGCAGAGAAGCTGAGCCGGGCACGGGTGCAGGGCGAAGCAGCCGCGGCGGAGCTCGACCGGCTCTCCGCGGGGCTGGCCCTGGCCGCCAGCGCAGTGGCCGAGGCGGAAAGCGCGGCCGGACGCAGCACCGCCGAGCTCGAGACCGCGCAGTCCCGTCCCCGCCCGATCCTCGATGTGAGCTCCCGCGACGCCCTCTATGGTGAGCTCGAGGCAGCCAGGGAGCGTGAAGTCGAGGCCCGGCTGAAGGTCGAGACCATCCGGGAACGGGTCAGGGCAGAGGAAGCCAGGGGGGCGGCCATGGCCAGGCGGCTCGAGGCCGATCGCGCCGCAGCCGAGGAGGCGGCACGGCGCGCCGTCATCCGTCGACGCCAGATCGCCATCGCAACGGATGTCGCCCGCGCCCTCCCCGCCGTGCTCGCGTCGGTTGACGCTTCGGTCAGCGAAGCCAAACTGCGCCTGGCGCGTGCCGAATCCGAGCGGGCCAGCCAGAACGAGGAGCTCGTCGCCCTGCGCCGGGACGAGAACGCGCTGCGGGAACGCCTGCAGGCGATCACCGAGAACGTGCACGGCCTCGAACTGCAGATCTACGAGAAGAAACTCCACCTCTCGAGCCTGCTCGAGCGGGCCGGCAGCGAGCTCGGCCTGGTCGAGGACGTCCTGGTGGCCGAATACGGACCAGGGCAGCTCGTGCCGCCGGATGGCACCGATCCCGGTCCGGGGACAGCGGATGCCGCGGTCCCGGTGGGCGAGGGCGACGGGGTTGACGCCGGCTCCGGCGAGCCGGCCGGGGAGCCGTTCGACCGGGAACGGCAGCAGCGCCGCCTGGCCGTCGCCGAGCGGAAGCTCGGCCAGCTGGGACGCGTGAATCCGCTGGCACTCGAGGAGTTCGCAGCCCTCGAGCAGCGGCACAAATTCCTCACCGAGCAGCTCACCGATCTCACCAACACCCGCACGGACCTCCTCACCATCATCGATGAGATCGACGGCAAGATGCAGACCATCTTCGCCAGCGCCTTCGATGACACCAGGGCCGCATTCGCCGAGGTGTTCCCTGTCCTCTTCCCTGGCGGTACCGGCAGTATCCGGCTGACCAACCCCGACGACCTGCTCGTCACGGGCATCGAGGTGTCCGTCAAGCCGGCGGGCAAGAAGATCGAACGGTTGTCGCTGCTCTCCGGCGGGGAGCGGTCGCTGGCCGCCGTTGCCCTCCTGATCGCCATTTTCAAGGCCCGCCCCAGCCCGTTCTACATCATGGACGAGGTGGAGGCGGCACTCGACGATGCCAACCTCGGCCGGCTGCTGACGATCTTCGAAGACCTCCGGGAATCCAGCCAGCTGATCGTGATCACGCACCAGAAACGCACCATGGAGATCGCCGATGCGCTCTACGGGGTGTCGATGCGCCAGGACGGTGTCTCCGCGGTGGTGGGCCAGCGCATCGTGCGTGAGGAGGAAGCGGCGGCGTCCTGAGGGCTTCGCCGGTCCAGACGCTCACCGCAGCGGGCGGTTGCTCCGGATCAGGTTGTCGGGGTCGACGCGGGCTTTGACCGCGGCGAGCCGCCGCACCGTCTGGTTCGGGTAGGCGTCGGCCAGGGTCTGTCCCGAGCGCAGGAACGTGGGAACGGTGAGCGGCACGGTCCGCCCGTCCAGCACCTTCTGCAGCGGCGCGAACAGCGCCCGGTCCAGGGTGCCCGGCGACATCTCGAGGGCTGCAGCGAACACCAGGTAGTGCGCGTCGAGGTGGCCGATGACGCCGGTGGCGTCCCGGGACGCGTCGGCCACCGCGCCGCCCAGCGCCCGGAGCTGCATGACCGTGAGTCCGTCAGGCGTCGCGTCCCGGAATGCGCCGACGAGGTCCAGCAGTCCGCCGTCGTCGAGGGTGGTGATCGTCGCGCCGAAGTCAAGCGCCTGGCTCGGCTCCGCCGGTTCTGCGGCCACGTCGCCGATCTGCGAAATCGTGAAGACCCGGGTCTGGTCCAGGACGACGGGCGCCGCGGCCAGGAGCGGAGCCAGCAGGGGCTTCGCGGCATCCGCTTCGCCGACGAACACCACGTCAGCCGTGGCGAACGTCTGCCCGCGCATCGGTTCCGGAACGAACGGGCGATCCGGGAAGTTGACCAGTCCGAAGAAGATGCTGAGCTCAGGGGGCGCCGTGCGCATGAGCGCGGCGACGTTCTCGAACACCGCTTCGGCCGCCGCCCCGGCGAAGAGGATCTTGCCGCCGAACAAAGCGGATGCCGGGAACAGGTCGATCTCGACGCTCGTGACGATCCCGAACAGCCCCCCGGCACCACGAAGGGCCCACAAGAGTTCGGGGTCGGAATCCGGAGTGACCCGCCTCGGCTCGCCCTGCGCGTCGACGAGTTCCACCGCGCGGATGGAATGCCCGGCCAATCCCTGCCAACGGCTGAACCAGGAGTGCCCTCCCGACAAGAGGTATCCGACGACGCTCACATCGGGGTTGGTGCCGGACAACGGAACCAGGCCGGTGCCCTCCAGGTGCGGCAGCAAGGCACCCCAGAGCACGCCGGAACCGACCCGGGCGTACTGCTCCTCCGGGTGCACCGTGATTTCGTCGAACGCGTACGGACGAATCAGGATGCTGTCAGACAGGTCACCGGAAGCACCGTGACCGCGCGGCTGCACCGCGACACCAAGGCCGGCGTCCCGCGCCGCCGCGAGGATGATCGGGATGTCCTCGACACCACCGGGCGTGACGACAGCCGCCGGCCGCTGGTCAACGGTTGTGTTCCACGGGCGGCGGGCGGCGTCCCAGTCGTCGTCCCTCGGAAGGACGACGGTGCCGGCGATCTCCGCGGCGAGGGATTCGAGTGACGACAGGTTGATCTGGGGCATGGCGGGTTCCGTTCGGGAGTGAGGGGACACCGGCTGCACGCCGGATACACACGGACAGCACCGAGGGTAGCGACCGGGAACCGGGTGCGGCCAGCCCCAATTTTCAACCGGCGGGACACTCCTGCGCGGCCCCGCCGGCCGCCAACCAGCTGTAGGTTCGGCACAGTGCATCCCCGCAGACGGATGGAGGGCGAAATGGCGACCTGGTGGACCAGCGACACCCACTTCTCGCACCGCAACATCATCAGGTACGCGTCCCGTCCTTTCACAGACGTCGACGAGATGAACGCCGAGCTCATCTCACGGTGGAATGCCAGGGTCGCCCCGGACGACGACGTCTGGCACCTCGGCGACCTCGCCCTCGGCCACGACGTCGAGCGCCAGGTGCTGATGACCGGTGCCCTCAACGGGCATCGCCGGCTGGTCCCCGGCAACCACGACCGGGTGGCCAGCTTCTTCGAGGGCGGCGACCAGCGCATCCGCTTCACGCCGGTCTACGAGGCGGCGGGGTGGGAGGTGATGCCGGAACGGTTCGAGCACGACATCGACGGGTTCCGGGTGATGGTCTGCCACTTCCCGTATCGCGGCGATTCGCTGGACAGCGGCGACCGGTATACCGCTGAACGGCCCCTGGACGCCGGGCTGCCGATACTGCACGGGCATGTGCACACCGACTTCGCGGTGCAGGGCCGCCAATACAACGTGGGGGTCGACGTGCACGACTATGCGCCGGTGCACCAGGACGAGATCCTCGGCTGGCTGCGGAGCCTCACACCGAAGGGCGGCAGCGGCAGCACTCTAGGCTAGAGGCATGGCAGAACGCACCCCCTGGTCACTCTCCGGCGCCCTGCGCGGGATGTTCGCGAAGAAGACGATCGACGAGCAAACCTGGGAAGACCTCGAAGATGCGCTCATCCAGGCCGACTTCGGGCCCGACGTCACCGACGCCGTCGTCTCCGACCTGCGTGCGAAGGTCGACCGGTACAAGACCACAGATCCCGCCGACCTGCAGCGGATGCTCCGCGAGGGCATCGAGGAACGCCTGTCGAAGCTCGACCCCACACTCACCCTCAGCGAGCGCCCCGCCGTGGTGTTGGTCGTCGGCGTCAACGGGGTGGGCAAGACCACCACGATCGGCAAGTTCGCCAAGTTCCTCCGGACGTACGAGCGCAGCGTCGTCATCGGCGCGGCAGACACCTTCCGCGCCGCGGCGGTCGAGCAGCTGGCCACCTGGGCGGAACGCGCCGGTGCCCAGATCGTGCGGCCGCAGGCGCAGGGCCAGGACCCGGCATCGGTTGCCTTCCAGACGGTCGAGAAGGCGAAGAACGAGGGCATCGAAATCGTGCTCATCGACACGGCCGGCCGACTGCAGACCAAGGGCGGGCTGATGGACGAGCTCACCAAGATCCGCCGGGTGATCGAGAAGCAGGCGCCGATCGCCGAGGTGCTGCTGGTGCTCGACGCGACCACCGGACAGAACGGACTCGCCCAGGCCGAGGCGTTCATCGAACACGCCGGCGTCACCGGCCTGGTGCTGACCAAACTGGACGGCTCCGCCAAGGGCGGCTTCGTGCTGGCCGTGCAGGAGAAGACCGGGATCCCGATCAAGCTGGTCGGGCAGGGTGAGGGGATCAACGACCTCACCGGCTTCACCCCGCACGTCTTCGCCCAGAAACTCGTCGGATAGACCTGGATAGGACCCCGTATGACCATCGAACATGACTTTTTCGGCATCCTCGGCAGTGACGACGAGGGCGAGGTGTACTGGTCGGAGGCAGTGGAACTGGGAAACGAGAGCGTCGACATCGACCTGAACTCGCCCGATGAGGCATCCGTCTCGGTCGAGGCGCTGGACATCGCGGCCGCCATGATCCACTCCATCGAGGACCTCGATTCCCAGGCCAAGGAATCCCTGGTGGCGGACCTGAGCGCCGATGGCTCGCAGACGCTGCAGTACATCACCCAAGTGCTCGGCGAGCTGGACGACGAAGCCTTGGCGAACGCACTGATCTGGGATTCGGGCGACCGACAGATCGACTTCCTCCGCTCCCTCCGGCTGCAGCGGGTCGGTTTCCACCCGCACCACACCAAGGGCGACGAGCACTTCGCGGTGCTGGACTACTCGATCAGCCCGGATGACACCGACGCCCTCCTCGTCGTCGTCATGGATGTCAACGGCGACACCGTCGCCATCTCGGTGGAGAGCTGACCCTGGCACCGGTTAAACTGGAGCCACAATGGCTACTTTTGGAAACCTCTCAGATCGCCTGGCCGAGACGTTCAAGAATCTCCGCACCAAGGGCAAACTCTCCGCAGCGGATGTCGACGGCACCGTCCGCGAGATCCGTCGCGCCCTGCTCGACGCCGACGTCGCCCTCGAGGTCGTCAAGGACTTCACCGGCAAGATCCGCGAGCGGGCCCTCGGCGACGAGGTCAACCAGGCGCTGAACCCGGCCCAGCAGGTCGTGCAGATCGTCAACGAGGAACTGGTGCAGATCCTCGGCGGCCAGCAGCGCCGGCTGGAGTTCGCCAAGAAGCCGCCGACGATCATCATGCTCGCCGGCCTCCAAGGTGCGGGTAAGACGACTCTCGCGGGGAAGCTGGCGAAATGGCTGGCCAAGGACGGCCACACCCCGATCCTGGTCGCCGCGGACCTCCAGCGGCCGAACGCCGTCACCCAGCTCCAGGTCGTTGGCGCGCAGGCCGGCGTCCCGGTGTACGCACCGGAACCCGGCAACGGTGTCGGCAACCCCGTCGCGGTCGCCAGGGACGGTGTGAAGTTCGCCGAGCAGAAGCTGCACGACGTCGTCATCGTGGACACGGCCGGCCGCCTCGGTGTCGACGCCGAGTTGATGAAGCAGGCTGCGGACATCCGCCGCGCCATCGATCCCGACGAAGTGCTCTTCGTCATCGACGCGATGATCGGGCAGGACGCCGTCGCCACGGCCAAGGCGTTCCAGGACGGGGTCGACTTCACCGGCGTCGTGCTCTCCAAGCTCGACGGCGACGCCCGCGGCGGCGCCGCACTCTCGGTGGCGTCGATGACCGGCCGGCCGATCATGTTCGCCTCCACCGGTGAGGGACTGGACGACTTCGAACCGTTCCACCCCGACCGTATGGCCAGCCGCATCCTCGACCTCGGTGACATCCTCACCCTGATCGAGCAGGCCCAGGGCGCCTTCGACGAGGAGGAGGCGCGCAAGGTCGCCGAGAAGTTCGCGACGGACAGCTTCACCCTCGACGACTTCCTCGGGCAGATGCAACAGCTGCGCAACATGGGTTCGATCAAGAAGATGATGGGCATGCTGCCCGGGGCCGGCGCCATGAAGGCGCAGCTGGACAACTTCGACGAGCGCGAGATCGTGCGCACCGAAGCCATCATCCAGTCGATGACGAAGGCTGAGCGCACCACGCCGAAACTCTTGAACGGATCCCGCCGGTTGCGGATCGCGCGCGGCTCGGGCTCAACGGTGACCGAGGTCAACCAGCTGGTGCAGCGCTTCGAGCAGGCCGCGAAGATGATGAAGACCGTCGCCAAGGGCGGCATGCCGAACATCCCCGGCATGGGCCCGATCCAAGGCGCCGGTTTCGGCGGCGGGCGCGGAAAGCAGCAGCCGAAGAAGAAGGGCTCGAAGTCCGGCAACCCGGCCAAGCGTGCCGCGGAGAACGCGGCGCTGGCGTCCGGCACCCTCCCGGCGTCGGCCGGCGGGACCGGCTTCGGACTGGGCGCGAAGGCCGCCAAGGGCGGTGCGCCGACCGAAGAGGAACTGGCCGCCCTGCAGAAGATGCTCGGGCGTTAGGCTCGAACCAACAACCCACTCGAGCCAGCAATCCGGAGGTGGTGATGCGCCGAACGGGCCTTCTCGTCGCGATCTGCGTTCTCGCCACCGGGCTGTTGGGCGCCTGCGCGAACGCTCCGGATTCCGGCGGCTCCGGCGGGGGAGCGTCGCCGGGTGCGGGATCGCACACCGCCCCCGACGGGGCGGGGCCGGCGCCGGCGGACGAGCCGGTCACCCCGGCGACCGCCCAGCAGCTGGTGGGAACCTGGGTCGTCGACGCCATCTTCGACGCTCCGAACCAGCCGTTCCTCACCATCCGTGAGGACGGCAGCTGGGCCGGTTCTGACGGCTGCAATGGTGTGCGCGGAACCTGGGCGGTGGGCGGCGACGGCGCACTCACCGTCGAGGCCGGCCCGAGCACACTCATCGCCTGCGACGGCAAGCCCCTGCCGACCCTGTTCGCCAACGCCCGGTCGGCCTCCGTGGCCACCCTGGACGGGAGCGAGACGGTGACCCTGGTCGACGCAGCCGGCCCGACGACGATGCTCGTCGCCGGACGCGAGGATCTCACGCCCATCGCCCCTCCGGCCAGTTAGGCTGACCGCATGACAGCGTCCACAGCCCGCCCGGTGCGCATCGGTGTGCAGCTCGCACCGCAGCACGCGAGCTACTCGAAGATCAGGGACACCGTCGCAGAAGTCGAAGCGCTCGGCGCCGACATCGCTTTCAACTGGGACCACTTCTTTCCGCTCAATGGCGACCCGGACGGCCTCCACTTCGAGTCGTGGACCATGCTCGCGGCATGGGCGGAGCAGACCTCGACCATTCAGATCGGCGCCCTGGTCAACTGCAACAGCTACCGCAACGCCGACCTGCAGGCCGACATGGCGCGCACGATCGACCACATCAGCAATGGCCGCTTCATCTTCGGCACCGGCTCCGGCTGGTTCCAGCGGGACTTCGACGAGTACGGCTACGAATTCGGCACCGCCGGCAGCCGGCTGGACGCCCTCGCGGCAAGCATGGACCGGATCGAATCCCGTTGGTCGAAGCTCCACCCCGCGCCGGTGCGCGACATCCCGGTCCTGATCGGCGGCGGGGGAGAGCAGAAGACACTCCGCATCGTCGCCCAGCACGCCGACATCTGGCCTTCCTTCTCGAACCCCCAGGTGCTCGAGCACAAACTCGGGGTGCTCGGAAGCTGGTGCGACAGGGTCGGCCGCGACCGTGATGAGATCGAGATTTCCACCGAAGTACGGCGGCGCACACCGGAGCAGGGCGACGAGCTGTACGACCTCGGTACGCGACTGTTCACCGTCGGGATCAGCGGACCGGACTATGACCTGGCCCCGGTGCGTGACTGGCTGGCCTGGCGAGACTCGCGCAACACCTAGCCGGTCACGAGGCCGTGCTTCAGCTCACGCCGGAGCGAGGACACCACGGCGGGCAGGTCACCCCAGTGCGCTTCGGCGACTTTCCGCTGGCGTTGGTAGCTGGCCCCGTGGTCGAGGATCAGGTGCAGTTGCCCGAGTTCCACCGAGCAGCCGAGCCGCTCCGCGAAGGGCATGAGGATCCCGATCAACCGGCGCACGTCATCCGTCACCAGGCGTTCGTTGGCCGCAGAGTCGAGGATGATTTCGGCGTCGAGGCCGTAGCGGGCGGCGCGCCACTTGTTCTCCCGAACGAACCACTGCTGCATGGTCGGTACGGCCTCGCCGTCGTCGATCCTGGTGGACATCCATTCGACCAGGCATTGGATGAAGGCGGCGATGGCGCCGAGCTCCTGCACGGTAGCCACACCGTCGCACACCCGCACCTCGATCGTGCCCCAGCGTGGTGCCGGGCGGATGTCCCAGCGCACCTCGGTGACGTCGTCGATGATGCCGGTGCGGGTCATGTCTGCGACGTAGGCTTCCCACGCGGCCCAGTCGGGCAGGTCCCAGGGGACGCCGGCGGTCGGCAGCTGCTGGAACATCAACGCGCGGTTCGATGCGTACCCGGTGTCGACGCCGGCCCAGAACGGGCTCGACGCGGACAGCGCCTGCAGGTGCGGCAGGTAGCTGAGCAGCCCATTCAGGATCGGCATCACCTTGTCCCGGTCTTCGATGCCCACGTGCACGTGGATGCCCCAGATCATCATGTTGCGGCCCCACCACTGGGTGCGGTCGATCAGCTTGTGGTAGCGCGGTTTGTCGGTGACTTCCTGGTCGTACCACTGCCCGAACGGATGCGAGCCGCTGCAGACCGGGTCGACGCCGAGCGGCTCCGTGATCGCGCGCACTTCGGCAAGCTGGCCGGCGACATCCGCCACCGCACCGGCGATGGTGTCGTGCACCCCCGAGACCAGCTCGACGGTATTGAGCAGCAACTCTCCGGTGACCTGCGGGTGGGCGGATCCGTCAGCCGTGCGGAGGCTGTCGAGCACGCGCTCGGCGACCGAGACGAGGTCGCCGGTCGTGCGGTCGACTAGGGCGATTTCCCATTCGATGCCGACGGTGGAGCGCCGGGACGGGGCGAAGTCGATGTCCATGTGCGGTCCTCGGGTCTCGTGCTGGTGCGGTGGGGCACAGTGCGATTATCAAATGCGTGCCAAGTCTGACAGAATGGTTAGTCGAGTTCCGTTCTGTCCGACCCTCTAATCAGACGAACATGAACCCCATTAGACCTCCTGCCGAGTGTGCCCCCACGCTCACGGCAGTCAGTTCGCCAAAACATCTAAGAATCACAGGAGAATTGTGGCTGTCAAAATCCGTCTGAAGCGCATGGGCAAGATCCGCGCGCCGTATTACCGCATCGTTGTCGCCGACGCGCGCACCAAGCGCGATGGCCGTGTCATCGAAGAAATCGGCCAGTACCACCCGACCGAAGAGCCTTCGGTCATCAAGGTCGACTCCGAGCGTGCCCTCTACTGGCTGGGTGTCGGCGCACAGCCGACCGAGCAGGTTGCGGCACTCCTCAAGCTGACCGGCGACTGGGGCAAGTTCAAGGGAGACAAGAACGCCGTCAGCACCGTCAAGGTGAAGGAAGCCAAGGTTGCTTTCGTCGCCGACGAGAAGAAGAAGCCGGTTCTGAAGCCGAAGGCTGAGAAGCCCGCCGCCAAGGAAGAGGCACCTGCTGCCCCGGCCGAGGATGCCGCTGCTGAGGCTCCCGCAGAGGACCAGGCCTGATCTTGCTCGCTCCCGCACTCGAGCACCTCGTCAAGGGGATCGTCGATCACCCTGAAGATGTGCATGTTGCAGCAAAGAACTCACCCCGTGGCGATGTTCTCGAGGTTCGTGTGAACCCCGAGGACCTCGGCCGGGTCATCGGTCGCGCTGGCCGTACCGCCAAGGCGTTGCGTACCCTGGTCGCGGCCCTGGCCGACGGCAAGCGCGTTCGGGTCGACGTCGTCGACACCGATTTCTGAGTTCGTAGTGAGCTCGGTGAACGACAGCACACCACCCGGAACCCAGCTTCGCGTGGGTCGCCTGACCAAGGCCCACGGCCTCAAGGGCGCCATCAAGCTCGAACTGTTCACGGACGACCCGGGGCGACGTTTCGTCCCGGGCGCCGTGTTCACGCTCCAGGTGCCGACCAGCTCACCCTGGCACGGCAAGACCCTGGAACTCGTCGAACTGCGCTGGTACAACCAGCAGCCGGTCGGCTTCTTCAAGGGCGTGGCGGACCGTTCGGCAGCTGAAACCCTCGCCAAGGCGATCCTCTGGATCGACCAGGATGCGGCAGAGCAGTCGGATGAGGAAGACGCCTGGTTCGACCACCAGCTGGTGGGTCTGAAGGTCGTGCGCGACGGGGCCGAGGTGGGCACCATTGCTCGCCTCGAACACCTTCCGGCGCAGGACCTCCTGATCGTCAAGACGCCCAGCGGGGACGTCATGGTCCCGTTCGTGAAAGCGATCGTGCCGAGCGTCGACGTGAAGGCGCGCATCGTCACGGTGACGCCGCCGATCGGGCTCTTCGAGGAGATCCCGGCCGAGCCCGAAGCGGATGCCGAGCCCGAAACGGATGCCGCGGCATCCGCTGGAGACACCGAAGGCTAGAACCAGCCCGGTATTGAAACCAGCCCTGTGGCCTACCGCACCGTATTCACGGTTGCGGTGGGCCACAGCTGGTTGTGATGCGAGTTATTCGGCCTCGATCGCGATGCCGGCCGAGCGGTGGACGGACTGCCAGCGGTGTTCCTGCCGTCTGACGACCGCCAGCAGCGCCCGTTCAACCGCTGGCCAGTCTTCCATCACCCGCCGGTAGGTGACGCGAACGACGATGTAGCCCCGCTCGACGAGAGCGAGATCCCTGGCGCGGTCGCGCTCGTATGCATTCGGATTGGCGTGGTGGCGTCGGCTGTCGAGCTCGACCACGAGCCGGTCGCCCACCAGGAGGTCTATCCAGCCGATCCCCGGTATGTGCGCCTGGCTCCTCACTCTCACGTTGTGCCTGCGAAGATTCAGCCGCACCAGCGTCTCGAGTCCCGAACCGCATCCGGCGTCGACCAGATCCATCATCCATGCGTGCGAATCCGGCAACCCAGCGAGCGCGGCGCGAAGCCGGTTCGCCGAGAGCAGCTTGGAGTTCAGGATGGAATCGAACGCGACGATCGCGTGATCCCGCGGCAGGCAGGTCGCCGCACAGGCTGCGGCATCATCGACCAGGTCGGTCGGCTCATGCGGGTCGAGCAGCTTCCGCCGCCAATGGGTCACGACCGACGGGCCGGCGGGCCAGGATGCGAGCGCAACACCGCGACGCGTCGGCGTGTGCAGCCTGGAGCGGGCGACAGCGACGGCCACGTGTAGTCGGGGGTCCGGCATCAACCACACCCCGTGCACTCGCAGAAGTGAGACACAGCCGAGGCGCCCGCCCACTCGAAGGGCACGCACGGTGTCACTGGAGTCCCCGGGTCGGCAGAACCAGCCCGGCCGGATGCGTTCCACGGCTCCGGTGCGCACCGCCTCTTCCAACGACGCTCGGCTCACGCCTGCGCTCCTCAGCCTGGTGGTGTGCGCCACCCCGTCCAGGGCGCCCAGTGCGTTCAGGGCAGTGATCATGCATCAAGAGTGGCCGCCCTCAACCCGCCCCAACGCCCGGGCTCTCAATCTGTGCACAACTCCTGGCCGAAGCGGGAGCAGCGAATGCAGCTGCGGGGCGATCCATCCGTCCCTGGCGAATTCACAGCCACATGGCTGGCTTCGGTGCGCGGCTGTATCAACCCCGCGGCGCCATCCGCCGTGTGCGAGCGGGAATCGGGGCTGAACTGCGCCGGTGCTGCCGTGCACAACTGAGTATCGCAAGTAGTGCGCGTCGTCGAGGAGCTCGCACTCTCCTAGAATTCGAGACATGCGCATCGACATCGTGACGATTTTCCCGGAGTTCTTCGATGTGCTCGACCTCTCGCTCCTCGGCAAGGCCCGCCAGTCGGGGTTGATCGAATTGGGGGTGCACAACCTGCGCGACTACACCCATGACCGCCACCGCACCGTCGACGACACCCCGTACGGAGGCGGCGCCGGCATGGTGATGAAGCCGGAGCCATGGGGCGAGGCACTCGACGCGGTGATGCCTGACCTGGTCGGCGAGGGCGAAGCGGATGCGCGGGGTCCGGTTCTCATCTTCCCCTCCCCGGCCGGTGAGCAGTTCACGCAGGCGATCGCCCGCGACCTCGCCGCCGAGCGGCACCTGGTGTTCGGCTGCGGCCGCTACGAAGGCATCGACCAGCGCGTCGTCGACCACTACGCCGCCCGCACCCGGGTGCGGCTGATCAGCCTCGGTGACTACGTGCTCAACGGGGGAGAGGTGGCGGTCATGGCCATGATCGAGGCTGTGGGACGACTCATCCCCGGTGTGGTGGGCAACCCGGAGAGCCTGGTCGAAGAATCTCACGAAGACGGCCTGCTCGAGTACCCGAGCTACACCAAGCCGTCGGCCTGGCGGGACCTCGAAGTGCCGCCGGTGCTGCTGAGCGGCAACCACGGCGCCATCGCCGCCTGGCGCCGGCAGCAGGCACTCGAGCGCACCGCCCGCGTGCGTCCCGACCTGCTTCCCGGCTAGCCTCCGTCACCCTTCAGCCTCGGGCGAACTCGGAGGATTCCCGCACCTTCCGCCGCTAGTCTGAAGCCGTGTTGATCCGCAAGGCATTCTTCTACTGGCAATTCATCGCCGTCATTGTGCTGCCCCTGTGGCTGGTGGTCGGCTGGCCGATCTTCGGAGCGGGCGGCTGGAAAGTGCTCGGCGTCTTCTTCGGCGCCGTGGTACTGGGCATCGCCCTCCTCGTGGTCAGCCTCCTGTTCTACGCCCGCAGGGAGGTGCGGGCGATCCGCGCGGTCTCGTGGGTGGATGCCGCGGTGCTCACGGTCTGGCACGCCCTGATCATCAGCGTCGGGTTCTACGCCGCGGCGTCGCCGTGGCTGTCGATCCTGGTGATCCTGGTCGGCATCGGCGCCTTCTGGTTCGCCGTCTGGGAGCTGTACGACGCCGCGAAGCGACGTGTGCGCGCCGTCATCGACGAGATCGAGATCGCAGCGAAACCGGACTACCTCAGGGCTCCCGGCGGCACCGGGCCCGCAGCGGCCGGCCCCGGTGCTCGGTCCGCCGGGTTCGGGACGAAGCCGGACCCGCACGAGGTCATCGTCATCACCGAACGGCCCGCCGAGCACTGACCGCCTGGATCGTCGCGCAGGATCCGCAGGATCCTGGCGCATGATCCGGTCGGAGGTGGGGCGCTTTTGCTGGTTAAGGGCGTTTCGTGGCAGAATAGGCGTTTGTGCCGCGGCAAGCCTCTGCCACAGGGGAGTCAGCGTTTATGCGGCCATTTCATTCACACTTACATCCGTAGTCGACCTGTGGCGGGTACAGAGAGCGAATCAACATGCATATTCTCGACCAGGTGGACGCCCCATCGCTGAAGTCGGACATCCCGGCCTTCCGCGCCGGTGACACCGTCAAGGTTCACGTCAACATCGTCGAGGGCACCCGCTCTCGTGTCCAGGTCTTCCAGGGCGTCGTCATCGGCCGTTCGGGCGAGGGCGTTCGCGAGACCTTCTGCGTACGCAAGGTCAGCTTCCAGGTCGGCGTCGAGCGTACCTTCCCGGTGCACTCCCCGGTGATCGACCACATCGAAATCGTCACCCGCGGTGACGTCCGCCGCGCGAAGCTGTACTACCTGCGCAACCTCCGTGGCAAGAAGGCCAAGATCAAGGAAAAGCGCGACAACTAAGTCCCGCTGTCGTTTTAGCCGAGCTCCTCACCCCGTAAACTGGGTGAGGAGCTCAGGCGGTTAAATGACAGAAAACACTCTGCCCACGCGATCGGATCGCCTGGAAACAGAAACGAAGCGCAAGAAGCGCGGCGTCCTACTATTCATTCGCGACCTCTTGATCATCTTCGTGGTCGCGTTGCTGATCTCGTTCCTGATCAAGACGTTCCTGATCCGCTCGTTCTACATCCCCTCCGGGTCGATGGAAGACACCCTGCTGATCAACGACCGCATCATCGTCAACCAGCTCGAACCCGCGCTGATGCCGATCGAACGCGGCGACGTCGTGGTGTTCCGGGATCCAGGCGGATGGCTCCTGCCGCAGCCAGAGATCCAGCAGAACCCCATCGTGGCCGGACTGGACTGGGCGCTCTCGGTTGTCGGACTGTCCGCGCCGGACAGCAACGACCACCTCATCAAACGGGTGATCGGGTTGCCGGGCGACCACGTCATCTGCTGCAATGCCCTCGGCCAGATGAGCGTCAACGGTGTTCCCCTTGACGAGCCATACGTGATGCTGCCGCCGGGCACAACCGAGGTCTCCAAGGATGATTTCGACGTCGTCGTGCCCAAGGACTCACTGTGGGTGATGGGCGATAACCGCTACAACTCCAAGGACTCCCGTTACAACGGGGACACCCCGGGCAAGGGCTACGTGCCGATCGACAACGTCGTCGGCCGCGCCCTCGTGATCAGCTGGCCGATCAATCGGTGGACCTGGCTCGACGACTACCCGGCGGTGTTCAAGGGAGTTGACGCCGGCGCGGGAAGATCAGGCGCAGCGAAATGATGGCAGTGACCGATCCCACCCTCGAGGTGGAGCGGGAGATGCTCGCCGGGGGAGCCAGCTGCGTGATCGGATGCGACGAGGTCGGGCGGGGTGCGCTGGCCGGCCCGGTCGCCGTGGGACTCGTCGTCATGACCGCAGAGGCCAGGGTGTTCCCGGCGGGCCTCCGGGATTCCAAGCTCCTGAGCGAGCCACGCCGGGAGGTGCTTGCGCCACTCGCGGTCGACTGGGCAGTGTATTCGACCGTCGGCCTGGCCTCCCCGCAGGAGGTCGACACCCTGGGCATCATCGCCTCGCTCGGGCTCGCCGCGAAGCGTGCGCTGACCCAGCTGCACGTGGCCGGTGCCGATATCAACGGAAGCGTGCTGCTCCTGGACGGCAACGACGACTACATCAACAAGGCGCTCTCCACGCCCGTGAATGTCGTCACCCGGATCAAAGCCGATCGTGACTGCGGGTCGGTCGCCGCCGCATCCGTCATCGCGAAGGTGCACCGCGACCGGCTGATGATCCAGGCGCACGCGAACGAGCCGTACTACGGCTGGGCTGCCAACAAGGGCTACGGCAGCGCCGACCACATGATCGCCATCGTGGAGCGGGGACCGAGCGAGCTGCATCGCAAGTCGTGGCTCAAGTTGTCAGCGTAGGATTGAGCCACCATGGAAGAAGACGAATTCGAGGACTACGACCGCGAGGTCGAGCTTGCCCTGTACCGCGAATATCGCGATGTGGTGGGGCAGTTCAAGTACGTCGTCGAGACCGAGCGCCGGTTCTACCTCGCCAATGAGGTGGAGCTGGTCCGCCGCGACACCGAGCATGACTTCTACTTCGAATTGTCGATGAAGGACGTCTGGGTGTGGGATGTGTACCGCGCCGACCGGTTCGTCAAATCCGTCCGGGTACTGACCTTCAAAGACGTCAACGTCGAAGAGCTCGCCGCCAAGGAGTTCGAGTTGCCCAAGGAACTCGCGCTCGACGAGTAACGACTGGCACGGCGGGCGGTCTCTCCACAGGGCCGGATTTGCCGAGTTATCCACTGATCGCTCCGTCTGCGTCCGCACGATGCCCGCCGTTCGTCACGCTGGTGGCGGGAGGTGCTCGTGGCACGCAAAGACGACCTGGGTCGGCTCGGGGAGGACTGCGCCGCCGCCTACCTGACGGATGCCGGCTATCGGCTTCTCGGGCGAAACTGGCGGTGCGCTCAGGGTGAGATCGACCTTGTCGCCGAACGCGGCGGCGAGGTGGTATTCGTCGAAGTGAAGACCCGTTCTGGAGTCGGCTTCGGGCATCCGTTCGAAGCGATCACGGTGCAGAAACTCGCCCGGCTGCGCCGACTCGCCGCGGCCTGGTGCGGTGAGGCACCCGTGCGTCCGGCGAAAATCCGCATCGATGCGATCGCGGTGATCGCGTCAGACGGGGGCCTGTCGGTCATCGAGCACCTCGAGGGAGTGTTCTGATGGGCCTGGCGCGCACCCAGTCGGTCGCCCTGCTCGGACTGGCGGGCTCGCTGGTGGAGGTCGAAGCGGACATCTCGGGCCAGCTGCCCGGGATCGTGCTGATCGGGCTGCCCGACGCCGCGCTCGCAGAGGCCACCCAACGGGTACGGATGGCGGCCAAGAACTCGGGCTGCCCGCTCACGCGCAACCACCTCACCATCAACCTGTCGCCGGCGGCGCTGCCCAAGCACGGTTCCGGTTTCGATTTGGCGATCGCGCTGGCCTGCCTGGCGGCCGACCGGGTGGTGTCGGGGTCATCGGTCGGCAGTGTGGTGCACATCGGCGAGCTGGCCCTGGATGGCAGGCTGCGGCCGACACCCGGCACGCTACCGGCTGTCCTCGCGGCGTCGCGGCTCGGGCATACGACCGTGATGGTGCCGGCCGGAAGCGAGGCCGAGGCGTCCCTGGTTCCGGGCGTCCGGGTTGTCGGGGTGGCCTCCCTCCGGGACGCCGCGATCTGGCACGGCGCCGCACTCGAACCGGTCACGGTGGACGCGATCGCTTCCCCTCCCGACGTGCCGGAGGACATCGCGGAGCTCGACCTGGCCGACGTGGTCGGCAACGACGACGCCATCCTGGCCCTGAAGGTTGCCGCAGCTGGAGGCCACCATGTCTTCATGGTGGGACCCCCCGGTGCAGGCAAGACCATGCTCGCTGCCCGGTTGCCCGGTCTGCTTCCCGACCTCGATCCCAGGGCCTCCCTCGAAGTGAGCTCGATGCGTTCATTGGTCGGCCGCGGCATCGGCGGCGCGTTGGTGACGCGACCACCGCTTGAGGCTCCTCACCACACCGCGACCGCGGCAGCGATGGTGGGCGGCGGCAGCGGCCAGATCCGGCCGGGCGCCGCCGCGCGCGCCTCCCACGGGGTCCTGTTCCTCGACGAAGCTCCTGAGTTTGCCGCGTCCGTCCTCGACGCTCTCCGCCAGCCGCTGGAGTCGGGCATCATCACCATCCACCGGGCCAACTCGGTCGCGCATTTCCCCGGCCGGTTCCAGCTGGTGATGGCCGCCAATCCGTGCCCGTGCGGCCAATTCGGCTCAGCGGACGCTGAGTGCACCTGCCCGCCGTACGCGCGCCGGCGCTACCTGGGGCGCATCTCGGGCCCCCTCATCGACCGCATCGACATCCAGTTAAATGTGCGGCGGATCACCGCCGGCGAGCTCCGACTGGCCTACGACGAGCCCCGCCAGACCAGCGCCATGGCCAGGACGCAGGTCGAGGCGGCGCGGGGCGCTGCCGCCGAGCGGCTCGCAGCGACACCGTGGACCCTTAATTCGGAGGTCCCGGGAACCTGGCTTCGCGCCCGGCGCGCTCGGCTTGACCGAGCGACGACTGGCCTTCTTGACCGTGCGCTTGAGCGCGGGGGCATCACGATGCGCGGCTACGACCGGGTGTTGAAAGTGGCGTGGTCCATCGCCGACCTCGCGGGGATCGGCAGACCCGGCCCTGACGAGGTGGGGCAGGCGCTGTACCTGCGAAAGGGGATGACCTGATGACGATATTCGGGCTGGACGAAGGCACGGTGCGTGATCTGGCGTCCGCGGTCCGTCCGGCGTGGAACGAGGCGCTGAGTGCTGCAGCGCCGCGGAGCAGCCTTGCCGACTCCGCGCGTGACGATGCCGAGTGCCGCACCGACGAGCATCCCGATGATCGTGCCGACGGGCTCGCCGATGAGCGGGTCGATGGCCGCGCGGACCGCACCGCAGACGACCGCGCCGACCTCACCGCAGACGACCGCGCCGATGTCGCCGCCAACAACCCAGCCGACATCTTTGCGCGGGCGGCCTGGAGCACCATCGCGGAGCCGGGTGACGGGATGGCGGGCCTCGTGGTGGGCTGCCTGGGCGCGGCGGGCGCCCTGCGCTCTGTCATCGACCGCTGGGCGCCGGATCGCCTCGCCCTGGCAGTTCGGGAACGTGCGGGCGGCGACGTCGATGACGGGGACGCCGATGAATTCAGGAGGTCTGTCGAGCAAGCCCTTCAGCGGTGGGCGCCGCGGCTGAAGTCGCGCGACGTGATCCTGTGCCTGCGCCAGGCGGGGAGGGTCGGGGCGCGTCTGCTGCTGCCCGGCGACAGGTTGTGGCCTGAGGGCGTCAACGACCTGGGCGCGCATGCACCGCTTGGCCTGTGGTGGCGTGGCGTTCCCGAAGCGTTCGAAGCACTGCCGCAGTCGGTCTCCCTGGTCGGTGCGCGCGCGGCTACTGGTTATGGCGAACATGTTGCGATGGAGGCATCCGCTGGACTCGTCGACCGCGGCTACGCCATCGTCTCCGGGGCCGCCTACGGGATCGATGGGATGGCCCACCGGGCAGCCCTCGCCAGCCAGGGCATCACCGTTGCCTTCCTCGCCGGTGGCGTCGACCGGTTCTACCCGAGCGGACATGACGCGCTCCTCGGCCGAATTGCGGAGTCAGGGGCCGTCATCTCCGAACTCCCGTGCGGGGCAGCGCCGACCAAGTGGAGGTTCTTGCAACGGAACAGGCTGATCGCGGCCGCCAGCCGGGCCACCGTTGTCCTGGAGGCCGGATGGCGATCCGGCTCGCTCAACACAGCCGGTCACGCGGCAGCGCTCGGGCGGCCGCTCGGGGCGGTGCCCGGCCCGGTCACATCACCCACGTCAGCCGGATGCCACCGCCTGATTCGCGAATACGACGCCGTCTGCGTGACCAACGCGTTGGAAATGGCCGAACTCCTCGGTGAGGACCCCGGAGGACGCGGCGGTTCCGGGACTCCCGGCGGTCACGGTGGGAGGGGCGACGCTGACCCGGCCGGAGGCAGAGTTCGCGGCGTTCCCGGGGAACGAGCAGCGGGGCGCACCAGCGATCAAATCCGCGTGCTCGATGCGCTCAGCTCCCGCTCGCCGCGGTCGATAGCGGATGTCGGCCGTCGCGCCGGTCTCGCGACAAACGCGGTTCTCGGTGCGCTGGGCGCCCTTGAACTGGAGGGCGCCGCGCGGGAGCGGGAGACGGGGTGGCTGCGCGGGTGAGGTGACGTTCGTGGCCGCCCGGGTCACGCCTGGCCGCCCGGGTCGCGCCGGCTCTGCGGGGTGTCCGTGGCACGCCATAGTCTGGAGGCAACCGACGAAGGGTGAGAAATGTCAGCCGTCCAGCTGGGCCAGTATCCGCCCCCCACGCACCTCATCGTGCACGTGAGCGACACACACTTCCTGGGTTCCGACGCGCACGGGAACGGACGCCCGCTCCACGGGCGAGTCGACACCGATCGCACGGTGCGCCTGGCGATGGAGCAGCTGGAACGGTCAGGACTCCGTCCTGACGCATTCGTCTTCACCGGTGATATTGCTGACCTGGGCGAGCCTGACGCGTACCGCCGCGTGCGCGACCTGGTCGAGGCAACGGCCGACCGGCTCGGCGCCCAGCTGGTCTGGGTGATGGGGAACCATGACGAGCGCGCAGCATTCCGCAGCGAACTGCTCAGGGAAGAGGGGTCGTCGGATCCCGTCGACCGAGTTTTTGACATTCGCGGCTTGCGGATCGTGGCACTGGACACCACTGTGCCCGGCTATCACCATGGCGACCTGACCGACGGGCAACTCGACTGGCTGACCGATGTCCTGGCGACACCGGCGGAACGCGGGACGATCCTCGCCCTGCATCATCCGCCCATCCCGACCCCGCTGGCATTGATGAACATCCTGGAACTGCGGCGACAGGAACGCCTTGCCGAGGCGATCGCCGGCAGTGACATCAGGGGTATCCTGGGCGGCCACCTGCACTATGCAACGCACAGTCTCTTCGCCGGAATTCCGGTGTCCGTCGCCGCTGCCACCTGCTACACGATGGACCTCAGCGCACCGGAGCGAGAACTCACCGGGGTGGACGGCGGCCAGGCGATCAACGTGGTCGAGGTGTACGACACGCAGCTCGTCCACGCTGTCGTCCCGCTGGGGGATTTCCCCACGGTGTCCCATTTCGACTCCGCGTTCCTGGACCGGATGGAGCAGTTGAACGCGGAGGAACGCGCCGACGCGTTCTCCCGCAAGGTGTGACAGGCAGCATGTCGAGCGTTGCGCCGCGCGATATCGCCGGCATGCCCGATGCTGGAAGGGTGCACATCCAGGCCGCGATCGACGACTTCCTCCTCTACCTGACGAGCGAGCGCGGCTTCTCGATTCACACCGTGCGGGCGTACCGCACAGATCTTGCCCAGCTCGCCGGCTTCGCGGCCACTCGTGGCGTTGAGCGACCGGACGACGTGACCCTTGAGCTGCTCCGCGACTGGTTGTGGGGGAGCACCCAGGCCGGCTTGGCACGCTCGACGATCGCCCGCCATTCCGCTTCGGCTCGGAGTTTCACCGCCTGGTTGGCCCGCACCGGGGTCACCCCCGTCGATTCCGGAGTGCGGCTGCGCTCCCCGAAGCCAGGGCGCACCCTGCCCCGGGTGGTCAACCAGTCGCAGATGAGTGAGCTCCTGGCGTCGCTCCAGCTGCGCGCGGCGGGCGACGACGCAGCAGCCCTCCGCGACCTGGCCATCATCGAGCTGCTGTACGCGTCAGCACTCCGGGTGTCAGAACTGACCGGGCTCGACGTCACCGACGTCGACCTCGACCGGCTGACGGTGCGCGTGACGGGCAAGGGGTCCAAGGAGCGCGTCGTTCCGTTCGGGGTGCCTGCCCAGTCCGCCATCGTGGACTACCTGCGGCGCGGCAGGCCGGCGCTGGCCGCTTCGCCGCTCCCGAACGCCTCCGCGACCGCCACCGAGCACGCCGCACCCGCGCGGACCAGCTCCAGGGATGCCGCTCCGCGCCCCGGCTCGTCGGCCCTGTTCCTCGGCTCTCATCGGAATCGGCTGGGCGTACGCGCCGTATACCGACTGGTCGCCGGTCTCCTGGCGGATCTCCCGGGTACCGGGCCATCCGGCCCGCACGCCCTGCGCCACACGGCGGCGACCCATCTCCTCGACGGCGGAGCCGACCTCAGGGCCGTACAGGAGATGCTCGGGCACGCCAGTCTTGGGACCACGCAGATTTACACGCACGTGTCAGGCGAACGCTTGAAAGCGACGTACCGAACCGCTCACCCTCGCGCCTGACCGTCCACGGCGCACCGTCGTCCGTGCGCGACGATCCTCGGGCCATCAGCCGTCGTCCAGGGGCAGCAGCACAGCCCGGGGAATTCTGCCGAGCATCAACATCGGCGACACGTACTGCCCGTGCAGCCGCACGCCGAAGTGCAGGCAACCCGACGCGCAATGCCCTCCTGACGCCACCACGCCGATGACCTGGCCGGCGCTCACCCATTCCCCTGGCGAAACGGCCGGCAGCACCGGTTCCACGCTGGACACGAGGTCAGCGTGATGGGCGATCGACAGCACCGGTCGGTCGACAACCACGCCGGCGAATGAGATTTGCCCCGCTGCCGGTGCGAAGACCGGGGTTCCCGGTGTTGTCGCGACATCGATTCCGCGATGCCCGGCCGCGTACCGACTCCGGGGCGCTTCGAATGCCCGCGCGACCGTGCGCGGTGCGGCGACCGGCCAGGTCCATTCACCGGCGGCATTCGCGGCACCGGGGGAATTCGCGTCACCGGCATCCGGCAGGCCGGTGGCCCCCCGCACCGACCTGGTCACCTCGCCGCTCACACCACCCTGATCATTCACACCACCCTGACCTCTCACACCACTCAAACCGCCCAGCACCACCACGCCGACCGGCGGTGCGACGGCCGAGGCAAACACCGCCGGCGCCACTACCACCGCCGCAACGAGTCGAATGATCACCCGTCCAGCATGCTCGCCGGCGTCCCTGGAATCCGCTCCGGTGCTCTGATCCGTGGACAGTTCCTGCGTCAGCCCGCTTGTGGAGGACGGTGTCCGTCGGCCGCCCCGGCGGGATGCTAAACTCTCCGAAGCAGCGCTTTGTGCGCTGACTACGCGTGCCTATGCGGCCTCCACATCCAGTCGGTCCTCACCTTCCACCAGGAAGCGAAGGCGGATGTGTGCCAGGCACCAGGAGCGGTGATCGACCGATCACTGCTGGAACCGATTGGCGTCGTCCTGCCCGCAGGGCGCACGACGCAGAACAGGAGTACGGCTCATGGCCGTCGTTACCATTCGCCAGCTGCTCGACAGCGGTGTTCACTTCGGGCACCAGACCCGCCGTTGGAACCCGAAGATGAAGCGCTTCATCCTCACCGAGCGCTCGGGCAGCCACATCATCGACCTGCAGCAGTCGCTGGTGCACATCGACAAGACCTACGACTACGTCAAGGAGACCGTCGCCCACGGCGGCACCGTCCTCTTCGTCGGCACCAAGAAGCAGGCACAGGGCGCCATCGCCGAGCAGGCGCAGCGCGTCGGCCAGCCGTACGTCAACCAGCGCTGGCTCGGTGGCCTCCTCACCAACTTCCAGACCGTCTCCAAGCGCCTGGCGCGCATGAAGGAGCTCGAGGAAGTCGACTTCGACGACACCACCCGCGGCTACACCAAGAAGGAGCTTCTGATCCAGAAGCGCGAGCTGGTCAAGCTGCAGAAGAGCCTCGGCGGAATCCGCAACCTCACCAAGACGCCGTCGGCGATCTGGATCGTTGACACCAAGAAGGAGCACCTCGCCATCGACGAGGCGCACAAGCTCGGCATCCCCGTCATCGCGATCCTCGACACCAACTGTGACCCCGACGACGTGCAGTACCCGATCCCGGGTAACGACGACGCCATCCGCTCCGTGGGCCTGTTGACGCGCATCATCGCCGACGCGGCGGCCGAGGGCCTCATCCAGCGTCACCAGAAGCCGGAAGAGGGCGCCGAAGTCGAGCCGCTCGCCGCCTGGGAAGCCGAGCTCCTGCAGGCGTCAGAGACCGCCGCGGGCGAGACGACCCCCGCACAGTCTTCCGCTGAGACCGAGAAGGTCGCCGACCAGAAGGTCGCCGCAACCGAGGCCGACTTCACCGAAGGTGAAGTCGAGGCCGTCGTCGAGGCTTCAGAGGCAGCAGACGCAGCGGATGCTGCAGCAGAGAACACCGCGGACGCTCCGGCCGTTGCCGCAGCCGCCGACGAGACCAAGTAAGGACACCAGGTATGGCAAACGTCAAGCTCGAAGACGTCAAGGCGCTTCGTGAGCGCCTCGGCACCGGCATGGTCGACACCAAGAACGCCCTCGTTGAAGCCGACGGCGACATGGAGAAGGCCGTCGAGATCCTCCGCCTCAAGGGCGCAAAGGGCAACGCCAAGCGCGCTGACCGTTCCACGTCAGAGGGTCTGGTCGCCGCCAAGGACAACGGCAGCACCGCAACGATGATCGAGCTCGCCTGCGAGACCGACTTCGTCGCCAAGGGTGACAAGTTCGTCGCCCTGGCCGACACGGTCCTCGACGCGGTCGCCGCAGCAGGTGCCACCACGGTCGAGGAGGGACTGGCCGCCACGGCCGGCAGTGCGACCGTCGCAGACCTGATCAACGATCAGGCCGCGATCCTCGGCGAGAAGATCGAACTGCGCCGCGTCGCATCCGTCACCGGTGAAAACTTCGCCGTCTACCTGCACCGCACCAACAAGGACCTGCCCCCGCAGGTCGGCGTTGTGCTCGGATACGCGGGCACGGATGCCGAGACGGCGCGCAGCGTCGCCCAGCACATCTCGTTCGCGAACCCCGAGTACCTGGCCAGGGAGGACGTTCCCGCCGAAGCCGTCGAGGCCGAGCGCAAGATCGTCACCGAGATCTCGAAGAGCGAGGGAAAGCCTGAAGCGGCTCTCCCGAAGATCGTCGAAGGCCGCGTCAACGCGTACTTCAAGCAGGTCGCACTGCTTGAGCAGGACTACGCCAAGGACAACAAGTTGTCCGTACGCCAGGTCCTCGCCGACGCCGGCGTGACCGTCTCCGGATTCGCCCGGTTCAAGGTCGGCGCGTAACCAGAACACCGCATGAAGGCAGGGAGACCGGGGAGTGAAATTCGCCCCGGTCTCCTTTTCTGCGTGCCGGCACCGACCAACCCGGTAGTTTTGTTTGACACGTCACAACGGAAGGTTTCACACCATATGAGCGACATCGGGCATACGATCACCGCCAAGAAACGCCGGGTACTCCTCAAATTGTCGGGTGAGGCCTTCGGCGCCGGCTCCCTCGGCGTGAACCCCGACGTGGTGAGCGCCCTCGCCCGTGAGATCGCCGAAGCGGCGAAAACGGTCGAGATCGCGATCGTCGTCGGCGGCGGCAACTTCTTCCGCGGAGCGGAACTGTCCCAGCGCGGAATGGACCGCGGTCGCGCCGACTACATGGGCATGCTCGGCACGGTGATGAACGCGCTCGCCCTGCAGGACTTCCTCGAACAGGCCGGCGCCGAGACCCGGGTGCAGTCGGCCATCGCGATGACCCAGGTCGCCGAGCCGTACATTCCCCGGCGAGCCGAACGCCACCTCGAGAAGGGCCGCGTCGTCATCTTTGGCGCCGGCGCCGGCCTGCCGTACTTCTCCACCGACACCGTCGCGGCCCAGCGGGCGCTGGAAATCGGAGCGGATGTCGTCCTGGTCGCGAAGAACGGCGTCGACGGCGTCTACTCCGACGACCCGCGCACCAATCCCGACGCACGCAAGATCGACCACATCACCTACCAGGAGGCGTTGCAGCGCGGACTGAAAGTCGTCGACTCGACGTCCTTCAGCCTGTGCATGGACAATGGCATGCCCATGCAGGTGTTCGGGATGGCGCCGGACGGCAACGTCACCGCCGCCATCCTCGGCGCCGAAATCGGAACACTCGTCTCCAACTAGAATTAGTGCAGCCACAACAGAAGGAGTCACCGTGATCGCGGATGTCTTGACCGACACCACCACCCGTATGGCCCGCGCGCTCGAAGCGGCGAAGGAAGATTTTTCCAACGTGCGCACCGGCCGGGCGAACCCGCAGCTGTTCCAGAAGATCCTGGTCAGCTACTACGGCACCCCGACTCCGCTCGGCCAGCTCGCGTCCCTGCACAACCAGGAGGCCCGCATGCTGTTGATCACGCCCTACGACAAGGGCGCGCTGCGCGACATCGAGCAAGCAATCCGCGACACCCCGAACCTCGGGGCGAACGTCGGAAACGACGGCACCGTCATCCGGGCCTCGCTCCCGGAACTCACCGCCGACCGTCGCAAGGAATTCGTCAAGATCGTGCGCGGAAAGGCTGAGGACGCCAAGGTGTCGGTCCGCAACATCCGGCGCAAGGCCAAGGACGAACTCGACGCGTTGAAGGCTGAGGTCGGCGACGACGAAGTGGCCCGTGCCGAGAAGGAACTCGAGCAGATCACCAAAACCCACGTGGACAGCATCGACGAGGCGTTGCGGCGCAAGGAATCCGAACTCCTCGAGATCTAGGGGAGCGAGATCTAGGGGAGCGCCTTCGTCATGACGCATGAACCTCAGGGTGAGCAGCCGCGAAAACCTGGCCGTGGCGTCAGCCGGGCCGAATTCCGTGCCCAGGTCAAAGCCACCAGGGCCGATTTCGAACGGTCAGTGCAGCACACCAGGGCCGATTTCGAACGGTCTGTGCAGGCGACCCGGGCGCAGATCGACGCCACCAACGAACGTATCGAGGCACGCACCGGCCGCAACCTGATCGGCGCGATCCTGATCGGGCTGGCCCTCGGGCTGGCCATGCTGTTCAGCCTGATCTTCATCAAAGAACTGTTCATGATCTTCGCGGTCGTGCTCGTGGGGTTCACGGCGTTCGAACTGGCCGAGGCACTGCGCCGAGCGGGACGTAACGTGCCACGCATACCGGCGGTCGTCTCTGCCGTCGCCATCGTGCCGGCGGCGTTCTACTGGGACGCCCCAGGGCAGTTGCTGACGACTTTCGCCGGGATCGCATTCATCGCGCTGTGGCGGCTGGTGGAACTGGCGTGGCCGAGCAGGCGGGTGACCGGCAGCGCGTTGCTGCAGGACATCGGCGCGGCGTTCCTGATCGAGGTGTACGTCGTTTTCCTGGCGAGCTTCTCGGTGCTTCTGGTCGCCCAGGTCGGCGGGCAGTGGTGGACCCTCGCCTTCCTCCTCCTGGTCATCTCCGCCGACATCGGGGCGTACGCCAGCGGTCTCACCTTCGGCAAGCACCCGATGGCGCCCACGATCAGTCCCAAGAAGACCTGGGAGGGCCTCGCCGGAGCCGCGCTCGTCTGCGTCATCGTCGGGGTGCTGCTGGCGATCTTCATGCTGGGCCAGCCGTGGTGGTTCGGGCTGGTCTTCGGCGGCGTGATACTGCTCACCGCCACGTTCGGCGACCTGGCGGAATCGCTGATCAAGCGCGACCTCGGCATCAAGGACATGAGTTCCTGGCTGCCAGGGCACGGCGGCTTCCTTGATCGCCTCGACTCCATCCTCCCCTCCGCGGCGGCTGCGTACGCGATGTTCCTGATCTTCGCGTGAGCCCGCCCGGTTTCGACAACGCGCCACCCGGCGGGAGAGAATGAACGCTGTGAGCACAACGTTTCCCCGAACCAGCAGCAAGACGCTCGGCTACAAGGTCGGGCAGGTCGACGATTTCCTCGCATCGACGCGTGAGGCGTACGACCGGGGCGACGCCGAGAAACAGCTCACCGCCGAGGAGATCCGGCACACCGCGTTCGCCATGCAGAAGGGCGGGTACTCCCCCCAGCACGTGGACGCGGCCCTGGAGCGCCTCGAAGACGCGTTCGCGGCCCGGGAGCGGGAACGCGCCGCAGCCACTATGGGGGAGAAGGCCTGGCTGGCCGAGGCCCACGCGACCTCCCGCGTGATCGTTGAGCGATTGGGCCGGCCGACCGGACACCGTTTCGACCGCACCAGCGTTCTCAGCGTCGGCTACAGCCGAGCGGATGTCGACCGGTTCGCCAACAAGCTGGTCAAGTATTTCACGGACGGTTTCCCGATCACGGTGGACGATGTCCGCACCGCGGTGTTCCGCCCGCAGCGCGGGGGGTACCGCGAAGCGCAGGTCGACGTCGTGATGGACAGCGTGGTTGACGTCATGCTCGCAGTTCGCTGATCGGCGGCAGTCGGCTGGCCGTTATCTGGCCGTTATCTTCGAATTGGGCTACCATCGAACAATCGTGGGTAAACATCTGAGCGTCAGCACATCGCAGTCCGTTGACATTACGGCGATGATCAGGCCCCTGGCCCAGCCGTGGGAGGCCCGCCCGCAGAGGGCCAGGATGCACCGGCCGCGTTCCCGCAGCCACACGTCGCTGGCCCTGTTCGCGTTCACCGCCGCTGTAGCCTTCGTCCTGGTCACGGTGATCGACCCGTACTCCGGCGCGACGGCGTCCCCGTACTACCAGCCATCCGGAGCCCGCTTCAACGGCGAAGCGGCCCAGTCGGTCACCATCGCCGGCACGTACACGAACGCCGTCTCCCGGGACAATTTTACCGTCACAGACCCGCCACCGCCCCCGCCGCCCGTCGCAGCGGCGAAGAAGAGTTTCTCCGCTCCGTCGGCCGCCGTCCCTGATCCCGGTTCCGCGCAGGCGTACGCTTACGACGCCGTGCATTCGCGCGGCTGGGGCGAAGACCAGTACGGCTGCCTGGTGTCGCTGTGGAGCCGTGAGTCCGGCTGGCGGGTGAACGCCATGAATACCTCGAGTGGGGCGTACGGTATTCCGCAGGCCCTGCCGGGTTCGAAGATGGCGTCGGCCGGATCCGACTGGGAGACCAACGCGGGCACCCAGATCGAGTGGGGACTTGGCTACATCTCCGGCCGGTACGGCACCCCGTGCGGCGCATGGGCCCACTCCGAGGACGCCGGTTGGTACTAGCCAGCCGGAAAGCGGGTCAGCCGCGCCCGTAGACTGGACACATGCCCCGCAGCAACCGACCCCACGGCCGCAAGCCAGGCTCGGATGACGCGGATGACGACCTCACCCGCCTGCTGACAGGCTGGCGCCGAACCGAGGTGCGCCGGGACGGGCTCTGGAACGTGCAGCCGGTGTCCGCCGCGCAAGCCGCGAAGACCTACCTCTGCCCGGGGTGCAACCTGGACGTGTCTCCGGGCGTCGCCCACCTGGTCACCTGGCGCGCCGACGGCGTGCTGGGCGACGCCGCCGACCTGGCCGGCCGACGGCACTGGCATTCCCACTGCTGGAAACTCAAGTAATCCGACGCCCATGACCGAGAAGGACGCACAGGTGAGCGCAGGCATGACTGAACCGATCGAGATCCGTGGCGGCGTGGACCTGCCCGCAGTTCGCGAGCACATTGAATTGCACACCCGGGACGGCCTCACCCTCGTCGGCGAGCTGGCCACCCCCGAGGACCGGCCGCCCGTGGCCACGCTGGTGACGCTGCATCCGCTGCCCACCGGCGGCGGTTTCATGGACTCGCACATCCTGCGGAAGGCCGCCGGCCGGTTGCCGGCGCTGGCCGACCTGGCTGTGCTGCGCTTCAACACCCGCGGCACCACCTCACCGCGCGGAACCAGCGACGGTGCCTTCGGCCACGGGGAGAGCGAACGCGACGATGTGGCCGCGGCGATGGCCTTCGTCGCCGAGCGGGCGCTGCCGAACCCGTGGCTGGTCGGCTGGTCGTTCGGCACCGAACTCGCGATCAAATACGGCCGCGAGCATCCCATTGTCGGGGCCATCCTGCTGTCGCCGCCGTTGCACCGGGCAACGGATGCCGAACTGGCCGCCTGGGCGGGCGACCAGCGCCAGCTGGTGGCCATCATCCCCGAGCATGACGACTATCTCCGGCCGGAGGAGGCTCGGCAGCGCTTTGCCACCGTGCCCCACACCAGGTTCATCGCGGTTGACGGCGGCAAGCACCTCTGGGTGGGGGAGAACCAGACCCGGCGGATCCTGAACGAGATCGTCGACGTGGTCAACCCCGCGGCGGGGCCGCTGCCCACGCAGTGGACCCCGCCCCAGGACCGGGTGGGCTAAAGCTCGTTCTGCCTGGGAATCACAACCTGCTTGATGATCATCAGGATCGAGGCGGCGACCGGGATCGCGATCAGGGCGCCGAGCAGGCCGAGGAGGGAACCGCCGGCGAGAGCCGCGATCACCACGACCGCGCCAGGAACGGCGACGGCACGGTTCATGATGTTCGGGCTCAGCACATATGCCTCAACCTGCATGTAAATGAGGTAGTAGATCGCGGCGGTGATCGCCGTCGGCACCGAGCTGCCGATACCGGGGATCAGGCAGGTCAGCACGATGATCACCGAGCCGCTGATCGTACCCACGAGAGGAATCAGCGAGAGCAGGAAGGCGATGAACGCCAGCAACGCGGGGAACGGTGCGCCGATGATCGACAGGAAGATGAAGCTCAGCACGCCATTGCACGCGGCGAGGCCGGCCTGGCCCACGACGTAGCGGCCGACGGCCCTCATGATCTGCTCGCTGATGTCGGTGAAGCGTTCCCGTTTCGAGGCCGGCACCAGCTGGTACATTCCGCGTTTGATGCTGTTCAGCGACGCCGTGAAGTACAGCGTCAGGATCAGGATGATCAGCCCGCCGAACAGGCCGCCGACCACGGCCAGGCCCGACTGGATCACCGTTCCGGTGATGTTGGTCACGTTCTTGCCCACGAAATCCGTGACGGATTCGGTGATCTTCGGGATGTCCAGGCCGGGGAACTGCTTTTGCAGGTCGTTCACGAAGGTGGCCGAATTGACCGAGTCGACCAGCTCCGGTACTCGTTCGGAGAGTTTCGCGACCTGGTCGACGATGATCGGCACAATCGCGAAGACCACGCCGGTCAGGACTCCGAGGACCGCGATCAACACGGTCAGGATGGCCGACCAGCGGGGGAACCGGTGCCGCTCCAGCCAAGACACCGCAGGGTCGAGGCCGAGCGAGAGGAACAAGGCGGCGCCGACATACGTGATGATCGTTTGGAGCGTGACCACAGAGCTGATGACCAGCAGGCCGAGTCCCACGCCCAGCGTGCCGATCAACCCGAAGCGGAATGCATTCTGGATCTTCACTGAAACTCCCCGTTGCTTCGGTTGCGATGTTCGTTCTGCGCTCGGTGCCGCCCCTAGCTGTTGGTGCCGGTGACTTTCTCTGCCTGGCTGAGGACGCTGCGCAGGCTTTCGAAATACCCGGCCACGGCGCCCTGCTCAATCCTAATCTGGCTCAGCCGCTCTTCCGCGTCAGCCACGAGGATCCGGGTTCGCGCTTCAGCGTCCTCGATCATGGCTTTCGCTGCGGCAGCGGCGCCCTGCACGATACGGTCAGCGTCGTCCTCTGCCGCCTTCTTGGCGGCCTTCGCCGCCGCGCGGGCGCCCGAGTCGAGTTCCTCGTTGAGGGCTCGCAATTCCTGGGTGCGCTGCGTGGTCTCCGTCAGCTGCCGGGTGGCGTCGGCGAGGTACTTCTGGGTCTGCGCGACAGCCTCCTGGTGCCGGGCCAGGTGGTCCTGCTCTGCTTCGTTTCGCCTGGCCTTCAGCTCGACCTCGAGGTCCGCCCTGATCTGGTCGATCTCCCGGTTCGCCCGGGCCGAGTCATAGAGGCCCTTCTTGCGAGCCGAGGTGAGCTCGTTGTCGAGGTCGATCCGAAGCTGTTCGGTTTCGGCGTCGAAGTCGGCCCTGGCCTGTTCATTGTCCCTCGCCAGGTCCGCACGCGCCTGCTCCAGCTCCGTCGCCAGCGCCAGCCGGGCGCGCTCGATCTCCCGGCCGAGCGCGGCCCGCTTCTGTTCGATCTCGCGGGCCAGGTCGGTGCGCGCCTGTTCGCGTTCGATTTCCAGGTTGCCGCGGGTCTCAACGATCTCGCGGGCCAAGTCGGTGCGTCCCTGCTCGGTCTCGATCGTCAACGCCTGGCGGGCGACATCGACTTCGTGGGCGAGTTCGAGGCGCGCCTGCTCACCCTCCCGGCTGAGGTCGACGCGGGCCTGTTCGGTTTCGGCGATGAGATCGATCCGGGCCTGCTCGGTCTCGGCCGCGAGGTCAGCCCGCTGCTGGTCGAGTTCATGGGCGACCTCTGCGCGAGTGAGCTCAGTCTCCCTGGCCAACCCGGCGGCGGCCTCCCTGGCCTCTGTCGCTTCACGCTCGGCCACGACGCGAACCTCGGCCGCTTCGCGTTCGGCCTCGGAGCGGATGGCTGCCGCTTCCCGTTTCACCGTCGCGCGCACCTCGGCGGCCTCGGTGGCGACTGCGCCCCGGATCGCGGCGGCTTCCTGCACCGCGTCCTGCACCAGGATCTCGTGCTGTTCCTGCCCGCGCGCCACCTGTTCGTCAACTTCGATCCGAGCGTCTTCCCGGATCCGCGCTGCCTTCACCGCCGCGTCGGAGAGGATTCGCTCGGCCTGGTCGGTGGCTTCCCGGCGGAGTTTGTCCACTTCGCCGGCCACGGACGCGCGCAGCTTCTCGGCGTCGATGTCCGCTTGCGCTATCACCCGGGTGGACTGCTCCTCGGCCACACGAAGCGTGTTCTCGAGCTTGGTGCCGAGCCCGGAGAACGTGGGGCTCCCGACTTCTTCGATCTCTGCGTTGAGGTCATCGATCCGTGCGGCCAGGCGCTTGATCTCCCTGGCAGCCTCGGTGCCCTGGGCATTCGCTGTGATCAGGTCGCGTCGCAGGCCCTGGACGGCCTTGTCGACCTCGTCCTTGTCGTAGCCGCGGAACGCCTGGGTGAATTCAGCCTCGTCAGTTGGCACTGTTTCTCCTCGTCGTGGAACCGCACGGATCTGCGGGTGAGCCGATGCAATTTTAGTCTGACCGGCCACTGCTTTAGGCCGACTGCCCGTCAGCGACCTATTAGGAAGCTTTCAGGGCTGTCCGGTATCGTGGCACGTTGCGTGTTTCGGGCTCCGATGCCCGTATCTGACGCAGGAAGGGTGATACGTGCGTTTCGTTCTTGCCATCGTGGCTTTCGTCTTCGCGGCGGTGATGATCGTGCTTGGAATCGCCCAGCGCACGGTTCTGCTTGAACCGTCCTCGACCAGCATGTCCACCACGGTGGAGGGTGACGCGCCGTACACGGTGATCGACTCCAGCGCCCTGTCCGCGCACCCGGGCAGTCAGACCCTGACCGTGAGCGGTTCGGACACCGTCTTCATGGCCTACGGGCGTACCGCGGACATCCGTGCCTGGCTGGGCGGCGACGACTATGTCGCGGTGACCCACAAGGACGGAGCCGACTCTCTGCGCCACGGGGTCGCGACGGCCCAGACCCAGACGCCGGCCCCCATCGCGTCGCCCGCACCGACCGGTGCTCCTGCCGCGGAGGCCCCCGCCGCCGCCGCCCCCGGCAACCCGGCCGGATCGGACCTGTGGCTCGACGAATTCACCGCAGAGAAGTCCCTCACCACCACGATCAACGTGCCGGAGGGCATTTCCGTGATCCTGGCCTCCGACGGTACCAAGCCGGCACCGGGAAGCATCAGCATCTCCTGGCCGATCGACAACTCCACCCCATGGGCCGGCCCGCTGATCGCCGCCGGGGCGGCGCTGCTCCTCATCGGTTTGGTGCTCTACCTCTGGGCACTCCTTCACCTCCGCCGCTCCCGCGGCCCGAGGCGCAACCTGCCGAGCGGGCCGCGGATGCCCCGGCTGCCCCGCCCGCCGCGTCCCAAGTCGATCAAGGCCAGCCAGATCACCGGGCGAAAGTCGATCACCCGCTCCCTGGTCGCCGTGGTGCCGGTGATGCTTGTCTCCGGCCTGGTCCTGAGCGGATGCTCCGCCGACTTCTGGCCGAAGACCGGCTCCGCGTCCACCCCGTCCGCTGTCGCGACGCCCCAGGCGACGGCGCCGCCGAATACCGCGGAGAGCGTCGCGCCGCCCGCTGTGACGGTGCCGCAGCTGGAGCGGATCGTGCGCCGGATCGCCGTTCTCACCAAGGACGCCGACGCCACCCTCAACGCTGACGCGATCGCCACCCGGTTCACCGGGCCGGCGCTCGAACAGCGGGTCGCCAACTACAAGATCCGCGCCGCGATTCCCGACTACGCCGCGGCCCCCGCACTGCCGGCGTCCCCGCTGCGACTGACGCTCCCGCAGCAGGCATCCGGCTGGCCCCGGGTGGTCTTCAGCGTGATCCAGAACCCCGACGACCCCACCGTGGCGCCCACGGCGATTTTGCTTCGGCAGGAGTCGGCGCGGAGCAACTACCTGATCGAGTACGCCGTGCAACTCGAGGCCGCGGCCAAGGTCCCCGGCGTCGCGCCGGCGACCATCGGCGCCCCGATCATCCCCCCCGACTCCAACTTCCTGCTGATGGCGCCGGACAAGGTCGCTGCCGCCTACGCCGACGTGCTGATGCAGGGGGAGGCGAGCCCCTCGTACTCGATGTTCCAGGTTGACGGCGACACCTTCCGCACCCAGGTCGGTGTCGACAAGAAGAACGAGAAGAAGGCCGCGCTGCCCACCACGGCGTCCATCGAATTCGCCACCAGCGCGGGCAGCGGCAAGACCACGGCACTTGCCACCAACGACTCCGGTGCGATCGTCGCCGTCAGCCTCACCGAGACCGAGACGGTCAAGCCGGTCGACGCCGGCGCCACGGTGAGCCCCGAAGGCGCCAGCAAGGCCCTCTCCGGGGTCAGCGCAACGGCCAAGGGGATCCAAAGCAGTTACGGCGACCAGCTCCTGTTCCATGTGCCGGCCGCCGGGTCGAAAGACAAAATCGTCCTCCTCGGGTTCGCCCAGGGCCTCACCTCATCTGCGGAGCTTCCATGACCAACGTGCCACCGTCCGCTGCGAGCCTGCGCGGCGCCGTCGACCTCTCCTCCCTCGTGAACCGGCCGGTGGGTGCGGCGCCCGGTGCGGCGGGCGCGCCCGGTGGCGCGTCACCGGACGCGACTCCGGTGCAGGTGCCGAGCCTGGTCCTGGACGGCACCGACGCCAACTTCGGCGAAATCCTCGAGCTGTCCATCCGCGTCCCCGTGATCGTCGACCTCTGGGCCGACTGGAGTGAGCCCGGTATCCAGCTCACCGCGACCCTGGAGAAGCTGGTCGGAGAGTTCGCGGGGCGGTTTATTCTGGCCAGGGTCGCCGTCGACGCCAACCCGCAGCTCGTCCAGGCCTTCCAGGCCCAGACGGTCCCGACCGTCGCCGCCGTGATCGGCGGGCAGCCGGTGCAGCTGTTCAGCGGGGTCGTCGGCGAGCCAGAGGCCCGCGAGGTGTTCCAGCGGGTGCTGGAACTCGCCGCCCAGCACGGGGTGACGGGTACCGCCATCGCACCGGACGCGGACCCGGCCACCGCCGGCACCGACTCAACCGACGCGACGCCTGCCGAGCCCGTCCTGCCCCCGCACCACCGCGAGGCGTACGACGCGATCGAGCGGGGCGACTACGAGAGCGCCATCCGCGAGTACAAGGCCGCGCTGGCGAGCGAACCGCGGGACGCGATGGCCGTCGCCGGCCTCGCCCAGGTGAGCCTGCTCGCCCGCCTCCAGGGCCTGTCGCTGGACGAAATCCGCAATGGGGCCGCCGCCGCCCCTGACGACCTCCAGGCGCAGCTGCTGGTCGCGGACCTCGACCTCTCCGGCGGGCATGTCGAGGACGCCTTCGACCGGCTGCTCAGCTTGTTCCCGAAGCAGGACGCCGCCGGCAAGAACCTCATTCGGGAGCGGCTGCTCGAACTGTTCGAGGTCGTCGGCACCGACGACCCGCGAGTACCGAAGACGCGCGCCCGCCTGGCGGCACTGCTTTACTGATCACTTCGACAAGCTCAGTCACCGCTGGTCGAGCTCAGTCACCGGTGGTCGAGCTTGTCGAGACCCGCTGCAACCGCAACCAGAGTCCTGCCAGCGGCGGCAGGGTGAGTTGGGCGGATGCCGGCTGGCCGCCCCACGGTTCGGCCGAGGCATCGACCTGGCCCAGGTTTCCGACGCCTGACCCGCCGAAGTCGCCGGCATCGGTGTTGAGGATCTCCTCCCAGGCGCCGGCGAAGGGCAGCCCGACCCGGTAGTCCGTGTGCGGCATCCCGGCGAAGTTGAAGAAGCAGGCGATCGCGTTCCCGTCGGCGTCGTAGCGCAGGAACGACACCACGTTGTCACTCGACGCGCCGCCGTCGATCATCCGGAAACCGGCCGGGTCGTTGTCGAGCGACCACAGCGCCGGGTTGGCCTGGTAGAGCCGGTTGAGCTGGCCGACCAGGGTGAACAGGCCGCGGTGGGCGGGCTGGTCGAGCGTCCACCAGTCCAGTCCCCGCTCCTCGCTCCACTCCGAGCGCTGCCCGAACTCCTGCCCCATGAACAGGAGCTGCTTGCCGGGGTGCGCCCACATGAACGACAGGTACGCGCGCAGGTTCGCCAGTTGCTTCCACGAATCGCCCGGCATTTTCGACACCAGCGATCCCTTGCCGTGCACGACCTCGTCGTGGCTGATCGGCAGCAGGAAGTTCTCGCTGAACGCATAGACGAACGAGAACGTGATGTCGTTGTGGTGGTGCGAACGGTACATCGGGTCGACCTGCATGTACTGGAGGGAGTCGTGCATCCAGCCCATGTTCCATTTCAGGCCGAAACCCAGGCCGCCGCCGGACGTCTGCGCGGTGACCCCGCCCCAGCTGGTCGACTCCTCCGCGATCATGACTGTTCCCGGGTTGCGCTTGTACGAGGTCGCCGTCACCTCCTGCAGCAGGCTGATGGCCTCCAGGTTCTCCCGCCCGCCGTACTGGTTCGGCAGCCATTGCCCGTCCTCGCGGGAGTAGTCGAGGTACAGCATCGACGCGACGGCGTCGACTCTGAGCCCGTCGATGTGGAACTCCTCGAGCCAGTACAGCGCGTTGGCGACCAGGAAGTTGCGCACCTGCGGCTGGCCGAAGTCGAAGACGTAGGTGCCCCAGTCCATCTGCTCCCCACGGCGCGGGTCGGGGTGCTCGTAGAGTGCCTGGCCGTCGAACCGGGCCAGCGCCCAGTCGTCCTTGGGGAAGTGGCCGGGCACCCAGTCCATGATCACGCCGATGCCCGCCTGGTGCAGCCGGTCGATCAGGTAGCGCAGGTCGTCGGGGTGGCCGAACCGGCTGGTCGGCGCGAAGTAACCGGTGACCTGGTAGCCCCAGGAACCACCGAACGGGTGCTCGGCGAGCGGCATGAACTCCACGTGCGTGTACGCCAGCTCCTGCAGGTAGCCGATCAGCTGGTCGGCGACGTCGCGGTAGCCGAGACCGGGGCGCCAGGAGCCGAGGTGCATCTCGTAGATGCTCATCGGGGCGTTGTGCGGGTCGGTGGCGGCGCGGCGCTGCATCCACGCGGCATCCGCCCACTCGTAGGAGGTCTCGCCGATCACCGACGCGGTCAGCGGAGGAACCTCGGTGTAACGGGCCATCGGGTCGGCTTTCCGCACCCAGTCCCCCGACTGCGAGAGCAGCTCGAACTTGTAGTTTGAGCCGGGCGCAAGGCCCGGTACGAACAACTCCCAGACGCCGGTTGAGCCCATGTTGCGCATGGCGTGGCCGTTGCCGTGCCAGCCGTTGAAGTCTCCGATCACCCGCACCGCCCTGGCGTGCGGCGCCCACACGGCGAACGATGTGCCAGCCGTGGTCGCGTCCGCCCCGGCGTGTTCGCGGTGGTGGGCGCCGAGCACGTCCCAGAGCCGCTCGTGCCGGCCCTCGCCGATGAGGTGCAGGTCGAGTTCGCCGAGCGTGGGGGAGTACCGGTACGGGTCGTCCGAGACCCAGGGCGGTCCGCCTTCGTAGCGGGCCTCGATCTGGTAGTCCTGCATCCCGAGCGTGCTGTGGCCCTCCCAGATGCCGTCGGAGAGGTGCGACAGCTCGACGTGGGCGCCGGTCGGCAGGATCGCGAACACTTCGCTGGCCAGCGGCCGGAGGCTCCGGATCACGGTGACAGGGTCTGTGACGCCCGCAGCGTCGACGAGATGCTGCCCGAGCACCGCGTGCGGGTTGTAGTAACTGCCGGCGGCAACGGCCGCGAGCACCTCGGCCGGGACCTTCGGAAATTCGGCCATCCGGTCGGGCAGCGCGTGCCGCGGCGTCTTCACCGGGTCGGCTACGCCGGCGGAATCTGCCGCGCCGGCGGGTTGTGCCGTGGCGCCGGGTACATCGGGCGTGGCCCGGGGCGGAGTCTTCTTCATCTTGTTCACTGGCCTTTCACCTGGAGGATGTGCACCGGTTCGGTGAATGCATCCAGTCGCACGTAATTGTCGGCCGACCAGGTCCAGACGGCTCCCGAGACCAGGTCCCGCACCTCGAACGCGTGTCCGGCCGGGATGCCGAACTTGGTCGTGTCTAGGTGCACGGTCGTTTCCCGGGCGGAGTGCGGGTCGACGTTGGCGACGATGATCAGAGCGTCGGCACGACCCGTTCCGGTGAACGGGGCGTCAAGGAACTTGCTGTAGACGAGGATCGATTCGTCGTCGCTTCCGTGGATGTTGAGGTTCCGCAATTGCCGGAGCGCCGGGTGTTCCCGCCGGATCCGGTTCAGCAGGGTGATGAAGGGCGCGAGCGATGTGCCCTGGTCCACCGCGTGGTCGAAGTCACGCGGGCGGTACTCGTACTTCTCGTTGTTGATGCTCTCCTCGGCGCCCGGGCGGGCGACGCTCTCGTAGAGTTCGAAGCCTGCGTAGACGCCCCAGGTGGGAGCCGCGGTCGCCGCGAGGGCGGCCCGGATCTTGAACGCGGCTGGACCACCGAACTGCAGGTATTCGGTGAGGATGTCCGGCGTGTTCACGAACAGGTTCGGTCGCAGGAAATCCGCGGTCTCGTGCGCGAGCCCGTCGAAGAATTCCTCCAGCTCTTCCTTGGTGTTGCGCCAGGTGAAGTAGGTGTACGACTGCTGGAAACCGACTTTGCCCAGCGCGTGCAGGAGAGCCGGCCGGGTGAAAGCCTCGGCCAGGAACACCACGTCGGGGTACTCGGTGTTGACCTCGTTGATCAGCCATTCCCAGAAGTCGAGCGGCTTGGTGTGCGGGTTGTCCACCCGGAAGATGTTGACGCCCAGCCCGATCCAGTACCGCACGATCCGAAGCACCTCGGCACGGATGCCGTCCGGGTCGTTGTCGAAGTTGATCGGGTAGATGTCCTGGTACTTCTTCGGCGGGTTCTCCGCGTAGGCTATGCTGCCGTCAGGCAGCGTGGTGAACCACTCGGGGTGGGCGGTCACCCAGGGGTGGTCCGGCGAGGCCTGCAACGCCAGGTCGAGCGCGATCTCCAGCCCGGCCTCGCGGGCCTGTCCGACGAACCAGGTGAAGTCCGCCACCGTGCCGAGGTCGGGGTGGATGGCGTCGTGGCCGCCGTCGGCCGAACCGATCGCCCAGGGCGAACCGGGGTCGTTCGGCCCGGCGTCGAGCGAGTTGTTGGGACCCTTCCGGAATGCGCGGCCGATCGGGTGGATCGGCGGCAGGTAGAGCACGTCGAAGCCCATGGCTGCGACGCCGGAAAGCCGGGCGGCCGCCGACCTGAACGTTCCGCTGGTCCAGGTGCCGTCCACGTTCTTCACGGCGCCCTCAGAGCGGGGGAAGAACTCGTACCAGGCGCCGACACCGGCTCGTTCCCGCTCGACGATGATCGTCCGCGGCTCAGAGATCGTCTCCAGGCTCGAGATCGGGCGAACGGATGCCGCGGCGTGCACCTCCTCGCCGGTGGCCGCCGCGAGGCGCTGGTCCACGGGGAGCGTTCGGTCGCCGAGGATGCCGGCCGTCGCCTGGAGCAGCGTGCGCTCGGCGGCCGGGCGACTGGTGTCAGCTGCACCCCGGCCGAGCAGTTCGGCGCCGATCATGAACATCAGCTCGACGTCGATCCCGGCCGGGATCTTCACCGACGCATTGTGCTCCCAGGTCGCGAAGTCGTCCGCATACGCGCGCACCCGGTACTGCCAGGTGCCGGCTGCGCCCAGTTGCACGGCGGTTTCCCAGCGGTCGGTACCGGCCACAGGGAGCGTCATCGGATGGCTGCTCTGCGTGCCGTCCGGGCCGGTGAGCAGCACGCTGACGCCGATCAGGTCGTGGCCCTCCCGGAACGCGGTGGCGCTGAACGGCACGACTTCGCCGGCGAACGCACGCGCAGGCCACAGGTTGTCCGGCAGCTGGGGGCTGAGACCCAGCACGGGGATGCGTCCGGCGCGCGTCACCGTGCCGGAGGCGGTGCCGGTGCCCGGCGCGATCGGCTTGGCCGCCGCGGCCTCGGCCGCGGGAATCTTCGCCGCCGAAGCTTTCGCTGCCGTAGTCTTCGCTGCCGGAGTCTTTCCTGCTGGGGTCTTTGCTGTCCTGGCCACATCACGACCGTAGCGCGAAAACCGGTGAACGGGGCCGCATCCGTTTACCCGTTGGAGCGGGCGCGGCCCTAGTGTGGTCCCGTGAAGGCGATCCGTAAATTTACCGTCCGTGCCGTCCTGCCCGAGTCGCTCCAGGCGCTCGAAGAGCTCGCCGGCAACCTGCGCTGGTCGTGGCACGAGCCCACCCGGCAATTGTTCGAGCACATCGCGCCAGACCTCTGGCGCTCGTCGGGACACGACCCGGCCGCCCTGCTGGGCGCCGTCGAACCGAGCAGACTCGAAGAGCTGGCCGTCGACCACGACTATGTCGCCGGGGTCAACCTGATACGCGACGACCTCCGCGCCTACCTGGAGGAGCCCCGCTGGTACCAGTCCCTGGAAGGCGACAAACCCGACCGCATCGCATACTTCTCGCCGGAGTTCGGCATCGCGGCGGCCCTGCCCCAGTACTCCGGTGGCCTCGGCATCCTCGCCGGCGACCATCTCAAGAGCGCGTCAGACCTCGGCGTGCCGCTGGTGGGCGTCGGGCTCTTCTACCGCGCCGGTTATTTCAGCCAGTCGATCTCCCCGGACGGCTGGCAGATGGAAAGCTACCCGGTCCTCGACCCCGACGGGTTGCCGTTGTCGGTGCTCCGGCACGGTGACGGGTCCCCGGCGCAGGTGTCGCTCGCGCTTCCCGAGGACCGCACCCTGCACGCCAGGATCTGGCAGGCATCCGTCGGCCGGATCACCCTGCTGCTCCTCGACACCGACATCCCGGAGAACCCCGACGACCTCCGCCTGGTCACGGACCGCCTGTACGGCGGCGGGGGAGAGCACCGCCTGATGCAGGAGCTGCTCCTCGGCATCGGCGGCGCGCGGGCGGTGAAGCTGTGGAGCAAACTGGGCTCCAGCCCGGAACCCGACGTGTTCCACACCAACGAGGGCCACGCCGGATTCCTGGGCCTCGAGCGGATCTCCAGCCTCATCGGTGAGGGGCTCACCTTCCAGGAGGCGCTGCAGGTCGCCAGGGCCGGCACGGTCTTCACCACCCACACTCCCGTCGCCGCCGGCATCGACCGCTTCGAGCGCCCGCTGATGAAGCGCTACCTCGGCACCGAGCTGCTGCCGGGGGTGGCCGTCGACGACGTGCTGGCCCTCGGCGCCGAGAACTACGACGGCGGTTCGCCCGACGTATTCAACATGGCCGTGATGGGCCTCCGGCTCGGGCAGCACGCCAACGGCGTGTCCACGCTGCACGGCGAGGTGAGCCGGCGGATGTTCAGCGGGCTGTGGCCGGGATTCGATGCGGCGGACGTGCCGATCGGTTCTATCACCAATGGCGTGCACCCGCCGACCTGGACCGACCCGGCGCTGCTCACCCTCGCGGAGAGCCGACTGGGAACCGGCGACACCAGCGCCGCGGACTGGGCGTCGCCCGCCGTCTCCGACCAGGAACTCTGGGCGGTGCGCGGTCGGATGCGGCTGCAGTTCGTGCAGGACGCCCGCCGGCGACTGGTCGCAGCCTGGAAGGAACAGAACGCCGGCGGTATCCCCCCGGCGTGGCTGAATGAGGTGTTCGACCCGAACGTGCTCACGATCGGCTTCGCCCGGCGGGTACCCACCTACAAGCGACTCACCCTCATGCTGCACGACCCCGAGCGGCTGCGCGCACTCCTGACCCACCCGACCCGGCCGATCCAGATCGTGATCGCCGGCAAGTCACACCCCGCCGACGAGGAGGGCAAGCGGCTGATCCAGCAGATCGTGCAGTTCGCCGAGGACCCCGAGCTGCGTACGAGGATCGCCTTCTTGCCCGACTACAACATCTCGATGGCGCAACTGATGTACCCGGGCACCGACGTCTGGCTGAACAACCCGTTGCGCCCCCTCGAAGCGTGCGGCACGTCCGGCATGAAGGCCGCGCTCAACGGGGCGCTCAACCTGTCGATCCTCGACGGCTGGTGGCCCGAGTACTACGACGGACAGAACGGCTGGGCGATTCCGTCAGCGGATGCCGCCGGCGACCCGGTCGAACGCGACAAGGTCGAGGCCGAAGCCCTCTACGATCTGCTCGAACACCAGGTTAGCCCACCGTTCTACGAGCGGAACGCGGATGACGTTCCGGAACGGTGGGTGACGAGCATCCGTCACACCCTGGCGACCCTCTCGCCTGAGCTCTCGGCCGACCGGATGGTGCGGCAGTACGTGGAGCGGATGTACCGCCCGGCCGGTTCCGCAGAGGCGGCCCTCACCTCCGACAACTACCGCGGTGCCCGGGAACTGGCCGCGTGGAAGTCGAGGATCTCGCGCCAGTGGCCGGGCGTCGCCGTCGCCCACGTGGAATCAGGCGGTGTGATGGCGGTGCCTCAGGTCGGTGACGAGCTGCACCTGCGGGCGCACGTGCAGTTGAACGGCCTGAGTGCCGACGACGTCAGTGTGCAGGTCGTCTACGGGCGCAGCCTGAACGGCGACGAGCTGCAGGGCACCCGGACGCAGGACCTGGTCCTGGACGGTGACACCGGCGCCGACGCTGACGCGGGCGCATCCGTCGGCGCTGACGCGGCATCCGCCGACGGGGCATCCGCTGACGAGCCGGGCGGCACCTTCGGCGGCCAGGCCGGCCCGGTGATCGTCGCAGAGGGCTCGACCCTGTTCACCGGCACGGTCATCCTCGATCGTGCCGGCGGCTTCGGCTACACGGTGCGTGTCGTGCCCCGGCACGAGCTCTTGGCCGGCCCCGCCGAGATGGGCCTGATCGCCGTCGCGAGCTGACCCCTCCTCTCCGCCCCACTCCTCTCCCTGTTCCGTACCCGTCCCGCGAAACCGCACTTGTTGGGGTTATCAGGCCCGCATAACCCCAACAAATGCGTTTTCGCCGAAGGGGGAAGGGGCACGGAGCGAGGGTCAGGCGTGGCGGGCGATCGCGGCGAAGGCCCCACCTGTCGCCCGTTGCAGGTCCGCCGGGGCGAGTTCGATGTCCAACCCGCGTCGACCGCCGGAGACGAACACCGTGTCGAACGACTCAGCGGATGCGTCGATCACGGTGGCCAGGGAGCTCTTCTGCCCGATCGGGCTGATCCCGCCCACCACGTAGCCGGTCTTCCGCTCCGCGACCCGCGGGTCGGCCATGGTCGCCTTCTTCGCGCCGACGTAGGCGGCAAGCGCCTTGAGATCGAGCTGCCCGGTGACGGGGACGATGCCGACGACCAGCCGCCCGTCGGCGTCGGCGAGCAGGGTCTTGAACACTCGCTCAGGGTCCAGCCCGAGCTTCTCGGCCGCCTCGAGTCCGAAGCTGGCCGCTGCCGGGTCGTGTTCGTAGCGGTGGGGCGTGAACGCGATCCCCGCTCGCGTGAGTTGCGCCGTCGCCGGGGTACCGGTATCCGCTTTCCTGCTGCTCATTCGCAACCTGCTCCGCGGCCTAATGCGCCCTGAGCAGCTGCATCGAGGCGCCAGCGACCGAGAGCGGTGTGCCCGGTGCGTGCTCGATGACCGTTTCGCGGAGGTCGTCGTGGCTGGAGTCCCAGAGCGTCGTGTAGCCGACCACGCCGGGGTGCTCGGGCAGGGAGACGGTGACATCCGCTTCGAGTCCGTGCACGATCAGCAGAACCCGGTTGGGCTCCCCGTGCTCTGGCGTACTGGCGACCAGGTACTGAACCGTCCGCTGGGACGGCGAGTTCCAGTTCTCCTCGCCCATCGCTGTGCCGTTCGCGTCGTACCACTCCATCTGGCTGGCGCTCGGAACCTCCTCACCGGGCCGCCCGAAATGAGAGGGGCGAAGCGCCGGGTTCTCCCGCCGCGCCCGGAGCAGGGTGCGGGTGACACGGCGCAGGTCCTGCTGCCAGTCGTCGAGGTCCCAGCTGAGCCAGTTGAGCTCGCTGTCGTGACAGTACGGGTTGTTGTTTCCCCGCTGGCTGCGGCCGAATTCGTCGCCGGCCGTGATCATCGGCACGCCCGCGGACAAGAGCAGCGTTCCCATCAGGTTGCGCATCGCCTTGCGGCGGGCGGCGAGGATCGCCCGGTCACGGGTGGGACCCTCGACGCCGTGGTTGAAGGAGTTGTTCTTGTCGGTGCCGTCACGGTTCGACTCGCCGTTGCCGACATTGTGCTTGACGTTGTACGCGGTGAGGTCGGCCATGGTGAAACCGTCGTGCGCGGTGATGAAGTTGAGCGACGCGAGTGGCCGGCGCCCGGAGCTGAAGGTGGTCGAGGAGCCGGCCAGGTGGGTGGCGAAGCGGCCGATCCCGCTGGCCGCGTGGCCGCCGGCCCTGGCGGCGGCGATGTCCCCCAGCCAGAAATCGCGCATCCGGTCGCGATAACGGTCGTTCCACTCCGACCAGCCGGCCGGGAAGTTGCCGGTCTGCCAGCCGCCCGGTCCGACGTCCCAGGGTTCGGCGACCAGTTTCACGCCGGCCAGCTGCGGGTCGTCGGCAATGGCGGCCAGAAGCGGATGTTCCGGGTCGAATTCCCCGTTCCGGTCCCGGCCCAGGGTAACCGCGAGGTCGAACCGGAAGCCATCGATCTGGACCTCGTTCGCCCAGTAGCGCAAGGAGTCGAGCACCAGCCGGGTCGGCGCGGTACGGCTGAAGTCGACGGTGTTGCCGCAGCCGGTGACGTCGATGTACGCGCCGGACTGGTCCTGCCGGTAGTAGCCGGCGTTGTCGATGCCGCGGAAGCTGTGCACCGGGCCGTTCCGACCCTCCTCTGCGGTGTGGTTGTACACCACGTCGAGGATGACCTCGAGGCCCGCCTCGTGCAGCAGCTTCACCATGCCCTTGAACTCGCGGAGGACCGCCTCCGGTCCAGCCTGTTGGGCGGCAAGGGAGGCGTAGTCGGCGTGCGGCGCGAAGAAGTTCAGGGTGTTGTAGCCCCAGTAGTTGGTGAGCCCCTGCTTGACCAGGCGCTGCTCGGAGACGAATGCGTGCACCGGAAGCAGCTCGACGGCGGTGACCCCGAGGTCAGTGAGGTACGCGATCGTCGACGGGTGGGCGAGCCCGGCGTAGGTCCCGCGGAGAGCGGGCGGGATGGCGCGGTTGAGCTTGCTCATGCCGCGCACATGCGCCTCGTAGACCACGGTGCGGTCCATTGGCGTGGCGGGCTTGGTGGAGCCGGCCCAGTCGAAATCGCCGTCGACGACGACGGACTGCCACTGCTGGCCGCCCACCCGCACCAGGCCCCGGGAATACGGCTCGACCAGCGTCTTCTCGGGCCGGAACGCGTTCTCCGGGCCGACCGGCCCGGCGACCCGGATGCCGTAGCGCCGGCCGGGCGTCAGCGTGCGGGTCCGCCCGGACCAGACGCCCGCCACCTCCTGCGTCATCGGAACGGTTTTCACGATCCAATTCGGATCAGTCTCATCGAAGATGCACAATTCCATGGCGTCGGCGCTCGCAGACCACACCCGCAACTCGCCGCCGTGGGCGGTCGCGCGCACGCCGAGGTTGCGCAGGGGATCGGCGTCAGTCATGGGTTCTAGAGTAATGAGTATGGCCGTTTATCTTGACCACGCGGCGACCACCCCCATGCTGCCCGCCGCCATCATTGCCTACACCGAGGCGATGGGCATCGTCGGCAACCCCGCTTCCATCCACAGCCAGGGCCAGAACGCCAAGCGGATGCTGGAGGAGGCGCGCGAGGCGGTTGCGGCCAGCGTCGGCTGTGAACCGATCGAGGTGGTGTTCACCGGCAGCGGCACCGAGTCGATCAACCTCGCAATCAAGGGCCTGTACTGGGCGCGGGCGCCGCGCCCGCGCATCCTCGCCCCCGGCGGGGAGCACCATGCCACCCTCGACACGGTCGAATGGCTCGGCCAGCACGACGGCGCCGCGGTGGAATGGCTGCCGGTCGACGAGCTCGGCCGTATCGACCTGGCCGCGCTGGAGGCGTCGATCGAAGCGGACCCGGGCAGCGTTGCCCTGGTCACCCTGCTCGCCGCGAACAATGAGGTCGGCACCCTCCAGCCGGTCTCGGAGGTCGCAGCCATCGCCGCCCGGCATGGCATCCCGGTGCACGTGGACGCAGTGTCCGCCTACGGGCATGTGCCGCTCGACTTCGCGGCCCTCGGCCGAAGCGGGGTGTCGGCGCTCAGCGTGTCCGCGCACAAGATCGGCGGGCCGGTCGGCATCGCCGCCCTCGTCCTGTCGCGGTCCGTGACCGTGGTGCCGCTGATCCACGGCGGCGGGCAGCAACGCCAGGTGCGAAGCGGCACCCAGGACGTCGCGGCTGCCGTGTCGTTCGCCGTAGCGGCATCCGCTGCCACCCATGATCTTGCAGCCGAGAACGAGCGGCTCGCCGCCCTGCGGGGCAGGCTGGTCGACGGTGTCAGCGCCGCGGTGCCCGACGCGGTGTTGAACGGCGACCCCTCGCCGACCGGTCGCCTGCCCGGCAACGCGCACTTCACCTTCCCCGGCTGCGAAGGCGATTCGCTCCTGTTCCTGCTCGACGCCGCCGGGATCTGCGTCTCCACCGGTTCGGCCTGCCAGGCGGGCATCCCCGAGCCGTCGCACGTGCTGCGGGCGATGGGCCGCAGCGAGGCCCTGGCCCGCGGAGCGCTTCGCATCACCCTGGGCCGCACGACAACGGATGCCGACGTCGACGCGTTCCTCGCCGCGCTGCCGGCCGCGTACGCGCAGGCCGCCAGGGCCGGCCTGGCCGACCGCGCGCCCGGCCGCTGACGCCGGTGCGCCTGCCGCCGCGAACGGAGCGGCCGGGGATGTGGGACGGGCAGGAAAACGGCGCGTACACTTAACCAGTGAAAGTTTTGGCAGCAATGAGCGGTGGGGTGGACTCCGCCGTCGCCGCGGCCCGCGCGGTCGAGGCGGGACACGAGGTCGTCGGGGTGCACCTGGCGCTGTCCCGGATGCCGGGAACCCTGCGCACCGGCAGCCGCGGCTGCTGCACCATCGAAGACTCGATGGATGCCCAGCGGGCTGCGAACATCATCGGCATCCCGTATTACGTGTGGGACTTCTCCGAGCGGTTCAAGCTCGACGTGGTCGATGACTTCATCGCGGAGTACTCGGCCGGCCGCACCCCGAACCCGTGCATGCGCTGCAACGAGCGGATCAAGTTCGCCGCCCTCCTGGAGAAGGCGCTGGCTCTCGGTTTCGACGCCGTCGCCACCGGCCACTACGCAAGCATCGTCCGTGACGCGGACGGCAACCCCGAACTGCACCGGGCCGCAGCATGGGCGAAGGACCAGTCGTACGTGCTCGGCGTGCTCACCGCCGACCAGCTCGCGCACTCGATGTTCCCGCTCGGCGCGACGCCATCCAAGGCGGAAGTGCGCGCCGAAGCCGCCGAGCGCGGGTTCTCCGTCGCCACCAAGCCAGACTCCCACGACATCTGCTTCATCCCCGACGGCGACACCCGTGGCTGGCTCGCCGACCGGGTCGGCGCCGAACCGGGCGACATCGTCGACCGGTCCGGAGCCAAGCTCGGCGATCACGAGGGCGCCGCAGCGTACACCGTCGGCCAGCGCCGCGGCCTCTCCATCGGCACCCCCGCCGCCGACGGCAAGCCGCGGTTCGTGCTCGAGGTGCGCCCCGTCTCGAACACGGTCGTGGTCGGCCCGAAGGAAGCCCTCGACATCGGCGAGATCGCCGGGTCCACGTTCACCTGGGCCGGGTTGCCTCCCGCGAACCCGGAGGTCGCATTCGATTGCGAGGTGCAGATTCGCGCCCATGCCGACCCGGTGCCGGCCGTCGCGCAGGTGGTGACCCAGGCGGGCACCGAAGCGCCCGAACTGAAGATCACCCCGAACGTGCCGCTCACCGGCGTCGCCCCCGGCCAGACGGCAGTCGTCTACGTCGGCACCCGTGTTCTCGGCCAGTGCACCATCGACCGCACGGTGTCAGCCGTCCCGGTTCCCGCCTAGCCCGGCCCTTTCGCTGTCGGGGGTCCGCCCTAAACTGAATTCGTGGCAGACACCTACACCCCCGGCGAACTCGAAGCGGCCAGCACGGAGGCCGAACGCCTGACGACTCGTATCCTCGAGCTGCGCGACGCGTACTACCAGCAGAACGCGGCCATCGCCTCCGACGAGGAATACGACGGATTCCTCCACCGACTGGAGGAACTTGAACGGCTGTTCCCGGAGCTGCAAAGCCAGGACAGCCCGACGCAGACCGTCGGTGGCCGAGCCCAGAGCCTGTTCGACCCGGTGCAGCACGCCGAGCGGATGCTGAGCCTCGACAACGTGTTCAGCATCGACGAGTTCTCCGGCTGGGCCGCGAAGGTCGAGCGCGACGCCGGCCGGCCCGTGCACTACCTGTGCGAGCTGAAGATCGACGGCCTCGCCATCAACCTCCGCTACCAGAACGGTGTGCTCCTCACCGCTGCGACCCGCGGTGACGGCGTGATCGGTGAGGACGTCACCGAGAACATCGCATTCGTCAACGGGATCCCGCGTCGCCTGGCCGGCTCCGGGCATCCGTCGCTGGTCGAGGTACGGGGGGAGGTCTTCTTCCCGGTCGAGTCGTTCCGGGAACTCAACGCCCAGCAGGCTGAAGCCGGCGAACGGGTCTTCGCCAACCCCCGCAACGCCGCCAGTGGGTCGCTGCGGCAGAAGTCCGAGAGCAAGAACGCCGCCGGCCTGAAACTCATGCGCGACCGGCTCGGCCGGTTACGGATGCTGGTGCACGGCATCGGCGCGTGGGAGCGTCCCCCGGTGTCCGCACAGTCCGAGATCTATGAGCTCCTGGCGAGCTGGGGCCTGCCCACCAGCAGCCACTACCGGGTGAAGGATTCGGCTCTTGAAGCGGCGGGGTTCATCGAGTATTTCGGTGAACACCGGGGGAGTGTCGAGCACGAGATCGACGGCATCGTGGTCAAGGTGGACGAGCTCGCCCTGCACGATGAGCTCGGGGCCACCAGCCGCGCGCCGCGCTGGGCGATCGCCTACAAATACCCGCCGGAGCAGGTCAACACCACGCTCCTCGATATCGTCGTGAGCGTGGGGCGCACCGGCCGCGCCACACCGTTCGCCGTGATGAAGAAGGTGAGGGTCGCCGGGTCAGAAGTGCGCCAGGCCACCCTGCACAACCAGGACGTGGTCAAGGCCAAGGGCGTGCTGATCGGCGACACCGTGGTGCTGCGGAAGGCCGGGGACGTGATTCCGGAGGTCCTCGGGCCGGTGGTGGAACTCCGCGACGGCACCGAGCGCGAGTTCGTCATGCCCGTCAACTGCCCCGAGTGCGGCACCCCGCTCGCGCCGGCCAAGGAAGGCGACGTCGACCTCCGCTGCCCGAACGCGAAGAGCTGCCCCGCGCAGGTGCGCGGCCGGGTCGAGCACGCCGGCTCCCGCGGAGCGCTCGACATCGAAGCGCTCGGCGAGGTCGCCGCGGCAGCTCTGACCCAACCGACAGTGCCCGCGGAGCCGCCGCTTCCCACCGAGGCCCGCCTGTTCAGCCTCGACATCGACGATCTGCTCCCGATCGGGGTGGTCGTCCGCGACGCCGAAACCGGCCTGCCGAAGGAAGACGATGACGGCGCCCTCCGCATGCGCACCCCGTTCCGGCGCAACCCGTCCGTGGCCGAGAAGAAGCAGGGCCTGACCGGGCCGCAGCCGTCGTCGAGTGCGCTCACCCTCCTGGCGGAGATCGAACGCGCCAAGACCAAGCCGTTGTGGCGGCTGATCGTGGCCCTCAGCATCCGTCATGTCGGCCCGGTCGCCGCACGGGCGCTGGCCGACTACTTCGGCTCGCTCGACGCCATCCGTTCCGCCTCGCGCGACGAGCTCGCCCAGGTCGAAGGGGTCGGCGGTATCATCGCCGACGCGGTGCTGGACTGGTTCACCGTCGACTGGCACCGGGAGATCGTCGAAGAATGGGCGCGAGCGGGGGTGCAATTCGACACGCCTGGCCACCCCGGGCCGGGAGCTGCCGGGGAGGCTGGCGGAGTGTTGGCCGGCGTCACCGTCGTCGCCACCGGGTCACTCGAGGGGTTCACCCGCGAGGGCGCACTCGAGGCCATCATCGCCGCTGGCGGGAAGGCGGCGTCGAGCGTGTCGAAGAAGACCGACTTCGTGGCGGCCGGGCCCGGCGCCGGCTCCAAGCTCGCCAAGGCCGAGGAACTCGGTCTCACCATCATCGACGCCGACGGCTTCCGACGCCTGCTCGCCGACGGGCCCGCCGCGTTCGCCGAGCCCGCCGGCTAGCCACCGCCGAGTCCGCCGGGGCGCGCCTCCCGCCGAGCCCCTCTGATCCCGTCACGCTGCGGTTTTGACCACGCGCGGTGGGCAGGCCCTCAGCGTGTGGACGAATCCTCAGCGCGAGCGGGTGGGGTCGGCCGCGGGCCGGGCGGGAAGCGCGGCCGGTGCAGGAATCCGCAGCACCGCGGGTCGGCCGGCACACCGGCAGGGCGGCGCGCGAGTCTGAACACCGTCACGCTGCGGTTTTGTCCACGCGCGGTGGGCAGGCCCTCAGCGTGTGGACAAATCCTCAGCGCGAGCGGGTGCGGTGCGCGCACGGGGTGAATCCACCGGGACCTTCGCCCGGATCGGCCGTGGATCCGTGTACCTCATCGAGTGGACACCCGCCCGACACCGAACGTTCCGGCAGAACACCCCCGAAACGGGGGTCGACCGACCTTTTTAGCTGAGAATCGGCTCGATAGGCTGTGAGGGCCGGGCACCGACCGGTGTCGAGCCGTGTCGGCGGCTCGTCGTGGGTGAGGGGACGTACCCGAGTTTGCTGTGGGAAATGGCAGCTCTAGCGGCCTCGCTTGCTCTGGGCGGAGCCAGCGAGGCGTCCAGCGTGCCCGCCAACGTGACGATAAGCGTCAGCGAACGGCTGCCCACCCGCACCTCCGACCGCCCCGGCAATGTGGACTCCTCCGCCGTCTGGCTGGGCACGGAGCCCCGGCTGGCGGCATCCGTTGACGTCGAGCTGAGCGCGCTGCGGAACATGACGGGGATATCCCTGCTCGCCGGTCTCAGCCGGCTCCCGGTCTCCGACGTCTCCGCCTTCGTGGCGCAGTACCCGGCACAGGTGGACGCCCTGCTGGCCGCACCCCCCACCGCGAACCTCGTCACCGGCTGGTGGGGCGGGCTTCAAACGGATGCGCGAGCGGCGCTCAGCGCAGGCTCGCCCCGGTTGGTGGGGAACCTCGACGGTATTCCGCTGCGGGAACGCAGCCGCGCCAACCTGCGCTACCTCGGGCAGGCCCTCGACGAGACCCGGGCGGAACTCGCGGCCGCCACCACGACGGCCCGCCGTGGGGAACTCGCCACCAGCCTCGACCTGCTCACCCAGGTCCGCGAAGCGTTGGCCCCCGGCCCCGGCGGCGTCAAACGCTCGCTCGTGCTGCTCGACCCGACCGACGGCGGCCGCGCCGCGATCGCACTCGGAAATCCCGACACCGCAGACTTCGTGAGCTACCTGGTGCCCGGCATGAACTACTCGGTGCACGACCAGATCGTGAACTGGTCCAACACCGCCGAAGCCCTCTACACCGAACAGAAGGCGGCACTGGCCGACCTCGGCGGAACCGGGACCAGCATGAAGAGCGTGGCCACCATCTCCTGGATCGGCTACCGCGCCCCCGACCTGTTCTCGGTGGGCGGCCTCGACCGGGCCGAGGCCGGCGCTGACTTCCTCGAGGAATCCTGGCTCGGCATCCGCTCGGCCCGCGGCGCCGACCAACCGTACATCTCCGTGTTCGCACACTCCTACGGTTCGACCGTTGCCCTGGTCGCCCTGGCCCGCGGATCGGTGGAGGTGGACGCACTGGTGATGGTGGGCTCTCCCGGCAGCGCGCTGCAGTCCGCCGCCGGCCTGGGCGTGCGCGGCCATAACGTGTACGTCGGCGAGGCCGACTGGGACCCCGCCGTCAACAGCGCCTTCTTCGGTAGCGACCCCGGCTCCTCGTCGTACGGTGCGAAGACACTCGGAGTCTCCGGCGGCCGCGACCGGGTCACCGGCGCCCGGCTCGCCGGGTCGATCGGGCACAACGAATACTTCAAGCCCGGCAGCGAGTCACTGCGCAACATGGCCCTCATCGGGACCGACAACGCGAAACTGGCGACCGACGGCTCCGAATAGACTTGGGGCATCCACCTCGAACGCAATCGGAGTAACATGCCCGAAATCACGGCCGAGCAGGTAGCCCACCTGGCACACCTCGCCCGAATCGACCTCAGCCCGGAAGAGATCGCACACCTCACCGCAGACCTCGGCCAGATCGTCGAATCCGTGGCCAAGGTGTCCGAGGTCGCCACCGCCGACATTCCGGCCACCAGCCACCCGATGCCGTTGACCAACGTCTTCCGCCCCGACGTGGTCGTGCCGTCACTCACGGTCGAGCAGGCGCTCTCCGGCGCCCCTGACCACGACGGTGACAAGTTCCGCGTGCCCGCCATCCTGGACGAAGAGTAGGGACGAGGAGCCCATATGACTGACCTGATCACCCTCCCCGCCGCCACCTTGGCCGGCCTCCTGGCCGACCGCACCGTCAGCTCCGTCGAGGTCACGCGCGCCCACCTCGACCACATCCACGCCGTCGACACCGACCTGCACGCGTTCCTGCATGTGGCCAAGGATGCCGCACTCGCCACCGCCGCCCGGGTCGACGCCCGCCGCGCCGCAGGCGAGGCCCTCGGCCCGCTGGCCGGGGTGCCGATCGCCATCAAGGACGTGCTGGCCACCAAGGACATGCCGTCCACGTCCGGCTCGAAGATCCTCGAAGGCTGGATCCCGCCGTACGACGCCACCGTGGTGCGGAAGCTCCGCGAGGCCGACCTGATCCCGCTCGGCAAGACCAACATGGACGAGTTCGCGATGGGCTCATCCACCGAGCACTCCGCCTACGGGCCCACCCGCAACCCATGGGACCAGGACCGCATCCCCGGCGGCTCCGGCGGCGGTTCTGCCGCAGCCGTCGCCTCCTTCGAGGCGCCGCTGGCCCTTGGCAGCGACACCGGCGGCTCCATCCGCCAGCCGGCCGCCGTCACCGGATCGGTCGGCGTCAAGCCGACCTACGGCGGCGTCTCCCGATACGGCGCCATCGCGTTGGCCTCCTCCCTCGACCAGGTCGGCCCGGTCTCCCGGAACGTCCTCGACGCCGCGATGCTGCACGACGTGATCGGCGGCCACGACCCGCTCGACTCCACGTCGCTGACGGATGCCTGGCCGTCGATGACCGCCGCCGCCCACGCCGGTCTCGCCGACGGGGCGCTGAAGGGCGTGCGCGTCGGCGTGGTGAAGGAGCTGAACGGCGCCGGCTTCCAGGCCGGAGTCAAGCAGCGCTTCGATGAGACGCTGGCGCTCCTGGCCGCCGCCGGGGCGGAGATCAGCGAGGTGAGCGCCCCCAACTTCGAGTACTCCGTCGCCGCCTACTACCTGATCCTCCCCGCCGAGGCGTCCAGCAACCTGGCCCGGTTCGACTCGGTGCGCTTCGGCATCAGGGTCAACCCCGCCGACGGACCGCTCACCAGTGAACGCGTGATGGCCGCCACCCGCGAGGCCGGCTTCGGGCCGGAGGTCAAACGCCGTATCATCCTCGGCACCTACGCCCTCTCCGCCGGTTACTACGACGCCTACTACGGGAGCGCCCAGAAGGTGCGCACCCTGATCCAGCGCGACTTCGCGGCCGCATTCGCGAAGGTCGACGTGCTGGTCTCCCCGAGCGCTCCCACCACGGCGTTCAAGTTCGGTGAGAAGCTCGAAGACCCGATGGCCATGTACCTCAACGACATCACCACTATCCCGGCGAACCTCGCCGGCGTTCCCGGCATGGGACTGCCGATGGGACTGGCACCGGAGGACGGCCTCCCGGTCGGCCTGCAGGTGATGGCACCGGCCGGCCAGGACGCCCGCCTGTACACCTTCGGCACGGCCGTGGAACGCCTGCTCGAAGCCCAGTGGGGCCACACCCTGCTCAGCCAGGCGCCCGCGCTCACCCCCACCGAAATGTTCGCAAGCGAAGAAGGAGCGCTCTGATGGCGAAAGTGAGCCTGATGGACTACGACAAGGCCTTGGAGCTGTACGAGCCGGTGCTCGGTTTCGAAGTGCACGTCGAACTGAACACCAAGACCAAGATGTTCTGCGGCTGCGCCAATGAATTCGGCCAGGGCGCGAACACCAACACCTGCCCCACCTGCCTCGGACTTCCGGGCGGCCTTCCGCAGGTGAACCAGCAGGCCATCGAGTCGAGCATCCGCCTGGGCCTGGCCCTGGGCTGCGAGATCGCCGAATACTCGCGGTTCGCACGAAAGAACTACTTCTACCCCGACACCGCGAAGAACTTCCAGACCTCGCAGTACGACGAACCGATCGCCTTCGACGGCGAACTCACCATCGAACTGGCCAGCGGCCGGCAGGTGACCGTGCAGATCGAACGCGCGCACATGGAGGACGACGCCGGCAAGCTCACCCACAAGGGTGGCGCCACCGGCCGCATCCAGGGTGCCGAGTATTCGCTCGTCGACTACAACCGCGGCGGGGTGCCGCTGGTGGAAATCGTCACCCGGATGATCGAGGGCGGCGAGGCCGACTCGCCCGAGATCGCGAAGACCTACGTGGCCGCGGTGCGGGAGATCGTCAAGGCGCTCGGTGTGTCGAACGCGCGCATGGAAGAGGGCAACGTGCGCTGCGACGCGAATGTGTCACTGCGCCCGCGCGGTTCCAACGTGCTCGGCACCCGCACCGAGACCAAGAACGTCAACTCGCTTCGCTCGGTCGAACGCGCCGTACGGTACGAGATCCAGCGCCAAGCCGCACTGCTGTCCGCCGGCGGAACGATCACGCAGGAGACCCGGCACTGGCACGAGGACACCGGCACCACCTCCGCCGGACGCCCCAAGTCGGACGCCGACGACTACCGGTACTTCCCCGAACCCGACCTGGTGCCGATGGCCCCGTCGCGCGAGTGGGTCGAGGAGCTCCGCGCCACCCTGCCGGAGCCTCCCGCGGCGCGCCGCAAGCGCCTGCAGGCCGACTGGGGATTCGCGAACCTGGAATTCCAGGACGTCGTGAACTCCGACCTGCTCGACGCGATCGAGGCAACCGTCGCCGGCGGCGCGTCACCCCAGTCCGCCCGCAAGTGGTGGACCGGCGAGATCGCCCGCCTGGCGAACGCCCAGGGCGTCGCCTCAGACTCGCTGATCCAGCCGCTTCAGGTGGCAGCACTGATCGAGCTGGTCGAAGCCGGGACCCTGACCGACCGGCTGGCGCGACAGGTCCTGGAAGGCGTCATCGCGGGCGAGGGGACCCCCACCGAAGTGGTCGAGAAGCGCGGCCTCGCCGTCGTCTCCGACGACGGCATGCTCGTCGCCGCCATCGACGAAGCACTCGCCGCCCAGCCCGACGTGCTCGCTAAGATCCGTGACGGCAGGGTGCAGGCGGCCGGCGCCGTCATCGGAGCGGTCATGAAAGCCATGCGCGGCCAAGCCGATGCCGCCCGGGTGCGGGAACTCGTCCTCGAGCGTGCCGGGACGGTGGACTAGGCCATGATCTGGAAGCGCAGCCGGGCGGCCGACAAGAACGAGTCGGACGCCGGCCGGGCCGGCTACGGCATCGGAGTGCAGGTCATCGTCCGGCTGGAGCGGAGCGGCGATCCCGATTCCGCCGTCGAGGAGCTCCTGAGCGTAGACCCGGTCGGCGTCATCGTGGCGCCGGGCGAATCAGTCGGCTCTCAGCTGTACGCGCCGGCGGCCCCGCGTGAAGCGGTGTGGCAGGTTCAGTTCGACGAGCCGTTCGTCGGTCTGGACGGTTCCGGCCCGCACCTGTCCGCCCTTGTTCCCCAGAGCCGCCTCGAAATCGCACCAGAGGCATGAGCGCCCCGGACCCGACCCGCGCGCCGACCGCCGCGCAAGTCCGCCGATGGCGGCAGTACCTGGCGGACGAGCGCGCAGAGGCCGCGGTCTACCGTGACCTCGCCGGCCGCAGGGCAGGCGAGGAGCGGGAGATCCTGCTTGCGCTGGCCGAGGCAGAAGGCCGCCATGAGGCGCACTGGCGTGATCTCCTGGGCGACCAGACCGGCACCCCGCGCCGCGGCGCCGTCCGCACCCGGTTGCTCGGCTGGCTGGCGCGCCGGTTCGGGTCGGTGTTCGTGCTCGCCCTGGCCCAGCGGGCTGAGGCACGATCGCCGTACGAGGGCGACGCCGACGCCACGGATGCCATGGCGGCCGATGAGCGCATCCACGAGGAGGTGGTGCGCGGCCTCGCCGCGCGCGGCCGCAAACGGCTCTCCGGCACGTTCCGTGCGGCGGTGTTCGGCGTCAACGACGGGCTGGTGAGCAACCTGGCCCTGGTGCTCGGCATCGGCGCCACCGGGGTGCCGGCGGCCACGATCCTGTTCACCGGCATCGCGGGGCTCCTGGCCGGGGCACTGTCCATGGGGGCGGGCGAGTACGTGTCGGTTCGGTCCCAGCGCGAACTGCTGGAGGCCTCGACGCCGAACCCTGCCGCCCAGAGCGCCCTCCCGCACCTCGACCTGGGCGCGAACGAACTGACCCTGGTCTACCGCGCCCGCGGCATGGGCGCCGAAGAGGCAGAGGCGCGCGCCGCCGAGGTGCTCCGCACCCTCGCCGTGGCGACGGGCTCATTGAAGGTGCAGGTCGATGGCGCTGCCGACGGGGAGGTCGTCGACGAGCATGAGGCGGTGGGAACCGGCCTGAGCGCAGCCATCTCCAGCTTCTGCTTCTTCGCCTCCGGCGCCCTCCTTCCGGTGCTGCCGTACCTCGTGGGGCTGACCGGCCTCGCCGCGATCATCGTCGCCGCGGTCCTGGTGGGCCTGGCCCTGCTGGCCACCGGAGCCGTGGTGGGGCTGCTCTCCGGGGCACCGCCCCTCCGCCGCGCACTGCGGCAGCTGGTGATCGGATTTGGCGCCGCCGCTGTCACCTACCTGCTCGGGTTGCTGTTCGGCACCAGCCTCGGCTAATCCTCGGGCTCGAAGTACAGGTGGGCGTGCAGCCGGCATCCGCCGTTGAACAACGCAGTACAGCCTGGGCAACGATCGACTGAACGGTACTCGGTGACCGTCATCTCGCCTCCGCAGACGCCGCAGAGTACCGCCGCCTCCGCCCACCGCGACCGCGGCCACTGCCGGGCCTCATGGGCTTCGGACTCGAGGTGGCACTGGAAGCACGGGTAGTAGCGGTCACAACAGACGAACTTGATGGCGACGACGTCCGTCGGGCCGCCGTAGTGCACGCAGCGCGTCTGGTCGTCGATGGTGTTGCCGTGTACCTGCATCGCAGTCCAACTTAGGGCACCGGCGCCCAGACGCGCCCAGACGGATCCAAATTAGACTCGGGGGGTGAGACTGTGGTCGATTCATCCGCGCTACCTGGACCGGCAGGCGCTCATCGCCGGTTGGCGTGAGGCACTGCTGGCGCAGTCGGTGCTGGTGGCGCCCGGACGCGGTTACAGCAAGCACCCGCAACTGCTCCGGTTCACCGAACACGACGAACCGCTGACGGCCATGGCGCACTTTCTCGCCGCCTACCTCGCCGAGGCGGATGCGCGGGGCTACACCTTCAGCCACGACAAGATCGCGGCTGACCCGCGAGCCGAGGTGCAGCGCATCCCGCTCGCCCGTGGGCAGCTGGCGTACGAGTGGGCACACCTCGGCGGCAAACTCGCCCTGCGGAGCCCGGACATCGCGAAGAGGTGGGAGTCTGTGTCGTCCCCAGACCCGCATCCGCTGTTCACCCTCGTGGACGGCCCGATCGCGGTGTGGGAGCGGCCGCGCGGCGCGGTGGCACCATGAGCAAGCAGGACGGCCGCGGTCGGCAGGTGTCGACCAGCGAGGTCGACGACAGTTCGGCCACCATCCTCCACATCGGCATGGATGCCTTCTTCGCCTCGGTCGAACTGCTCGACTACCCGGAATTGCAGGGCAAGCCGGTCGTCGTCGGCCACCGCTCGGGCCGGTCGGTGGTCACCGCTGCCAACTACGTGGCACGTCGCTACGGGGTGAACTCAGCGATGCCGATGTCGATCGCGCTGCGGCGTTGCCCCGCGGCGATCGTGCTCGAGCCGCACTACGAGCGGTACACCGCATACTCCCGGCTGGTGTTGGGCATCTTCAACGACATGACGCCCCTGGTCGAACCGCTCAGTATCGACGAGGCGTTCCTCGACGTTGCGGGCGCGCGCCGGGTGCACGGCTCGCCGGCCGTGATCGGTGCGCTCATCCGCCGCCGGGTCGAGGCCGAGACCGGCCTCACCTGTTCGGTGGGGGCGGCGTCGACGAAGTTCGTGGCGAAACTGGCCTCCAGCCGGGCCAAGCCGAACGGGCTGCTGGTGGTGCCGGCGGACGGCACCGTCGACTTCCTGCATCCGTTGCCGGTGACGGGGCTCTGGGGCGTCGGCAAGACGACCGAGGAGTCGCTGGCCCGGCTCGGGCTCCGCACCATCGGCGACGTCGCCACCACGCCGTTGCCGGTGCTGCAGCGGGCGCTCGGCGATGCCACATCCCGCAAGCTCTATGAGCTGGCCTGGGGGCGGGACCCGCGCTCCGTGACGCTGGAGCGCGAGGAGAAGAGCGTGGGCCACGAGGTCACCTTCGAACACGACGTGACGGATACCGCCCGGTTGCGCAGCGAGATCCTCCGGCTGTCCGACCAGGTGGGCGCCCGTCTCCGCCGTAGCGGCATCATGGGACGCACGGTCGTGCTGAAGCTCCGTTACGCCGACTTCAGCACGGTCACCCGGTCGCGGACCCTCCCGGAGCCCACCAACGTGGGGCGAAGGATCTACGACGAAGCCGTGTCGAGCTTCGAGACGCTGGCTGCCTCGGGGATCCGAGTGCGGTTGATCGGGGTGCGAATGGAACAGCTCGGCGACGGCGATGGACTCGGGCTGGGGCTGTGGGACCCGGATGACGACTGGCGGGAGGCGGAACTCGCGGTCGACGAGGTGTCGGCCAGGTTCGGCCGCGGCGTGGTGGGGCCGGCATCGCTGCTGCGAGCGGGGAAGCCACGGCCGAAGCTGGGCGATGCGCCCGGGCCGGGCGAAAAATAGGCCGGCGCGGGTCCCGGGCCGCGGGAGGCGAGTAGCCTGTGCGTCATGACTAACATCGCCCTGAAACTCGCAGAAGCCACCCGGTCGTTCGGCGTCAAGTCGGCCTACGGCGACCCGGTGGAGATCGACGGTGTCACCATCATCCCGGTTGCGTACGTCCAGTACGGGTTCGGCGGTGGCGGCGATGAGACCGGCGGAGACGCCGAAATGGGCGGCGGCGGTGGGGGCGGCATGTCGATCCCGGTCGGTGCGTACGTCAAGTCCGGCGGGACCGTGCGCTTCGATCCCAACCTGGTCTCGTTGCTCGCCGTCGGGATCCCGTTCGTCTGGGTGGCAGGGAAGGCGCTGGCCCGGATCATCCGGGCATTCAAGAGCTGAGCCGCACGAACTGAACCGGACGAACCCGGCTGTCCTACGGCCGGGTGCCTCGGATCCGCCGCCAGAGCCGCCGCCAGGGGATGCGGAGCTCACGCACCCAGCGCGGGAAGTGATACGGCCCCCGCACCGGCAGTCCCCGTCGCATCCGCCGCCGGCGGAGGATGAACCGTCGCAGCAACACCAGCATGAGCGCCGCGAGGACCAGCGGGACGACGATGCTCACAGGGGGAGTCTAGGGCTGACGCGGACCAGTCCGCGCCCGCCGCGGCGGTATGATGAGAGCGAACACGGGAGTCCGGTGAGCCGGGCTGAGAGGAAGCTTCTCAAGCTTCGACCGTCGAACCTGATCTGGATCATGCCAGCGCAGGGAGGCAGATCATCTCGTACCCGTGCCCCGTTTCACGTGAAAGGGCACGACATGCACACCATCATCACTTCCCGTCCGTCCGACGCGGCGGCGCCCACCGGCTCGCGCAGCTATCGCTGGCGCGTCGTCGACATCGTCATCGCCAGTGTCATCGGCGTGGCCAGCGGCCTCGTCTTCGTGGTCTGGAACCAGGCGTCCAACCCGCTCAGCGCGGTGCTGTCGCCGGTGCTTCCGGGCCTGCAGGCGCTCCTCGGCGGCGGCTGGCTGTTCGCCGGGGTGCTCGGTGGATTGATCATCAGGAAACCCGGCGCCGCCATCTACACCGAGTTGCTCGCTGCCGTCATCTCCACCCTGGTCGGCAACCAGTGGGCCGCCCTGACGCTGGTCTCCGGCGTGGTGCAGGGCCTGGGCGCCGAAATCGTCTTCGCCCTGTTCCTGTACCGCAACTATCGCCTGGTCGTGGCCCTGGCCGCCGGAGCGGTGGCCGGACTCGCCCTGGCGATCAACGACCTGGTCCTCTGGTACCCCGGATCGGCGAGCGAGTTCGCGACGATCTACGTCGTCTCCGCCATCGTCTCCGGGATCGTCCTGGCCGGACTGCTGTCCTGGTTGGCAATGCGCGGCCTCGCCCGCACCGGGGCGCTCAGCCGGTTCGCGGCCGGCCGCGACGTCGCGACGAGGGTCTGAGCCGCACTCCGATGTCCCGCCCCGACCAGAGCGCGCCGGAACGCGGCCCTGCCACCGCCCTGCCGTCGGCGCCGCCACCCGTCGCGGTACAGCGACCGGTGTCCGACCGCGGCACCGGCGGCGGCGTGGCGGTGCGCGCCGAGAACTGGGGCTGGCGGCACGCCGGGCGGGCGTCCTGGGCCGTCGCCGGGCTCGACGTTCACATCGAGCCGGGGGAGCGGGTCATGCTGCTCGGCGCGTCGGGGTCGGGAAAGTCCACCCTCATCCACGCCCTGGCCGGAGTGCTCGGCGGCGACGACGAGGGCGAGGAACGGGGAAGCCTGCGGGTGAACGGTGGGGACCCGCGCGTCGTGCGCGGGCAGGCCGGACTGGTGCTGCAGGATCCGGACTCGCAGGTGATCCTGGCCAGGGTCGGCGACGACGTCGCGTTCGGCTGCGAGAACCTGGGAGTACCCCGCGACGACATCTGGCGCCGGGTGAACGACGCCCTCGACATGGTGGGGCTCGGCCTTCCGGTCTCGCACCCCACCTCGGCGCTCTCCGGGGGCCAGAAGCAACGCCTGGCCCTGGCCGGTGTGCTGGCCATGCAGCCCGGCCTCCTCCTGTTGGACGAACCGACAGCGAACCTGGACCCCGACGGGGTGCGCGACGTGCGCGCATCCGTTGCCCGCGTCCTGGCCCACACCAGCGCCTCCTTCATCGTGATCGAACACCGGGTGTCGGTCTGGCAGGACCTGGTCGACCGGGTGATCGTCCTCGCCCCCGGCAGAGGACTTCTCGCCGACGGGCCGCCCGCAGAGGTGCTCACCGCGCACGCCGACGAGCTCGCGGCGGCGGGGGTGTGGGTGCCGGGTGCTCTCCCTGGCCTGCCGCGAGCGGCCGGACGGCCGGACAGCGGTGTGACAGCGGATGTCCGCGAAGCGTTCCTCCTGACCGAACGGCTCGCGGTCGCGCGGCCACGGAAGCCCATTGTGGCAGCCGGAATCGACCTCGCCGTCGGCGCCGGCGAGGTCCTGGCCGTGACCGGGCCGAACGGGGCGGGCAAGTCCACGCTCGCGCTGACCGTGGCCGGCCTGTTGAAGCCCGCTGCCGGCCGTGTGCGTGCCGGGGGGGTGCTGGCCGACGGCGCCGCCGCAGAGCCGATCTCCTGGTCCTCCCGGCAGCTGCTCAGCCGCATCGGAACCGTCTTCCAGGACCCTGAGCATCAGTTCCTGGCCGGCAGTGTGCGCACCGAACTCGCCATCGGCCCGCGCGCGCTGAAGCTCGCCGACCGGGAGGTGGACGACCGAGTCGACGCGCTGTTGGCCCGGCTGCGCCTGGACCACCTCGCCGAAGCGAACCCGTTCACCCTCTCCGGAGGGGAGAAGCGACGGTTGTCGGTGGCAACCGTCCTGGCCAGCCGGCCGCGGTTGCTGGTCCTTGACGAACCGACATTCGGCCAGGACTTCCGCACCTGGCAGGACGTCGTGGCGCTGCTGGCGGGGGTCGCTTCCGACGGCACAGCGATCATCGCCGTCTCCCACGACCGTGACTTCGTCGACGCGCTGGCCGACCGGGAGTTCACCATGGCAGCGGCGCGGGAGGCGGCGCCGTGACCATCCTGGCTCCCGCACGCACTGAGCACATGATCCACTCGATCAACCCGGTCGCGAAGCTCGGCGCCTCCCTGCTGCTCGCGGCGGTGATGGTGCTCACGATCGACTGGGTGTCGGCTGCGGTCGCCCTCGCCTGTGAAGCCGTGCTCTTCCTGTTCGCGGGTCTGTCCGTGCGCACCTTCCTGGTGCGCACCGCGCCGATCTGGATCTCCGCTCCGGCGGCGGGGGTTACCACGCTCCTCTACGGGCAAGCCAGCGGCACCGAATACGTGTCGTTCGGGCTGATCCACGTCACCGACGGATCCATCTCCCTCGCCGTCGCCACGACGCTCAGGATCCTCGCGATCGGGCTCCCGGCGGTCGTGCTCTTCGTCACCGTCGACCCGACCGACCTGGCGGACGGGCTCGGCCAGGTCGTCCGGCTGCCGGCCCGTTTCGTGCTCGGCGGGCTGGCGGGTCTCCGCCTGGTCGGGTTGTTCCTCGACGACTGGAGAGCCCTCGAGGCGGCCCGGCGCGCCAGGGGAGTCGCCGACGGCGGCCTCGTGCGGCGGTTCGGCGGGCAGGCGTTCGCGTTGCTGGTGCTGTCGGTGAGGCGGGGGAGCAAGCTGGCCACGGCGATGGAGGCGCGGGGATTCGGGGCGCCCGGCGAACGCACCTGGGCCAGGCCGTCACCGTTCGGCGGGCGCGAATGGGCGCTGCTGGCGCTCGGGCTCCTGATCGCCGCGCTCGCGGTCGTGGTGTCCGTGATGACCGGGAACTGGAACTTTGTCCTCGGCTGAGTGGCAACCGGCGCCTCACACTGCAGCGCTGCTGGCGCCGGTACTCGACGCGCTCGCTTCGATGGACGTGCCGGCGCCCGGCAGGGGCGCGGTGGTCCTCATCGACGGCCCGAGCGGAGCGGGCAAGAGCACCCTCGCCGACGCCATCGCGGCCGCGTGGCCGACCGGGGAACGCCCACAGCTGGTGCGGCTGGACGACGTCTACCCGGGCTGGGACGGCCTTGACGCCGCCGCGCGGCACCTCACCGGGTGCGTGCTTCGCCCGCGTCACGACGGCGACCCGGCGGCGTGGCAACGCTACGACTGGGCGGCGCAGCAACCGGCGGAGTGGAATCAGGTGGTGCCAGACCGGCCCCTCATCGTCGAGGGCTGCGGCGCGCTCGCTGCCGCGAACGCCGAATTGAGCGATGTGAGGGTCTGGCTGGGCGCGCCTGACGGGCTCCGCAAACGCCGGGCGCTGGCTCGCGACGGCGACACGTTCGGCCGGCACTGGGACCAGTGGCAGCGGGAGTGGGACGCCTACGTTGTTCGCGAGGACCCGGAGCGCTGGGCGACCGTCCGCCTGTTTTCGGGCGAGCCGGGCTAGGTTGGAGCCATGACAAGTCCTGATTCCCGCGGAAGCGTATACCTGGCCGAGTTCATCGACGGCCCGTTCGAAGGCCGCACCGAGACCCGTGCCCTGGTCAAGGGCAGGCACGAGCCGCAGATCAGCATGATGGCCGCGGTCGAGAGCATGGAATCGGTGTTCTGGTACAACGAGGTCGACAGCCGTGAGGTGCAGGGAGAACTGCACGTCCGCTATGCCTTCGACGCACCGGACAGCGATCCAGCTGCCTCGGACGACGACCAGAAGCTCGACGAGCTCTGAACCGTCCCGGTCAGCGGGCCACGTTCAGTGCCCTGAGTCGATCCACGCGCTGATCACCGGAACCGGGTTCAGCAACCGCCATCCCGGCCCGGGGTCGCTGATCCCACGGTCGAGGACCAGTGCCGACGACACCGAGTCGCCTGCCGCGGTGACCGCGACGCGGCCAACCGGTGATCCGCCGCCCCGGGTGCTGAACGGTTCCAGGTGCACGTCGGCATCCGTCGCACCCGCGGCCTGCCAGCCGTAACGGCTCTTCGACACTCCAACGACCCCGTTGGCCGTCTGGCCCCACGCCGATTCGAAGCGCACGAAAGCGTCGCCTTCGCTCAGCACGTCGAGGTTGTGCACACCGGCGACGGCACTCTCCATCAGGGCAGTGAGGTCGGCGCTGAGCGTGTCGTAGTCGGGTTCGCCGAGCAGGGCGCCGGCGAAGCGATACGCACCATCACCCTCGCCGACCTGGCCGGTGAAGAGGAAACAGACCCCCGCCGCATCGGTGTAACTGCGCGAGATCCCGGTGAGGCCGAGCTCCGGCAGGTAGGCGGTAGTGTTCTCCACGCCGCGCCGGTCGGCCAGGGCGGAAGACGGATTGGCGAGCAGTTCTGCTATCGCCGGTGTGGTGATGGCGATCCCGGCCAGCCGGGCCAGGTCGGGCGCGGTGCCGGCGCTGGCGTCGTGAAGGCCGTTGGCGTCCGCGACGTGGGTTCCGGTGAGCTTGTGCTCGGCCAGCCAGGCCGCTGCCGCGTCGAGGTAGGCGCCCATCGATCCGAACGCCCATCGGGCGATGGTGTCGGCGTGGTTGTTGCTGGAGCCGAGGATCAGCGCCTGCAGCAGTTCCCGCTCGGTCCAGGTCTCACCCTGGAACACGGCCACTGTCCGAGCGTCCTCGTTCGCGTAGTCGAGATAGCCCTGGTAGTCCTCGGCAGTGATCGTCATCGACGGCCCGGTGCGCCCGGTCTCGAGTGGCTTGGCGTCGAGCACGACCAGGGCGGTCACCAGCTTGGCAGCGGATGCCATCGGCATCGGGTCCGCGTTTCCGGCGACCGCGAGTGGCGCGGCATCGGTTCGGCCGGCCGTTTCAAGCGGGATCACCGCGCTCGCTCCGGTCGACGGCAATGCCGGAGGTGACGGGTTCGCCGGTGCAGCGGCCGGGGTGAGTATCGTGGCGCGCACCACCGGGAGTGGTCCGAGAAGGGTGGCCGGTCCGTACACCCCGAGGGCGAGGATCGCCAGTGCGCCGGCCGTCACGCCGAAGAATCGGCCGGGCCGGAATCTGCTCATGCCTCAGGCTAACCCGGGGGAGGTCAGGCCCAGCCGAGCTCGTGCAGCCTGTCGTCGTCAATCCCGTAAAAGTGGGCGATTTCGTGCACCAGGGTCACGTGGATCTCCTCCCGCAGGTCGTCGACTGTGTCGCAGATCGCCAGCAGTGGCTCCCGGAAGAGGATGATGCGGTCGGGCATTTCGCCGAACCCGTACTGGCTGCGCTCGGTGAGTGCGATGCCGTCGTAGAGGCCCAGCGTGTCGAGGGTGCCGTTTTCCGGTCGATCCTCGACCACGAAGATCACGTTGTCGAGGCCGTCGACCATGTCGTCGGGCAGAAGATCGAGTTCGTCAACGACCAGGCGGTCGAACTCGGCGGTGTCCATGTCCAGCATCAGTCAGACCGGGCATCCGTTGTCGCTGTTTTCATTGGGGTGAGTAACGGGGCTTGAACCCGCGACCTCCTGGACCACAACCAGGCGCTCTACCAACTGAGCTATACCCACCATGTGCGTCTCCGTCCTCTCGGACGAAGGCAACTCAAGAATACTATTACACCAACGGCCCGAAGTTGTTCACAACGTCCGCTGAAACAGTTTTTGCTTCCTCGCTTGTGGGCCCCGGGTCGGCCACGAACACCGTCTGGCGGTAGTACGCGAGCTCCCGAATCGATTCGAGGATGTCCGCGAGCGCGCGGTGTCCACCATCCTTCGGCGGGGAGTTGAAGTACGCACGGGGGTACCACCGGCGGGCGAGTTCCTTGATCGACGAGACGTCGACGTTGCGGTAGTGCAGGTGGGTGTCCAGCCGGGGCATGAACTTCGACAGGAATGCACGGTCGGTGCCGATGGAGTTGCCGGCCAACGGCGCTTTCTGGTCGGCCGGGATAAACTTGAGGAGGTACTCGAGCACCTCATACTCGGCCTCGGCCACGCTCACGCCGTTCGGGATCTCTTCGATCAACCCGCTCGTGGTGTGCATCTCGCGCACGAAGTCACCCATGTGCTCGAGCGCCGAGGGGTCGGGCTTGATCACGATGTCGATGCCGGGATCGACCAGGTTGAGGTCGTAGTCGGTGATCACCACCGCGATCTCGACCAGCTCGTCTGAATCCAAGTCCAGGCCGGTCATTTCGCAATCGATCCACACCAACCGGTCACTGCTGTTTGTCATGGGGCGAGTCTATCGGTGGGCTCGGACAGCGCCCGCCGCGGCGAACCGTCCGTAGACTGGAAGAACCATGGAACTGACCCTGTTCTCGTCCTCATTCTGCGAGCCGTGCATCCAGACCCGCGCTGTCCTCGCCGAAGTGAAACGACTGGTTCCCCAGGCCACCGTGCGTGAGTACGATGTGGCCCGCGACACTGACAAGGCTGAGGCGAACGGCATCCGCTTCACGCCCACCGTGATCGTGGCCGACGACGCCGGCACCGAGGTGTTCCGCGCCGTCGGAGTCCCGACGCTGGCCCAGGTGCTGGTCGCGGCGGCCAAGGCCGTCTGAGCGGATGCGCCGGGACCGTTCGTGCTGACCGGAGCCGTACCCTGGTCTGCGGTATCGTGGAACCGCTCAGCCCGCCCCCGTAGCTCAGTGGATAGAGCAGCGGCCTTCTAATCCGCTTGTCGTAGGTTCGATTCCTACCGGGGGCACCCGGTGCATCCGCTTGATAGATTGCCTGTATGCGAGACCTTCAGGCGCGAATCATCGCGGAACTCAACGTGGCACCCACGATCGAACCCGCCGCCGAAGTGGCCAGCCGCGTCGGTTTCCTCACCGACTACCTGCGCAGCTCCGGCGCCAGGGGCCTGGTGCTTGGAATCAGCGGCGGCCAGGACTCCACGTTGGCCGGCCGGCTCTGCCAGCTCGCGGTCGAAGAGCTGACGCAGGATGGCGTCACCGCCCGCTTCGTGGCGGTGCGGCTGCCGTACGGCCGGCAGAGCGATGAGGACGACGCCCACCTCGCCCTGGACTTCATCAAGCCCCATCAGGCCCTCACGTTCAACATCAAACGGGCCGTCGACGGGGTTGAGGCGGAATTCGGCGACAGCACCGGCGAGAAGCTCCGTGATTTCGACAAGGGGAACGTGAAAGCCAGGGAGCGTATGGTCGCGCAGTACGCCATCGCCGGTGACGACCGGTTGCTCGTGGTGGGCACCGATCACGCCGCGGAGGCGGTCACCGGTTTCTACACCAAGTTCGGGGACGGCGGGGCGGACATCCTGCCGCTGTCCGGGCTCACCAAGCGGCAGGGCCGGGCCATGTTGGTCGAACTGGGCGCCCCGGAGCGGCTCTACCTCAAGCTCCCGACGGCGGACCTTCTCGACGACAACCCCGGCCAGACCGACGAGGCGAATCTCGGCCTGAGCTACCAGGACATCGACGACTACCTGGAGGGCGGAGACATCGACGCCGACGTCGCCGAGGCGATCGAGAAGCGCTACCTGGCCACCCGGCACAAGCGAAACCTGCCGGTGTCACCCGCAGACGACTGGTGGCGCTGACCCCTGGCACCTTCCCGTGCGTCTGGGCGTTGGACTACAGCGTGTTGACGGCCGCGGTGTGGTTGCCGGTGCTCGCCGGGCGCACCTCGAGCGCCTGAACGTCATCCAGCAGGCGCTGCGTCTCGGTCGACGGCGCGGTGGCCGACGCGGGACTGGAAGGAACCGGCGCGGGTGCGGCGGGGAAGGGACGGGCCTCGGGCGCTGAGAACTGGTCGTGGTGCTGCTGCGCCACCCAGGCGTCCTGCTCCGCCAACAATCCCGATTCCGGTGCGGCACTCTGCGTGCCCCAGCGTTCGAGGTCTGACTGGAAGATCTTCCGCGCCCGGGAGGGCTTGTTCTGCCACTCGATGAGGCGATCACGGAACTCGTGCACCGCCGGTTCGAGCTGGTAGCCGAACGTCGCGGACGTGCGTTTGAACTCGGCAAGCTGGTGGGCGGCCCAGTTCGCCGCAGTACCGGCGCCGCGGATCGGAAGCAGGCGCACCTGGATGTCTGCCTGGCCGACAGCGCGGTCGGCCATCACCTGTTCCTGCGGGGTGAGCGAATTCCACACGGATGCCTCGGTTGCGGCGTCGATGAGGGCGCCGATCGCGGCGGCCTTCACCTCCCTGTCGCGCTGGTCGATCAGGCCGCGGATCGCGCCGCGGGAGATCCACGCGGCGAGCACGCTGCCCACGACGAGGGAAACGACAAGCACGATCGCACCGTAGACAAACGGAAGCGTGTCGGCGTCTGTGAGCCAGTTTACGAAGCTATTCCACCACTGCATGTGCCGAACTTACCTCCGCCGGCTCGGGTTCACCGGCAGGGCGGACGGCGCGCCACGCCTGGACCGAAAAATCGGTCAGCGAAAGCAGTCGGCCGCGTCATCGATCTTCCAGAACACGCCGAGGTCGATGGTGCGGGTGGCCGCGATCAACCGCCGGGCTGCGAAACGGTCGCCGTCGGCATCCGCTCGTCGCTCGATGTGGCCCAGCACCGCGCCCGACCGCCCGGTCACCCGCCACAGGCCGTCTTTCACCGGCACCAGGTTGGGCCCGTGGAAGGCGGTGGTGCGAACGAGAGTGGGCAGTGCGCTCATGTGGTCCTCCGTGATGTCAGCCGGTGCGCGTTGGTGATGCTTTCACGCTAATCGGGGCCACCGACATTCGGCTGGGTCAGCTGGTGAGGGACACTTTCGGACCGGTCAGGTCCTGGCTGGCCAGGTCCAGGTCGATGACCTTGTCGGCGCGTGATGTCTGCGCCAGGACAATGCCGACCAGAACGATCGCTGCACCCACGGCCTGCACCAGGTCGAGCATTTCACCGAGCCAGAGGAAGGCGAAGAGGAAGGCGAAAATGACCTCAGAGGACGACACGATTCCCGCCGCGGTGGCTTTCAGCCGGCCCAGCGCCAGATACGACAACAGGTAGGGGGCGAATGAGCCGAGGACACCGTTCCACAGCAGGACGGACCAGAGCGGGAAGGACAAGTCGGCCAGGTTGCCGCCGAGGCTCGTCTGCCGGCCCAGAACGGCCGGCTGGATGTTCCACCAGCCGCTGAAGACGAGCCAGAAGGCGCTGGCGAACAGCATCGACCAGAATGACACCGCCAGGGCGGACGTCGACTGGACCTGCCGCTCGCCGATCAGGAAGTAGACGGCGAGGCAGATCGCGGCGAGGATCCCGGCGAGCACGCCCAGCGCGTTGAGTGTGCTGGCCCAGACCTGCGCGACGACGGCCATGCCGACCAGGACGGCGCCGATCGCGACCCAGATCCGTGCCTTCACCCTCTCCTTGAAGATGAAACGGGCGGCAAGGGCGACGAGCAGCACGCCGCCGTACTCGAGCATCAGGGCGATGCCGACCGGCAACAGGCTGATGGCGATCGCGTAGAACCACTGGATCAGGGCAACGCCGGCGATTCCCAGGACCGCCATCACCAGGATCTGCCGTCTGTCGATGCGGAACGCCGCGCGGTTGCTGACCAGCAGCACGATCCCGGCCATGACCGCGATCACGGTGACGCGAATGAACGTCAACTGCGCCGGGGAGATTCCGGCTTCGATGACCACCTTCGTGGTGCTGCCGTTGAGGCCGAACAGCAGGGAGGCGATCAGCGCAAAGAGGTAGCCCACCGGTCAGTGTGCGGTGCCGTGCACCGCGTACGGCTCGATCGACGCGATCTCGCCCTCGTCCAGCGGCGGGGCGTCGAGTGCGCCGATGGTCTGTTCCAGTTGCGCCACACTCGAGGCGCCGACCAGGACGGATGTCACGGACTCCTGTCTGAGGATCCAGGTCACGGCGAGCTGGGCGAGGGACTGGTGCCGCGAAGCGGCAATGTCGTTCAACGCCCGTGCGCGTGCCAGGTAGGTGGCGCTGAGGTCTTCTTCGTTCAAGAACCGGCTGGTGGCCACTCGGGAATCGGACGGAACGGTGCCGCCGAGGTAGCGGTCGGTCAGGAGGCCCTGGGCCAGCGGTGAGAAGACGATGCTGCCGACGCCGAGCTCGTCCAGCACCGGGAACAGGCCGTCTTCGATATGCCGGTCGAACATCGAGTACCGGGGCTGGTGGATGAGCAGGGGAACCTTGTGCTCGGCCAATGCCGCGGCGGCGGCCCGGGTCTGCGCCGGGTCGTAGTTCGAGATGCCGACGTAGAGCGCCTTGCCCTGGTGCACCGCGGTGGCCAGCGCGCCCATGGTCTCCTCGATCGGTGTGGACGGATCGGGCCGGTGGGAGTAGAAGATGTCGACGTAGTCGAGGCCCAGGCGGCAGAGGCTCGCGTCCAACGACGAGAGCATGTACTTGCGGGAGCCCCACTCGCCGTACGGCCCTGGCCACATGTCGTAGCCGGCCTTGCTGGAGATGATGAGTTCATCGCGGTATGGCCGGAAGTCCTCGGCGAAGATGCGCCCGAAATTGGTTTCTGCCGACCCCGGGGGTGGCCCGTAGTTGTTCGCCAGGTCGAAGTGCGTGACTCCCAGGTCGAACGCCCGCCGGAGTATCGCGCGCTGGGTGTCAATGGTGCGTTCGTGGCCGAAGTTGTGCCAGAGGCCGAGCGACAGCGAGGGCAGTAACAGCCCGCTTCTGCCGGTGCGTCGGTACGGCATGGAGTCATAGCGGTTTTCGGTGGCGACGAAGGTCATGAAGTCACTCTAGGACCTCCTCCACAAGTGGCCTTCTGCGGGAGTTGTCCACCGATCTGTCGAGCGCCGTCCCACGCGCCGCTTTGCCGCCTCACACTCCTGTATGTGGAACCGGGAGCGACCGTCCTCTGGCACGAGCGGTCGCTTCCGGACTGCACGCGTCGGCGACCGCCGGCGGCCGGAGACAGCGCAGGGAGCAGATCAGATGAGTGACATGACGACATTGACGGGCATCGTTGCCAGCGAACCGTATCACCGCATCACCAGCGACGGGCTGGCGATCACCTCGTTCCGCCTGGCGTCCGGCAATCGCCGGTTCGACAAGGAAAAAAAGGGCTGGGTTGATGGTGAAACCAACTGGTACACCGTGAAGGCGTTTCGCCACCTGGCCTACAACACGGCGGCCTCGCTCCGGAAGGGCGAACACGTGCTGGTCACCGGACGCCTCCATGTGCGGAACTGGGAGAGCGACGAGAGGAAGGGAACCACGATGGACGTCGAAGCTGATGCGATCGGGCACGACTTGTTCTGGTGCACGACGTCGTTCGCGCGCAACGCGCCCCGCGCCCGACTGCAGGACGCGGCCGGCCAGTATGACCCCGAGGAGTTCGGGGCTCGCCCGACCGGTGACGACCGGGCTGCCGGGGGGTCCCTGGCGGCGGAACCTGCGGCCAGCCCGGCGGACTGGATGGCGAACCCTGATCGGAGCCCAGGGGGATGGTCGGCCGCGGAACTGGGCGGCCCGGATGATGCAGGCGTACCGGCCGATCTGGCAGACCCCGTCCCCGAGGATCCGTACCAGGCATCCGCTGACGGGTTCCTGCCCGAATCGGAGACCGGGATGGCGACCCTAGACTCATAGGACTGGCTCAGCGGACTGGCCCACGGACGGCGGCCGACAGGCGGCGGGTCCGAGGCGCGACCCGCGACCAGATCAACCACAGGTGCTGCCGCACGGCGGCGGGGGAGGACCAGCGTGTCGGAACGGTCGACAGAAGCACACCGATCAACGGGGCGCCGGCGGATATCGACATTCTCCGTGCTCTCCGGCTCGCTGCTCGCCGGGGGAGTGCTGCTCGGACTGGTGCTGTCGGGGTGCGCGCCGACACCGCCCGGGCCGCATCCGTCGTCGACCGTCCCAGACGTCGTCTCACCGGGACCGACGACGGCCGCGGTGCCCACCGTCAAGCCCATGCTGAGTGCGTCGGAAAACCTGGCGTACTTCGATTCGGTCTCGGCGGGGGCGCTCGCAGCGAATCCGTCCGCCGACGGGCGCGCGTTCATCGACGCCCTCGCCGCCGCGGGGTTCGACAAGACGCAGATGGAAGTGACATTCGACACCACCGCCGCCAACCTGGCTGCCGATTCCATCCAGTTCGCGGTGCGTTTCAACGGCGAATGCCTCATCGGGCAGCACGGACCGGCCAGCGACGGCTTCCACAGCATGGTCGCGCCACTCCTCGGGACAGGGCGGTGTCTCGTCGGGGCGACGCGCCAAATAGACTGGTAGGTATTATGGCCGAATTTATTTACACGATGGTCCGCGCTCGCAAGGCGGTTGGCGACAAGCTCATCCTCGACGACGTCACGATGTCATTCTTCCCCGGCGCCAAGATCGGCATTGTCGGGCCGAACGGCGCCGGTAAGTCCACGATCCTCAAGATCATGGCGGGACTGGACACCCCGAGCAACGGCGAAGCCAAACTGAGCCCCGGCTACAGTGTCGGCATCCTGATGCAGGAGCCCGAACTCGATGAGACCAAGACCGTACTCGAAAACGTGCAGGAGGGCGTCGGCGAGATCAAGGCGAAGGTCGACCGGTTCAACGAGATCTCGCTGGCGATGGCTGAACCCGACGCCGACTTCGACGCTCTGCTGGCTGAGATGGGCGTGCTCCAGGAGGAGATCGACCACGCGGATGCCTGGGACCTCGACTCCCAGCTCGAGCAGGCGATGGATGCGCTCCGTACCCCACCTGGGGACTACGAAGTCGCGAATCTCTCCGGTGGTGAGAAGCGCCGGGTGGCGCTGACCAAGCTGTTGCTGCAGAAGCCAGACCTGTTGCTGCTCGACGAACCAACCAACCACCTCGACGCCGAAAGTGTGCTCTGGCTCGAGCAGCACCTCGCCAAGTACCCCGGCGCCGTGCTCGCCGTCACCCACGACCGGTACTTCCTCGACCACGTCGCCGAATGGATCGCCGAAGTCGACCGCGGCCACCTGTACCCGTACGAGGGCAACTACTCCACCTACCTGGAGAAGAAGCAGGAGCGCCTGCAGGTGCAGGGCAAGAAGGACGCCAAGCTGTCCAAGCGCCTCGCTGAGGAACTCGACTGGGTCCGCTCCAACGCGAAGGGACGCCAGGCCAAGTCCAAGGCGCGCCTGGCCCGCTACGAGGAGATGGTCACCGAAGCCGAGCGCACGCGCAAGCTCGACTTCGAGGAGATCCAGATTCCGGTCGGTCCGCGCCTGGGCGCCCAGGTCATCGACGCGAAGAAGCTCAAGAAGGGCTTCGGCGACCGCGTGCTCATTGAAGACCTGTCGTTCACCCTGCCGCGAAACGGCATCGTCGGCGTCATCGGTCCGAACGGTGTGGGCAAGACGACGTTGTTCAAGACGATCGTTGCCAAGGAACCGCTGGACGGCGGGGAGCTCAAGGTCGGCGAAACGGTCGACATCTCCTACGTCGACCAGGAACGCGGCGGCATCGACCCGAACAAGTCATTGTGGGAGGTCGTTTCCGACGGCCAGGACTACATCCAGGTCGGGAAGAGCGAGATCCCGTCCCGCGCGTACGTTTCGACCTTCGGCTTCAAGGGACCCGACCAGCAGAAGAAGGCCGGCGTACTCTCCGGTGGAGAGCGCAACCGGTTGAACCTGGCCCTCACGCTCAAACAGGGCGGCAACCTCCTGATGCTCGACGAACCGACAAACGACCTCGACGTCGAAACCCTCGGTTCGCTGGAGAACGCACTGCTCGAGTTCCCCGGCTGCGCCGTCGTCATCACGCACGACCGGTGGTTCCTCGACCGCATCGCCACGCACATCCTCGCCTATGAGGGCACGGAGGAGGACCCGGCCAACTGGTACTGGTTCGAGGGCAACTTCGAATCGTATGAGCAGAACAAGATCGAGCGCCTCGGCGCCGACGCCGCGAAGCCGCACCGCTCTGCTTACCGGAAGCTCACCCGTGACTAGGCTGCGGTCATGAAGCTCCATGTCCCGATCCGGTTGCGCTGGTCAGACCTCGACGCCTACGGCCACGTCAATAACGCCGAGATGCTGCGCCTCCTCGAGGAGGCGCGCATCCAGGCGTTCTGGGTGACCGACGACGGCGGTTCGGCCGTCGGCGCCAGCACAGCGGTGCTCGACGGCCGTCCCGGCGCCGCCACGCTCACGCTGATCGCCCGGCAGGAGGTCGAGTACCTGGCGCCGGTTCCCTACATGCGGCAACCACTGGACGTGCAACTGTGGCTCGGTAAGCTCGGCGGCGCCAGCCTCGACGTGTGTTACGAGGTGAGAAGCCCGGAGGGCGTCGAACCCGACGTGCTCTATGCCCGCGCGAACACGACCATCGTGATGGTCGACGCCGCGTCAGAGCGGCCGCGCAAGATCAACGACATCGAGCGCGCCGCCTGGACGCCGTACCTCGACGAGCCGGTCCAGTTCTCCCGCCGCTGAAGCTGGCGCTGACCTTTCCGCACCGGCCCTCTCGCGTGGGCCGACGGCGCGGGACGGCCCGGTCATGGCAGTGGCGTCTCGCTGAACGAGTTCTGCCAGATGGCCCGGGATCCGGCTTCACCCACCTGAACGGTTTGCCACGTCGCGAAGCCCCCGATGCCGATCGCGGCGACGGCGATCACGACCGCTACCACCCGCCGCGCGTCCCCGCGCGTGGTGCGGCGGCGGTCCCGTCGGTCGCTGACGAAGTACCACAGCCAGGTGACAATGCCGAGGATGCCGAGCGACAACGTCCAGGGCCACAGCGCGCCACCGAGGTCCGCGTGTTTCGCGATCAACGGGGTGTCCGGCACCCGATCCCTGAGCCATTGGCCGGCCATGGTGGTCAGTGGAATCAGACCGATCAACGCCAGGCCCAGCAGTGCATTGACGATTCCGATTCGACGCCGCATGGCCGGCCACACCGCGGCCAGCACGACGCAGAGGGCCGTGAGCGGAACCAGGATCACCACCGCGTGGACCAGCAGGACGTGCAGTGGAAGGCCGTTGACGACGTAGATGTCCATGTTCCCTATCCAGCCATGATCGCGTCCCCGGTGACGGTCACCGGGATCTTCTTGAGTGCTCGCGGCGCCGGCCCGCTGAGGACTTCGCCCGTCGTCGCATCGAAGCGCGACTGGTGGCAGGGGCAGTCGAATTCAGCCTTCGCCGGCTCGACGACACAACCCTGATGGGTGCAGATGGCGGTGAAAGCCAGGACCTCGCCGGCCGTGGGTTGCGAGAGAAGGATCGGAGCCCCGGAGAGGGTGGCCGAGATGGATCCGCCGACGGGAACATCGGTGAGCTTGGCCACTTGCACCCGGGAGCCGGCCGCGCCGCCCGACCCGGGACCGCCACTGCCGCCGCCAGCGCCCCCGCCGTCACTGCCCACGCCGCGTGATGCCGCAGCGCTGCACCCCGCCAGTGCCAGCGCGGTGCCGGCTCCTCCCATGACGATGAGGGTGCGTCGCGAGACATCAGGTGGCTGGGTCATTGGTTCTCCTTGTCATCGTGCTCGTCATCGTGCTCGTCGTCGTGCTCGTCGCCGGGCCGTGGGCACGTCCGCGCACGTCCGGAGTAGGTTTGCACTGCGCGGGCCACTGCTCTCCATAACCACGAGACAGCGTGTCGTTCGGTTCATCGCGGCGTGCGGATTGAACCGGGAGACTCCGAGTCTCGTGTTAACGATGGAGGTGTGGCATGACGGACCAACGCACCGAGTTGCTGCGGGCTCTCCACGACGAGCATGCCCCGGCGATCTGGCGGTATGTCGTGCACCTCACCCACGACGAGGGCCTCGCCGATGACATCGTGCAGGAGACGTTGCTCCGGGCGTGGCGGCGGCCGCAGGTCCTCGACCAGTCGGAGTCCAGCGCCAGGGCATGGTTGTTCACCGTTGCCCGCAACCTGGTCATCGACGACCGCCGTTCGGCTCGTGCGCTGCACGAGTTCGGCGCCGACCCGATGCCCGAGCGGGCCGCCGCCGACCAGACCGACGCCGTGCTGGACGCGTGGCTGATCGCCGACGCCCTGGCCGGATTGTCCGTCGAGCACCGTGCCGTGGTGGTGTGCGCGTACTACCAGGGTCGATCGGTGGCCGAGACGGCCGCGCTTCTGGATATTCCGGCCGGCACCGTCAAATCCCGGCTTCACTACGCGCTGCGTGCCCTCCGGCTCGACCTGCAGGAGCGCGGGGTGACCGAACCATGATGGACGACCGCTACAGCGACTGGGACGCCGCATACGTGATCGGCGCCCTCTCCGCCGATGAGCGCCGTGAGTACGAACGGCACCTCGCCGCGTGCGACGCGTGCCGCGACCAGGTGGCCGAGCTCGCCGGCATGCCGGGTCTCCTCGCCGCCGTGCCCGTCGCGCAGGCCGTCGCCGCCGGCGCCGCTGACCCGGCCCGCAGCGCGGCCGGTGCGCCCACACACGACGAGGAGCGAGAGCGGATGCCGGCCGCCAGCCTGCCGAGGTTGCTGGCGGCCGCGAAGACCCAGCGTCGACGTTCGCGCGCTGTGTTCGCGGGAGTTGTCACGGTGACGGCGGGGTTGGCCGCGTCGCTGGCCCTGGTCCTGCCCGGCTGGATTGCCGCCAACCCGGCGCCGGCCGCGCCGCAGGCTGTCACCGCGGTGCTGGAGCAGGTCGTGCCCAGTCCGCTCAGCGCGGAGGTGACCCTGGCCGACCATGCCTGGGGCACGCGGATCGATTCGAACTGCGCGTACGCCGAGACCCTGTACGCCTCCGGCGCGCAGGCCTACGCGATGTATGTGACCGACCGGCAGGGGCAGCGGAGTGAAGTCGCGACCTGGCTGGCCAAGCCGGGCAGCACCGTTGAAGCGGTTGGGACCACCTGGCTGCGGGCGCGGGACATCGCGGCTGTCGACATCCGCTCGGTGGCCACCGGCCAGGTGCTGCTCGAATCCCGCCTGGCCGACGGGTAGGCACCCCCGCCGCCCGCGGGGCTACTCGGTGCCCGGTGGGACCCGGATCATGCCCTCCTGCGCGACGGTCGCGACCAGGTCGCCTGACCGGTTGAAGATGCTGCCGGTGGACAGGCCGCGGCCGCCCTGGGCCGATGGGGAATCCTGCACGTAGAGCAGCCACTCGTCGACCCGGGCGAAGCGGTGCCACCACATCGCGTGGTCCAGGCTGGCCACCTTGAGGCCGGGGCTTGCCCAGGCGATGCCGTGCCGGCGCAACACGGGTTCCATGATCGAATAGTCACTGGCATACGCGAGTGCGGCCCGGTGCAGGTCGGGGTCTTCCGGGAGGGTGCCGAATGTCTTCATCCACACCGCTTGCTTCGCGGTGCGTTCGCCGTTCACCCTGAGGTAGATCGGCGACGGCAGGTGACGCATGTCGAATGGGCGGTCATTCGCCCAGTGCCGGGCGACGGAGTGGTCGATGTGGCCGAGCAGCTCAGCGGTGGTGGGGAGCGTGTCAGGGTCCGGGATGTCGTCCGGCATCTCGATCTGGTGTTCCAGTCCGGTGTCGTGGTCCTGGAACGACGCGATCATCGACAGGATCGGCAGGCCGTCCTGGTACGCCTGGGTGCGCCGGGTCGAGAACGAGCGGCCGTCGTGGATGCGGTCCACCGAGAACGTGATCGGCTGCTCCACATCGCCGGGGCGCAGGAAGTAGCCGTGCATGGAGTGCACCGTACGGTCGTCTGGCACGGTGCGCATGGCCGCGACCAGGGACTGCGCCAGCACCTGGCCGCCGAAAACCCGGCCGAGCGGCATCCACTGCGAGGGGCCGGTGAAGATGTCCTCGCTGGTTCGCGCTCCGGTGTCGGTCAGGTCGAGGGCGGCAACCAAGCCCTCCAGGGGTGTATCCACGTGGCCTCCTCAGGCGACCCGGGCCGGGCCGGCATGAACCTCTGCGTACCTTGGTAGTTTAGACAGCAGATGAGCCAGTCATTTTCCCTCACAGATTCCCTTTCCCTCGGTGACCTTCAGGTCTACTTGTCGCGCGCCAGCAGGGTGGAGGACGGTTCGGTGCGCCTGGTCTCGGCCGCCGGGGTGCTCGCCGTCTACACGGCGATCCTGTACCCGCGGGGGCTTCTTGACGCCAGCCCCACCGTGCTCGCGTTGCGCACCTTCGCCCTGAGCGAGCCGGTCGAGCTCGACGTCGTGGTGCCGATCCGTTCGCTCCTCGATCGGATCGCCCGGCTGCAGACTGTTCCGCAGCCGGTGGAGTCGCCGGTCGAGGTGACTGTGCCGCTTCAGGTCAGCACCGTCACCTGGGCGGGCATCTCCCCTCCGCAGGGCGGCTGGGCCCCGCACGGTGAGACGGATGCCGCCCGTCTGGAGAACGCGGCCCGCGCGGGTATCGACGAGGTCGCATCCGTCATACCGGCCGGGACCGGCGAGCAGATCGTCCATCGGGTGCGCTCCGACGTGTGGGGGAAGCCGGTGGAGGGCCTGGACTTCGTGCCCGCCGGTGCCGGATTCGCGGCGTTCAGCCTCGGGTTCCTATCGGCGGATGAGCCCGTGGCACTCTACGAGACCGGCCCGTGGACCCGGCTGAGCACGAGTCGCGGGCACGTGCTGGTGCGCCGCAAGCCGTGGACACTCCGCGCCTGAGCTGGACTTTGGGGGCTCCAGCGCGGCGCGACTACAGCGCGGCGGCGACCGCCCGGCCCGCCGTGCGGCCGGAGAACAGGCAACCGCCGAGGAACGTGCCCTCGAGCGAGCGATAGCCGTGCATTCCGCCGCCGCCGAAACCGCTCGCCTCGCCCGCGGCGTAGAGACCGGGGATCGGCTGCCCGCCCGGTCCGAGGGCCTTCGCTGTCAGGTCGGTCTCGATGCCGCCCAGTGACTTGCGGGTGAGGATGTGCAGCTTGACGGCGATCAGCGGTCCCGCCTTCGGGTCGAGCAGCTTGTGCGGCGCGGCCACCCGGATCAGCTTGTCACCCCGGTAGTGCCGGGCCTGCCGGATCGCGTTGATCTGGGCATCCTTGCTGAAATCGTGGTCGAGCTGGCGGTCACGCCCGACGACCTCCCGTTCGATCTGCGCGAAATCGAGCTCCACCTCGGGGGAGAGCTTCTGCATTCCGGCCATCAGGTCGTGCAGGGTGTCGGCGACGACGAAGTCGGCGCCCTTCTCCTTGAACGCTTCGACCGGGCCGGGCGCGCCGGGCCCCACCCGCTGCGCCAACAGTTTCAGGTCCTTCCCGGTGAGGTCGGGGTTCTGCTCGCTGCCGGACAGCGCGAACTCCTTCTCGATGATCTTCTGCGTCAGTACGAACCAACTGTGGTCGTAGCCGGTCTTCACGATGTGCTCGAGCGTGCCCAGGGTGTCGAAACCGGGGAACAGCGGCGCCGGCAGCCGGGTGCCGGTGGCGTCCAGCCACAACGCCGACGGGCCCGGCAGTATCCGGATGCCATGGGCAGCCCAGACCGGGTCCCAGTTGGTGATCCCCTCGGTGTAGTGCCACATCCGGTCGCCGTTGATCAGGCGGGCGCCGGCGGCTTCGGCGATGCCGAGCATCCGCCCGTCGACATGGTCGGGGACCCCGGAGAGCAGGTGTCCGGGTGCCGCGCCCATCCGCGCCGGCCAGTGGGCGCGCACCAGGTCGTGGTTGCCGCCGATGCCACCGCTGGTGACGATGACCGCCGAGGCGCGCAACTCGAATTCGCCGGCGGCGTCGCGGGTGCTCGCCTCGCCGCGGTGGGCGTTGCTCGCCGCCAGGGTCGTACCGCGCACGCCGACGACGGCGCCATTGACCGTTACAAGCTCGTCGACCCGGTGGCGGTGCCGTACCGTGACCAGACCCGCCGAGACACCGTCCCGCACCCGGGTGATGAAGGGCGCCAGCACGCCAGGTCCGGTACCCCAGGTGATGTGAAAGCGTGGGACTGAGTTGCCGTGCCCGAGGGCCGTGTATCCGCCCCGCTCGGCCCAGCCGACCACCGGAAAGAATCTCATGCCCCGCTGGTGCAACCAGGCGCGCTTCTCCCCGGCGGCGAAATCGAGGTACGCCTCCGCCCACGCGCGGGGCCAGTAGTCCTCGTCGCGGTCGAAACCGGCACTGCCGAACCAGTCCTGCCGGGCCAGTTCAAAAGTGTCGCGCACTCCCATCCGGCGCTGTTCGGGGGAGTCCACCAGGAAGAGGCCGCCGAACGACCACCACGCCTGCCCGCCGAGCGAGGCCGCCGGTTCCTGCTCCACCAGCAGCACCCGTTTGCCGGCGTCGACGAGTTCGACGGTGGCCACCAGCCCGGCCAGGCCCGCCCCCACAACAATGACATCGGCCTCGGGAGGATGAGAGGGCATCGTGACTCCTGTCGTGGTGGTCGGGCAGTCGAGACCCGGTGGTCGTGCCTCGGTGGTCGAGCTTGTCGAGACCCGAGACCCGAGACCCGAGACCCGAGCCTATTCCTCGAACCCGTTTCCGCTTTGTTAGCGTTGACAGATGGTGACCACCGGCGAGACAGTGACCGCGAGTTCTGAACTCCCTCCGGGGTCGTCGGGCTGGCTCAGGGTGCGGGGCGCACGGGAACACAACCTGCGGAACGTCGACGTCGATATTCCGCGCGACGCCTTCGTTGTGTTCACCGGCGTCTCCGGCTCCGGCAAGTCATCGCTCGCGTTCGGCACGGTCTTCGCGGAGCCCAGCGACGCTATTTCGAGTCCGTCGCCCCGTATGCCCGCCGCCTGATCGACCAGGCCGGGGCGCCCGACATCGATTCGATCGACGGGCTCCCTCCTGCGGTGGCGCTCAAACAAGCCAGGGGCGGCGTGAGCTCCCGCTCATCGCTCGGCACCATCAGTTCCCTCTCCGACGTGCTGCGCCTGCTGTTCAGCCGGGCCGGCACCTACCCGGAGGGCGCAGAACACCTGTCGGCTGCCGCGTTCTCTCCCAACACGCCCCCCGGAGCGTGCCCGACCTGCCACGGGCTGGGCGTGGCGAGGTCCACCACGGAAGACCTCCTCGTCCCCGACCCGTCGCTGTCGATCGACGGGGGCGCCATCGCGGTGTGGGCGAACCGCGGCTGGCAGGGCGTCAACTACCGGCGCATCGCCGACGAGCTCGGCTACGACATCCACTCGCCGTGGAAAGACCTGGCGCCCTCCGTCCGGCGGGAGATCCTGTTCGGCGATGACGAACCCACGGTCGTCGTCCACGCCCGCGAGGGAGGGAACAAGCGCCCGTACAACGGCTCCTGGCAGTCGGCGGAGAAGTACTTGATGCGCACCTACGCCAAGACCGAGGCGGAGTCCCAGCGCAACCGGCTGGAACCGTACCTGGTCGTGGGCGCCTGTCCCACCTGCCGGGGGAAGCGACTGCGGCCGGAGGCGCTCGCCGTCACCTTCGGCGGGAACGACATCGCCGAACTGATTGCACTGCCCTTGTCGCGGCTGCGCCAGGTGCTGGACGAGGGCCTTGGGACGCAAGCCCGCGGGGAGGACCAGCATGGCGCGCCGGCGGCATCCGCTGCCCGGGCCCTGGTCAAGGATCTCGGCGGGCGCGTCGACGCCATCATCCGCCTCGGGCTCGGCTACCTGTCCATGGACCGCTCCAGCGTCGATCTCTCCCCGGGTGAATTGCAACGGATTCGGCTCGCCAGCCAGCTGAGGTCCGGTCTGTTCGGCGTGCTTTACGTGCTGGACGAACCGTCCGCCGGGTTGCATCCAGCGGATGCCAGGGCCCTCTACGCCGCGCTCCGCGAGCTCATCGCCGCCGGCAACTCCCTGCTCGTGGTCGAGCACGACCTTCGAATCGCCCGCCGAGCCGACTGGATCGTCGACGTGGGGCCGAGGGCCGGCAGCGAGGGAGGACGGGTGATCTTCAGCGGACCGCCGGCTGAACTGGAGGATGCGGGCGAGTCCGTGACCGCGGGCTACATGTTCCCCGACGGGCCGCCGCGCCGGCACGCCCTCCGCACGCCGCAGGCGTGGCGAGAATTCACCCAGCTGACCCGGAACAACCTCCAGGACGTGTCGGTCACGATTCCGCTGGGGGTGATGACCACGATCACGGGTGTCTCGGGTTCGGGCAAATCATCACTGCTCACCGAAATCATCGACCGGGTCGATTCCGACAACGAGGCGGGGCAGCCCAGGCAGCGAATCATCTCGATCGACCAGAAGCCGATCGGGCGCTCACCACGGTCCAACCTCGCGACGTATACCGGGCTTTTCGATACCGTGCGCCAGCTCTTCGCGGCCACTCCAGACGCGAAGGCTCGCCGGTACACGGCAAGCCGTTTCTCATTCAACGTCGAGGGCGGACGTTGCCCGACCTGTCGCGGCGAGGGATTCATCAGCATCGAGCTGATCTTCATGCCCGACGACTTCTCGCCATGCCCCACCTGTCAGGGTGCCCGCTACAACCCCGAGACCCTTGAGGTGCTCTACCGCGGCCTGAGCATCGCAGACGTGCTCGCGATGCCTGTCACGACGGCGCACGCGTTCTTCGCGGATGTTCCTGCCGTCGACCGTGCGCTCGGGGTGCTGACCGACGTCGGGCTGGGCTACCTCACCCTCGGGCAACCCGCCACGGAGCTGTCCGGTGGTGAGGCGCAACGGATCAAGCTGGCGACGGAGCTTCAGCGCCCCGGGAGGGTCGGCACGATCTTCGTGCTGGACGAGCCCACCGGCGGCCTGCACCCGGCCAACGTGCATGCGCTCATCGACGTCTTCGAGACGCTCACCGAGACGGGGAACACGGTGATCGCGGTCGAGCACAACATGGATGTCGTCGCAGCGTCGGACTGGATCATCGAACTCGGTCCGGCGGGCGGTGACAAGGGTGGCCGCGTCGTGGCCGTCGGCACGCCGCGGCAGCTGGTGACCATGGCGAAGAGTGTGACCGCTCCGTACCTGGCTCCGGCGTTGCCGGACTAGCTTCCTATTCCTCGAACGTGTTGACCATGGCGTGCGCCGCCCGGTCGAGGTAGTCCCAGAGGGTCTCACGCTGCAGCGGTGGCAGGTCGAACGTGTCGAGGGCGTCGCGCATGTGCCCTAGCCAGCGGTCGCGGGCGTCGGGGTTCACCTTGAACGGCTGGTGGCGCATGCGCAACCGCGGGTGTCCGCGTTGCTCGCTGTATGTGCCGGGGCCGCCCCAGTACTGTTCAAGGAACATGGTGAAGCGTTCGGTCGCCGGCCCCAGGTCCTGTTCCGGGTACATCGGCCGCAGCACGGGATCGTTCGCGATCCCGCGGTAGAACTCGGTGATGAGCTTCTCGAAGAACGCCCGGCCGCCGATCTGGTCATAGAAGGTCGGCACGACGGCGTCCCCGTGTTCGCCGTCGCGGAGGTGTACTCCGGTGGGTTCAGTTGCCACGGGGCGCCTCCGCTCGCGAAACGCGCTTCTTGCGCACCGGTTTGATGGGCTCGAGGACCGGCAGCGGGCTCGTGCGCGGCGGGCGGGCGCCGGAGACACTCGCGGCCCCGTCGAACCCGGTGAGCACGACGGTGTTGAGCGAGGGAAGCGTGACGCCCATCTCGTCGAGCGCCTTCTTCAAGCGGATGCGGAGTTCCCGGGACACGTCGTCCTTGGTCGACGTGCGGGTCTTCACGACCAGACGGATGACCAGTGCTTCGTCGGAGATCGATTCCAGCCCCCAGACCTCGGGCTTCTCGAGGATGCGGGAACGCCACTTCGGGCTGCCCGCCATGTCGACGGCGACCCGGAGGACCTCGGCCTGGACGGCATCCACGTCGGTGTCATACGGAACGGCGAGGTCGATGATGGCACGCGCCCAGCCCTGCGACATGTTGCCGACCCGGAGGATCTCACCGTTCCGGACGAACCAGAGGATGCCGTTGACGTCGCGGATCTGGGTTATCCGGATCCCCACCGCCTCCACGACACCCGTCGCCGGGCCGACGTCGACCACGTCACCGACGCCGAGTTGGTCTTCCATGACCATGAACAGGCCGTTCAGGCCGTCCTTGACGATGTTCTGGGCGCCGAAACCAAGGCCAGCGCCCAGGGCGGCGGTGAGGAGGGCGAAGGAGCCGAGCACCGTCTGGCTGATCGTATTGATGATGAGCAGCACGGCGACAACGAAGATCAGCACGTTGACGATGTTCGTCAGCACCGATCCAAGCGTGCGCGTCCGCTGCACCAGCCGTACCGCCGCCAGCGGAGACGCGACCAGCGCCTGCGTGTCCTGCACGTTCTGCTTCTTTTTGGCGCCGGAGACGATCTGCTGCACGACCCGCCGGATCACGAAGTGCAGGCCCCAGCGGAGCGCAAACGCGATGACGATGATCACGACGATCGTGATCAACTTGCCCAGGTTGTCAGTGTTCCAGAGTGATGTCCACAGTGCGTCGAAGTCCATAGGCAAACCAGTCTACCGAGGCCCGCTTGGCAAAGGCTGAGGCGCCGGTGGTCGAGCTTGTCGAGACCGGGCCTCGACACGCTCGACCACCGCGAGCGGAGGTTACACCGCGTCGTGAGCCTGCACGGCGAGTGCCCGCTCGACCCCGGCGAGGCTCTCGACGACCAGGCGGCGGAGCGCGTGCGGCTCGGCGTTTGCGTCAAGCCATGCGCGGGTCGCGTCAACGAGCTCCCGATTGGCCAGCGGCGCCGGGTACAGGCCGACGACCAGCTTCTCCGCGATCGCATACGCGCGCGACGCCCAGACCTGCTGCAGCACGGCGAAGTACTGCTCCACGAACGGTTCGAGCAGCGCCGTGTCGTTGACCCGAAGGAACCCCGCCGCCGTCACCCGCACGATCGTGTTCGGTGCCGTGTCGACATCGATGAGCGACGCCCAGGCGGCCTGTTTGCCCTCGGCGGTCGGGATCGACGCACGGGCCTGCGCCGCGGATTGCGCGCCGGTCGCGGTGTTGTCGTGCGCCAGCGCTGCAGCGATCTCTGCTTCGCCGGCCCGCCCGCCCGCGACGAGGGAAATGAGCAGCTCCCAGGCCAGGTCGGTGTCGATAACGAGCCCCTCAAGCGGCGCCGAACCGTGCAGCAGCGCAGCGACAGCGTCCAGCTGCTCGCCGGTGCTGGCGACGGATGCGAGGAACTTCACAAACTGGAACTGCGCGTCGCTGCCCGCCTCGGCGCTCCGGGCGAGCAAGAGCAGTGCGTCGCCGACCTCGCCCAGCACAGCTGAGCGGTGCTCCGGGGCAACGTACTGGCTCGCCGTGAGCACGAGCTGCCCGAGCACAGTACGGAGCGTGGTCGACTCGGTCTCGGTGGCGATGTTGTTCAGCACCAGGCGCACGAAGTCGCGCGGCGACGTTTGAGCATCGCGGGTAGAGTCCCAGACCGAACCCCAGACCAGGGAGCGCGCAAGCGGGCTCTCGATGGCGGCGAGGTTCTCGATCGCCACCGCCAGCGAGGCCTCGTCGAGGCGGATCTTGGCGTAGGCCAGGTCGTCGTCGTTCAACAACACGAGGGCCGGGCGGGCGCGGCCGACGAGCTCAGCGACATCCGTTCGCTCACCGTCCACATCGAGTTCCACCCGATGCGTCCTTACCAAGGGGCCGTGCCCCTGGCCATCAGCTGAATCGAAGTCGTAGAAACCGATCGCGAGACGGTGCGGGCGGATGGTGGGGTAGTCGGCGGCAGCGGTCTGCAGCACGGCGAATCCGGTGATGGTTCCCGCATCGTCGGTCGTGATCTCGGGCCGCAGCGTGTTGACGCCGGCGGTCTCGAGCCACAGGTTCGACCACTCGGACAGGTCGCGACCGCTGGAGGACTCGAGCTCGCTGAGCAGGTCGCTCAGCTCGGTGTTGCCCCAGGCGTGCTTCTTGAAGTACGCGCCGACTCCGGTGAAGAACGCGTCGATTCCCACCCAGGCCGCGAGTTGCTTGAGTACCGAGCCGCCCTTGGCGTAGGTGATGCCGTCGAAGTTCACCAGCACGTCTTCGAGGTCGTTGATGGTGGCCACGACCGGATGGGTGGAGGGCAGCTGGTCCTGCTTGTACGCCCAGCTCTTCTCCATGGCCGCAAAGGTGGTCCACGCCTCGGTCCACTCGGTGGCCTCGGCGGTGGCGATGGTCGACGCCCATTCGGCGAACGACTCGTTCAGCCACAGGTCGTTCCACCACTTCATGGTGACCAGGTCGCCGAACCACATGTGCGCCAGTTCGTGCAGGATCGTGACGACGCGGCGTTCCTTGATCGCGTCGGTGACCTTCGAACGGAACACGTACGTCTCGGTGAACGTCACCGCGCCCGCGTTCTCCATGGCGCCGGCGTTGAATTCGGGCACGAACAGCTGGTCGTACTTGGTGAACGGGTACGGGTGGTCGAACTTGTCCTCGAAGTAGGCGAAGCCCTGCCGGGTCTTCTCGAAGATGTAGTCGGCGTCGACGTACTCGAACAGGCTCTTGCGGCTGAAGATGCCGAGCGGGATCACGCGTCCGTCGCTGGAGGTGAGTTCGCTCCGCACCACGGCGTACGGGCCGGCGACCAACGCCGTGATGTAGCTGGAGATCACGTGGGTGGGTTGGAACGCCCAGGTCGATGCGCCGTCGCCGGCGTCCGTGGGCGCCGGGGTGGGGGAGTTGGAAACGACTTCCCAACTCGACGGCGCGGTGACGGTGAACGTGAACGTGGCCTTGAGGTCGGGCTGCTCGAACACCGCGAACATGCGCCGGGAGTCGGGTACCTCAAACTGGCTGTACAGGTAGACCTCGTTGTCGACCGGGTCGACGAATCGGTGCAGGCCTTCGCCCGTATTGGTGTAGATCGCATCGGAGACGACGGTGAGTTCGTTGTCGGCGACGAGATCGTCGAGTTGGATCCGGATGCCGTCACTGACGGTCGCCGGGTCGAGTTCGGCGCCGTTGAGGGTCACGGAGTGCACGGTGCGCGTGATCGCGTCGATGAAGGTCGAGCTGCCCGGCTGTGCCGCGAACTTCACGGTGGTCGCGCTGCGGAAGGTTTCCGGCCCGGTCGTCAGGTCAAGCGCCACGTCGTAGCTCTGCACGGTGACGAGAGCGGCGCGCTCCTGGGCTTCGACTCGGGTGAGGTTTTCTCCTGGCAACTGCGTCTCCAAATGGTCGTGGGGAAGTGAGAGTGCAGAGGCTCTTATGGCGCCGGTGCACGGTCCCCAAGCCTAGCCATGATTAGTGTTGCAGCATGAGAACCAGCATGGACCCGCACGCGGAAACGGCTGACCGCTACCGGGCCTTCGCCGACGTGGAGGCGCGGGGGATGAGCGAATGCTACGAGTCTTGGGCGCACGGCGTCGCCGGCGACAGGGCGACCATCGGACTGATAAACCGGCTTCCGCCTGCAAAACGCCAGCCGAACCTGGTCTTCAGTGCGGCTCGCTTCCGGGGTGCGTCGGTCAGTGGCTATCCCGAATTCGCCGCCTGGCTGGCCGAGAACTGGGGCGACGTGGAGCAGGTGTGCCTCGCGCACGCCACCCAGACCAACGAGGCCGGCCGCTGCGCGACGCTCGTGCCCGCGCTCGCCGGTATTCCCGGTCCGCTCGCCCTGATCGAGGTCGGGACATCCGCCGGGCTGTGCCTGCACCCGGACCGCTACAGCTATCGATACACCCTCCCCGACGGCAGTGAACGGATGCTGCATCCCGCTGACGGACCGAGCCCGGTCGTTCTCGATTGCGCGGCTTCCGGCCCGGTGCCGTTCCCCGAGCATCTGCCCGAGGTCGTCTGGCGCGCCGGCATCGATCTCAACCCGTTGGACGTGAACGATCCGGACGACGTCGCCTGGCTCGAGGCACTGATCTGGCCCGAGCACGAGGACCGTCGGGTGCGGCTGGGTGCCGCACTCGAGGTGGCGCGGGCCGAACCGGTGGAGATCGTGAAGGGAGACCTGAACGCCGAGATCGAGGCGCTCGTAGCGCGGGCGCCGGCCGGGGCATCCGTTGTGGTGTTTCATACCGTGGTCCTGGCCTACCTGAACGAGGCCGACCGGCGGCGATTCGTCGCGACGATGGGGCGTCTGCCGGTGCGTTGGCTCGCGAATGAGGGCCAGACCGTTGTTCCGGGCGTGATGGAGAAGTTGGTTGCGCCGCCCACTGACACCACGAATTTCGTGCTGTCGCTCGATGGAGAGCCGCTGGCCTTCACGCAACCGCATGGGCGATCGCTGCAGTGGCTCGATGACGCTCGCGGGGTGTGACGGCGATCCGTCACACCGATCCGTGACGACGCCGATCGGCCGATGATGCGCGAGCGTGCACTGATGCGGTCCGGTGGCGGGCGGATCATCGGCGTGGACGTCGCTCGGGGGCTCGCGATCATCGGCATGTTCGTCGCCCACACGATTCCGCGGCCTGACGAGTCTGAACTCCTCGTCGACGGTCGTTCATCTGTGCTGTTCGCGACTCTGGCGGGGGTTTCGCTCGGCCTCATGAGCGGCGCAGGGTCTCCGTTGGCACGTGGAAACCGCGCGGCCTTCGTGCTGGGAGTCGTCGTGCGGGCGGTCTGCTTGTTCCTGCTGGGCGGCATCCTCGCGTCGTTGAACAGCGGCGTTGTGGTGATCCTGGACTATTACGCGTTCATGTTCCTGATGCTGGTGCCGGCGCTGTTCCTGCCCCGGTGGGCGATGGCCCTCCTCGCGGTCGCACTCGCGGTGGCAGCGCCCGCCCTGGCAGCCGGAGTGGGTGAAGCGGATGCCGACGCCGCGCCGGCGCAGCATCTGCTGCAGTACTACCTGCTCGACGGCACATACCCGGCCCTGGTCTGGATGCCGTTTTTGCTGACCGGGTTGGCCGCGGCGCGATCGGGCCTCACGCGGGGCCGAACGCAGGTGTTCATGATGGTCGCTGGGACGGCGGCGGCGATCGTCGGATACGGCGCCGCGCGCGCGGTGCCGGGAATCACGGCCGAGGCTCATTCCTCCACCACGGCCGAGGTGTTCGGGTCGGGCGGCGTTGCCATCGCCGTCATCGGCGCGCTGCTTTGGGCGACCTCCATGCGACGCGGTGCGGCCGGACGCGCGGCGCTGGCGGTCGCCTGGCCGGTGGGCGCCCTCGGGGCGATGGCGCTGACCGTTTATACGGTGCAGATCATCTCGTTGGCGATCGTGGTCGCCGTGGACGAAGGCGGAGGTGCCATCGAGTACCCGGGGTGGCCGCTGCTGATCTGGCTGACCCTGGCCTCGCTGGTGCTCGCTGCCGCGTGGCGGTGGTGGTTCGGATCGGGGCCGCTGGAGCGCCTGTTCTCCTTTCTCGCTCAGTTGCCCCGGCGGCGTTGGCAGGCCGGCGCACGCGATTCGCGGGCCCAGCTGCCCGGGCGCTGATCGACCTTACTGCCTCGATGAACGTCCGGCGTCCTGCGTGCGGAGCGAAGTTATCCACAGGGTCTGAGGAAATGTCAGTGGTGGTTCGTAGGGTGGATGTATGGATACCTGGACCGCGCAGGATTGCCGAACGGCCTGGTTGGTTGCGCGCCTATGTGGTGTCACGTTTGGTGTCACGGGGGAGTTATCCACAGGGTCTGAGGAAATGTCAGT